>CAYRXS010000032.1:0-37466 GCA_964428225.1 uncultured Planctomycetaceae bacterium
CTAGGATGGACGGTCGTCCAAACCTCGTTGTTGCTCGAACGGAGGTAGAGGTATGAGTCTCGCACGTCTGCGTCTCGGCGCCTTGATGGTCGTCGCGGTCGGAACCGTTCTTCTCGGGGCTGAGGTCACCAACGGTCAGGAACGGCTCCTGCCCGCGGCGGAGCCCGACCCGCGGGATCTTGTCACCGCCCATCCCATCTCCACGATGGCGATCCACGGCCGGATGCTCTACCTCGGCGGCGTCGGATGGATCGGCCCCAACAACGGCCCCTTCGCCGTCACGGACGCCGTCCTCGGGGAGCCGGACACGACGATGCCCGTGTTCCACAACGACGTCCGCGTCATCGTTCCCGACGGCGAAGAAGGCTGGTACGTGGGCGGGGACTTCTACATGACCGGTCCCAACGATCGAGTCTGCCTCGTCCACCTGCTGCCCGACGGCAGCTTCGACGACTCCTTGCCCGAGTTCAACGGGGGCGACGTCTTCGACCTGGCCCTGTCGGGAGACACGCTGTACGTCGCGGGACACTTCATCACGATCGACGAGCAGGAGCGCGACTGCCTGGCCGCGATCGACGTCGCGACCGGCGAGCTCCTTCCGTGGAACCCGGCGATCGACGCGAATTTCGCGAGCGACGATCCCACCTCGCTCGTGCTCATCGACGGCACGGTCTACATCGGCGGCTGGTTCGAGGACAGGCTCATCGGCGGCCAGACGTGGTCCTGCCTGGCGGCGGTGGACGCCGTCACGGGAAACGCGGTGGGTAAGGACTTCGGCTTCGGGGATCGGTCGGCGATCCTGGACATGGTGGCGTACGATGGCCGCCTCGTCGTCGTCGGCGGCTTCAGCTCGGTCGCCGATCAGCCCCGTGACGGAATCGCGATCCTCGACGTCGCCACCGGGCTGCCCACTCCCTTCGCGCCGGAGATGACGCGCGGTCCCTGGGCCGTCGAACGGGCCGGAAACGTCCTGTACCTCGGCGGCTGGTTCGACGAGGTCAACGGTCGGCCGCGGGAGAACCTGGCCGCGATCACCATCGACGGCGAGGACGTCCTGCCGCTCTCCCTGGACTTCGACGGGACCCAGGGCACGACGCTCGCCCTCTGGGATCTCCTCGCGGATGGAGAGATCCTCTACATGGCGGGTCACTTCCTGAGCGTCGACTCCGAGGAGCGCCTCCACTTCGCCGCCGTGAACACGACGACCGGAGAGCTCACGGACTGGAGCCCCCGCGCCACCGGTCACTCGTCACCCGAGGGCTTCGCGCTGGCCAAGCAAGGCGACGATATCGCGATCGGAGGGCAATTTCGCATCCTGGGCGCGGTATCGCGAGGAGGGGCGGCCGCGATCGATCTGGGCACACGCGAGCTCCTCGATTGGTCTCCCGACCTGGCCGGTTACTCCGCGCGAGCGTTCGCCTTCGGGGAACGCGGCATCTACATCTCGGGGAGCTTCGACATCGACGGCGCAACGCCCCGCAACAAGATCGCCCGCTTCGATCCGGTCACGGCCGCCCTCGATCCGTCCTTCGATGCCGGTCTGGCGGCCGGAGGCCAGGACGACAACGTCCGGTGCCTGGCGCTCAACGGCGATCTCCTCCACATCGGGGGGCACTTCCGCTGGCCGGGGGGCGACTACTTGGACGTGGCCACCCTCGATGCCGCCACCGGCGAACGTCTCGAGACCTGGAACGTCGACATGGGAGGATCGCTCAAGGATCTCGAGTTGAGTCCCGACGGAAGCCGCCTCTACCTGGGCGGAAGCATCGGCGATGTGTGGTCCGAGGAGACCGGCTGGGTGGACTGCCACAACCTGGTCGCCGTCGACCCCGCAGACGGCCGTATCCTCGATCCGCTCCCTGTGATCAATGACGACGTCCATGACGTGCATTCCATGAGGGGGGGGCTCGTCCTGGGTGGACGGTTTTTGCTCGTCGACGACCAGCTGCGACGGCGTGCAGCGATCATGGACTTCGACCTCGCCACGGTGAGGGAGTGGCATCCCGAGGTCACCGGAGCGGGCACAGCCTGGGTGGAGACCATTGCCGCTCATGCCGGAGTCGTCTACCTCGGAGGCCGGTTCGGCTGGGTCGGAGACGACTGGAGGCCGAGCGTAGCCGCCATCGACGTCGAGAGCGGTGACGCCCTGACCTGGAACCCTCACCCGACAGGAGAGGTGTACGACGTGGTCGCAGGTTCTCGACACGTGGTCGTTTCCGGCTGGTTCAGCACCATGGCCGACCGCTCCATCCGCCACCTCGCGTTTTTCGACCTCCTCTCCCTGCGATCGGACGTCGAGTCCGTCTCTCTCTCGAACGGTGGGACCCAACCCCTGACCCTGACGCCGGGCCCGCTCTACGAAGGGTGTCTCTACTGGATGCTGGGCAGCCTGGATGGTACGGATCCCGGCTTCTGGCTTTCAGGACACCACGTCGATCTGAACGAGGACGCCTACCTCTCGTCCTCCATGGCGCACCCGAACGTGCCGCCGCTGGAAGACGGCGTGGGCTTCCTGGACGAGCATGGCGAGGCCACGGCGCACCTGGTTGTACCCCCCGCGTCGGATCCCGCCCTGGTGGGCATCACCGCCCACCACGCCTACCTGGTGATCGACCTCGGCCGGATGAAGCTCGTCACGGTAAGCAACTCGCTCCCGCTCCTCCTGACGGAATAGAGAAGGTCTGCAGCGAGCCCCCACCCTGCGGAATCACCAGAAGCCGGTAGGGTCGACATTGACGTTCCGGAGCGGGTGAACACCGGTTTTCGGGGGGTGATCGCTCTCGCATCACCCTCTCCTCCACAGGGTCGGGATCGAGTGGTTCAACAAGACCGGCGGCGCCGTCCTCGACCTCGAGCTCGGGCGCGTGGGCGAGGAGCTCCGGTCCGCGGTCTCAGCGCGGGAGCTCTTCGCCCGTCAGCTCCTCGTAGCGCCTCGCGTAGACGTCCGCGATCTCCGGGCGCCCTTGCTCGGTGTGGAGCAGGGCGAGGTGGCGGATCGCTCCCACGTCGTTCGCGTCGATCTCGAGAGCCTTCTCGAACCAGCGGATCGCCTCGTCGGGCTGCCCCGACCGCTGCATGCAGACGCCGAGGTTCGCGGCCGCGCTCGCCGAGCCACGCTCGCTGCCCAGGACCCGGCGGAACTGCTCCGCCGCCTCCTCGAACTTCCGCTCGGTCAGGAGGAAGATGCCGAGCATCTCCCGGGAGCGGTGGTTGTTCGGGTTCCGCTCGAGCACCCGGCGGTGCAGCATCTCGGCGGCCTTCATGTTGCCGCTGTTGAGGGCGTCGGTGGCCTGCACGATGAGGCGGAGCTCCTCCGCGGTCGCCGCCGCGGGGGGCAGGCCGGTGTCGGCCAGGGGGGGAGGGAGCTCGATCCTTCGCGTGCTCGCTCCGGAGTAGCCGAGAGCGGCGAGGGTCTCGCCCAGGCCGCCGTCCAGCGCCACCGCCTCGCCCGGCTCCAGGACGGGGCGGGCCGCCACCTTCCGGATCGCGGCGCGATAGCGCTCGAGCTCCTCGTCCTCCGCGGCGGCGAGGTTCTTCATTTCCCCCGGATCGGAGGCGAGCCGGAAGAACTCCGGCTCCGTGCTGTGGACGTACTTACCCTTCGCGTCGATCCAGCCCGCGATCGGGCTCCAGTCGTAGGAGACGTAGCCGTAGTAGGACTCGAAGTACACGCCGCGGTCGGCGGGGCGAGTACCGGAGTACAGGCTCGTCCCATCGATGCTCGACGGTGCGCGCAGGCCCAGCGCCTCGGTGAGGGTCGGATACACGTCGACCACGCTCGCGATCTCCTCGCTCCGCTCCCCGGCCCGTCGCCCGTCCGGGTAGCGCAGGATCATCGGCACGCGCAGGGTCGGCTCGTAGCAGTAGACGCCGTGGCTGACCTCCCCGTGCTCCATGAACGCCTCGCCGTGATCGCCGACCACGAGCACCGCCGTGTCGTCGAACACGCCCTCGTCGCGGAGCTTCGCGACGATTCGGCCCACGGCCTCGTCGACGATCGCGACCTCCGCGAGGTAGGGCTGGCCCTGCGCGCGGCGCCGGAATTCCGGGGGCGGGTTCCAGGGCCCGTGGGCGTCCCACAGGTGGATCCAGAGGAAGAAGCGGCGTCCTCGATCGCGCTCCTCGAACCAGCGATCCACGCTCTCGAGCACCTCGAGCCAATTGCGGTCGGGATAATGCGCCGTCTTGGTGCTGCCCGGACGCAGGGGGGCGTCGTAGCGGTCGAAGCCCTGGTCGAGCCGGTACGCGTCGTCGAGGACCACCGCCGCGATGATCGCGCCCGTCTCGATGTCCGCTTCCTTCGCGAGCTCGGCGAGGGTCACCGCGGTGGTGGGAAGCGCGCTGTCGCTGTTCACGCGCAGGGTGTGGCGGAGCGGGTAGAGCCCCGTCAGCATCGAGCTGTGGGAGGGCAGCGTGAGGGGCGTGACGGCGTAGGCCGCCTCGTAGAGCACGCCCTCCTCGGCGAGCTCGTCGAGATGCGGGGTGATTCCCTCCCGTCCTCCGTAGCAGGTGAGGGCGTCGGCACGCACCGTGTCGAGCGTGATCAGGACCGCGTTCTTCGCGTCGGGTCCCGATCCGGTTCCGCAGCCGACGAGGAGGCTCACCAGCGCGGCGAAGATCGAGATTCGGAGGATGGCCATCGCCGCGATTGTAGCGCCCGCTCGCTCCTTGGCGTCTTGGCGCCCTTGCGAGAGCTACTCCTGGGAGGTCTCCGGGGTCTTCGGGATCTTCAGACTCTCCGGGCCGGCATCGGACCAGCCCAGCAGGGGAGAGAAGTAGAGGCCGAAGAGGACCGTGAAGAAGCCGAGGGCCGCGAGCACTCCGCCGAGGACGGGTTGGCGGACCGTCGGCTCGCCCTCCGCGGAGGTCAGGAAGAGGGCCTTGGCCACGCGGAAGTAGTAGAAGAGCGAGATCACGCTGTTCAGGGCGGCGACCACGATGAGCCAGCCGAGGCCCACTTCGAAACACTCCCAGAAGAGGAGAACCTTCCCGATGAAGCCGACGGTGGGTGGCAGGCCGGTGAGGCTGATCAGGAAGACGATCATCATCCAGGAGGCCAGGGGGTACTTCCACCCCATGCCGCGCAGGCTCTCGATCTTCTCCGAGCCGGTGATGCCCTCGAAGTAGAGGAGGAATCCGAAGGCGCCGAGGTTCATGAAGTAGTACGCGGCGAGATAGAACATCGCCGCCGAGTAACCGCCCGCGGTCATCGCCGCGAGCCCCATCATCACGTAACCCGCGTGGGCGATCGACGAGTAGGCGAGCATCCGCTTCAGGCTCGCCTGACGGATCGCGGACAGGTTGCCGAGGGTCATGGTGACCGCGGCGAGGATCGCGATGAGCAACCCGATGCGTTCCTCCCCGTAGTCGGCCACCGTCTTCTGCACTCCCTCCACGAGGAAGAGGCCTCCGACGAAGCGCAGCAGCACCGCGAAGCCCGCCGCCTTCGAGGCCACCGCGAGGAAGGTGGTGACGGGGGTCGGCGCGCCCTCGTAGACGTCGGGCGTCCAGAAGTGGAAGGGCACCACCGAGACCTTGTAGGCGAAGCCGGCGAGGATCAGCACGAAGGCCACGCCGACGGGAACGGGGCTCGCCGCGAACTGCGCGGCCAGGCCGACGGGGAAGCCCTCGGCTTTGCCGGTGCCCATCGCCACCAGATCAAGAGTGCCGGTCAGCCCGTAGAGCAGCGAGATCCCGTACAGCATCACGCCCGCCGAGAGCCCGCCGAACACGACGTACTTCAGGGCAGCCTCGCCCGAGCGCTTCTCGTTCTTGTGGAAGCCGGCGAGCGCGTAGCACGCCAGCGACAGCAGCTCCAGGCCGAGCATGAGCAACAGGAGGTTGTTCGTGCTCACCATGAAGAAGATCCCGATCGCCGCCCCGAGCAGCAGGAAGTAGTACTCCCCGATCCCGTGCTTGCGCTCGCGGCGATCCACCATCACGAAGCAGCTGACGACGGCGAGAGCCGCGACGGTGAACAGCTTGAAGAAGGCGCCGAACTTGTCGATCGTCACCATCCCGAAGATCTTGCGACCGATCGCGCCGTCGTCTCGACCGTTGAGCATGCTCCACTGGTCGAAGAGGAACCAGGCGGTGATCGCGAGGCCTGCGAGGGTCACCCAGCCGATCTGCCGGGAGTTCCTGCCCTTCGTGATCATGTCCCACACCAGCACCACGAGCGCGACCGTGGTCAGCACCAGCTCGGGTGCGATGTGCTTCATGCCTTCGAGGTATTGGTCCACTGGTCCCGTCTCCGGTCAGCCGGTGGTGAGGATTCGCTGGAACTCCCGGATGGTCGGATCCATCCAGTCGAGCAGCAGGAAGGGCAGGATCCCGAGGATCACGCACAGGAACAGGAGCGGCGCCTGGCAGAAGATCTCCCGGGCGTTCATGTCCTTGTAGTCCTTGTACTTGTCGGGCAGGGTTCCGAGGAACACGCGCTGGATCGCCCACAGCAGGTAGGCCGCGCAGATCACGATCCCGATCAGGGAGATCACCACGAAGGTCTTGAAGATCGGGTCGGTGGCCTGGTAGGCCCCGATCAGGGTGAGCGCCTCGGACACGAATCCCGCGAGTCCGGGGAGTCCGAGAGCAGCGAAGAAGCCCAGGGTCGTCAACGCCCAGTACTTGGGCATGATCTGGGCGAGCCCCCCGAAGCCGTTCAGGTCGCGATGGTGAGCGCGGTCGTAGATCACGCCCACCACGAGGAACATGACGGCCGAGGACGTTCCGTGGTTGAACATCTGCAGGGCCGCGCCCTCCATGCCCCAGACGGTCAGGGCTCCGAAGCCGAGCAGCACGTAGCCCATGTGGCTGACCGAGCTGTAGGCCACCATCCGCTTGAAGTCCGTCTGGCCGAGGGCGACGAATGCGCCGTACACGATGCTGACCACGCCGATGATCGCGATGGGGATCGCGAACTGGTTGATCGCGAAGGTGTAGTCGCCCTGCCCCGGCACGATCAGGAAGCAGGCGCGCATCATGCCGTAGCCGCCGAGCTTCAGTAGGATGCCGGCCAGGATGACCGAGATCGGCGTCGGGGCCTCCACGTGCGCGTCGGGAAGCCAGGTGTGGAAGGGCACGATCGGCACCTTGATCGCGAAGCCCACGAACAGGAACCAGAAGATCCAGGTGGTGGGCTGCATGCCGAGCAGCACGACGTTGGCCATGTCGCTGTTGCCGGCGAGCAACGTTCCCGCTCGAGCCGCCTCCATCAGGCCGGGAATCGAGAAGGTCCCCGAGTCCAGCCGCAGGCAGATGATCGCCACCAGCATCAGCACCGATCCCGCGAGCGTGTACAGGAAGAACTTGATCGCCGCGTACTCGCGCCTCGGGCCTCCCCAGATCCCGATCAGGAAGTACATCGGGAGCAGCATGATCTCCCAGAACACGTAGAACAGGAAGTAGTCCTGGGCGACGAAGACCCCGGTGATCCCCACCTCCAACAGGAGCAGCAGCACGTAGTAGCTCTTCTGCGCCTTCTTGACGCAGGAGAAGCTCGCGGGCACCCCGATGAAGAGCAGGAGGGTCGTCAGAAAGATCAGGGCCAGGGAGAGCCCGTCGACCGCGACGAAGTACTCCGCTCCGATCGCCGAGATCCACATGAACCTCTCGGTGAGCTGCAGGCCGGCCTCGGCCTTGTCGAACGGCCCGAAGTAGAGGTACGTGGACAGGATCAGCGGCAGCCCCGTGAACACCAGGCTGATCAGCTTGATCGCCCCCACGTTCGTCTTCGGAACGAAGAGAATCGCGACCATCCCGATCAGGGGGAGGAAGGTGATCCAGGAGAGGATGTGGTCGGTCAGCATGGAACCAGTCAGTCAGGGGGTCAGCCGAGGATCAGCCAGGCGGCGGCGAGCAGGCCGCCGGCCACCGCGAAGGCGGCGTACTGTTGGATGCGTCCGGTCTGGAGGAGGCGCACGGTCGCGCCGAAGCCCTGGGAGAGCAGGGCGACGCCGTTCACCGCGCCGTCGACGAACGTGCGATCGAACCAGGCGGCGAAGAAACCGGCGAGCTTGTTCACGTTGCCCACGAGGTTGACGAGGCCGTCGACGACGAGCTTGTCGAAGGTGCGTCCGAGCACCGCGAGCTGCCGCGTGCCGCGGATGACCGTCGCGCCGTAGAGCTCGTCCATGAAGTAGCGCCGCCGCACGAGCACGTAGACGGGCCCGAGCGCCGCGGCGACCTTCGCGGGGATGGCGCGACGGAAGTGGTACAGGAACCAGGCGAGGAAGATGCCGAGGCCCGCGACGATGAGCGAGGTGATGAGGGCCTGGATGTGAGCGTGGTGGTCGTGATCTTTCGCGGCCTTTTCGGGATTGGCCTCGAGGGCCGCGGCGATGCGAACGGGCTCCAGTGAGGTGCGCCACTCGCCGATCTCCCGGCCGTACATCCCGCCGTAGCTCGCCTCGGTGACCGGCTCGGTGTGCTCGGCCACCGTCACGAACCACGGGTTGGTGTGGCTCGCGAAGACGTCCGTGGTCGTGAACCAGACGTGCCCGATGAAGATCGCGAAGAAGGAGAGGATGCAGAGCGCGGTGGTCATCACCCACGGCGATTCGTGCGGCTTGTGGCCGCCGCCGTGGTCGTCGTGCCCGGCGTGGGGCTCGGGTCCCTCGTAGCCCTCGGTGGCGAGGGCCGCGGAGTACATGTGCTCGTGCTTGTCGCCCCGGTACTCGCCGAAGAAGGTCATGAAGACCAGCCGGCACATGTAGAAGGCGGTCAGGAGCGCGGCGAGGGCCAGGGCGATCAGGGCGAACGTCGCCCAGCCGCCGGCGTAGCTCGTGCCGAGGAATCCGGCCTTGATGATCATGTCCTTCGAGAAGAACCCGGAGAACAACGGCACGCCCGAGATCGCCGCCGTGCAGATCATCATGCACGCGGCGGTGATGGGCATGTACCTTCGCACGCCTCCCATCGCTCGCATGTCCTGCACGTGGTGGCACCCGAGGATCACCGAGCCCGCGCAGAGGAAGAGACACCCCTTGAAGAAGGCGTGGGTGACCATGTGGAACATCCCCGCGGTCACCGCCCCGAGGCCCACCGCGGCCACCATGAACCCGAGCTGGGAGATCGTGGACCAGGCGAGCACCGCCTTCAGGTCGTAGGCGGTCGTCCCGATCGTGGCCGCGAAGAGTGCGCTGAACGCCCCGACCACCGCGATTACCGCCAGGGCATCCGGCGACATCAGGGGGTAGGTGCGGCCGAGCAGGAATACGCCCGCGGACACCATGGTCGCGGCGTGGATCATGGCGGAGACGGGAGTCGGGCCCGCCATGGCGTCGGGCAACCAGACCTGGAGGGGGAACTGGGCCGACTTGCCGATCGTGCCGCCGAAGACGAGGAGCCCCGCCCACGTCATCCACGCCGGGAATACGCCGCCGTTGTCCAGCACGGCCCGATGCGCCGCATCCCACAGCTCGGTGAACCGAAGCGTGTGGAAGTGGTCGTAGAACATCAGGATCCCGAGCAGGAGGCAGACGTCGCCGATCCGCGTCGTCAGGAAGGCCTTGGTCGAGGCCCACTTCGCCCACTTGAAGAAGAAGGGCTGGCTCGGGTCGTGGGAGAAGTGCCCGATGAGCAGGTAGCTCATCAAGCCCATGATCTCCCAGAAGACGAACAGGAAGAGGATGTTGTCGGCCAGCACCAACGCGAGCATCGCGAAGGAGAACAGGCTGAGGTTGGCGAAGAAGATGTGGTAGCGCCGATCCCCCTTCATGTACCCGATCGAGAACAGATGGATGCAGAAGGAGATGATCCCCACGGCCGCGAGCATCGACGCTCCGAGCGGGTCGTACAGGATCCCCGCCACGATGTTGGGAACGTCCACCCCGGCGTTTCGGTAGATCCACTCGAAGACGTAGCCGTCGGCCGCCGAGCTGTGGATGAAGTCCTCGCCGGCGTAGGCCGCGCCGAGCGCCTTCACTGCCATGTAGATCGTGATCAGCGCCGAGACGAGCATCCCGCCCGTGAGGAGCCAGTGCCCCCAGGCGAGCTTGTCGCGGAAGGTGATCTGGATCGCGTACCCCAACAGCGGGATCAGCGGCACCGCCAGCAGGAGCCAGTAGTCCACTTGCGGGTTGAATTCCATGAGTCCGGTTACCGCGTGGTTCTCCGTCGGTTCACTCTTCGGGTCCTACTCCCGCAGGAGGTCCGCCTCGCTGGGCTTGACCGAATCGAACAGGTGGAAGACGTTCAGCACGATCGCCAGGGCCACGGCGGCCTCCGCCGCGGCCAGGATGATCACGAAGATCGCGAACATCCGCCCGTCCATGCCGTTCGCGCCGAAACGATTGAAGGCCACGAAGTTGATGTTCGCGGCGTTGAGGATCATCTCGATCCCCATCAGGATGTAGATGACGTTCTTGCGGGTGATGATGGCCACGATGCCGAGGCCGAAGAGCACCGCCGAAACGAGCACGTAGGCTTCCAGTCCCATCAGCTCACCTCCCCTTCCCGGGCGGACTCGATGTCCTCGCTCTTGCGCCTCGCGATGTACACCGCCGCGACCAGGGCCACGGTGAGCACCACCGCCGCCAGCTCGAAGGCCACCACGTAGCCGTCGGGCGCGAGGAAGTCGACTCCGATCCTCCGGGCCGAGTCGACCGCGTCCTTCGCCTTCTGATCCGCCAGTCCGTCACCCGGCCGGCTGTTCGTCGCCCAGGTCACGGTGGTCGACACCTTCCATCCGACCCAGGCCACCGCCGCTCCCACCGCGACGACGCCCGCCAGGACGCGCGGCAGGCTGCGCTCCCGGGCGTCGGGCGGGCTCAGCATGACCCCGAACAGGATCAGCGCGAGGATGCCGCCGACGTAGATCAGGATCTGGGCCATGGCGAGGAAGTCCGACTCCAGCAGGATGAAGAGCCCCGCGACGCCCACGAAGGTGGCGAGCAGCGAGAACGCGCTGCGCACCACGGAGCGTTCCCAGACGCACATCGCCGCTCCGCCCAGCGTGAGCATCGCGAAGGCCGCGAAGGCCAGGCCCTCGGCTCCCGCGGCTCGAAGCCCCCATCCCGCCGCGACGACCGCGAGCAGGAAGAGGGCTCCGTAGAAGATCCTCTGCAGCGTCTTGTCGTCCATGGCCGTCAGCCCTCCCCGTCCTCGGCGCCCTCGGCGGGCTTCTTCTTGGCGGGCTTCGCGGGTTTCTCGTCCCCGTCAGCGCCGGCCTCGGCTTTCTTCTTCGCGGCGGCGGCCTTCTTGGCCGCCTCCTTCGCCGCCTTCCTCTTCTCGGCCTCGATCTTGCGCGCGATCGCCTCGCGGGACATGCCGCGGTAGGAGAGCAGGTTGTGCACGAGCTCGCGGCGATCCGTGACGACGAACGCGAACTCGGGCCCCAGGTGGATGCAGTCGTTGGGGCACGGCAGGACGCAGAGCTCGCAGAACAGGCACTTCTGGTAGTTGACGGTGAACCGGACCCACTCCCGTTCCTTGCCGTGCTTGATCGCCTCGATCTCGATGCACCCGACGGGGCAGGCCTTCGCGCAGGCCTGGCACTCGACGCACTTTTCCTGCTCGAGGAAGTGGACGCCCTTGGAGCGCTCCGGCATCGGGAGGCGCTCGTCGGGATACTGCACGGTGATCGGCTTCTGGAGCAGATACCGCATGGTGATCCGCATCCCGATGGCCGCCGTCACCATCGCGTCGACGATGTTCTGGACGTAGTCCCGGGCGCTCGTGGCAATCTTCATGATGCTTGCTTGCTCACGCCCTCCAGAGCGGTGCGATCAGGGCTTCCCACACGCCCGCACCGAGGACGCAGAGAAGCGAAAGGGGCGTGAGGTACTTGTATCCCATGACCATGACCTGATCGATGCGCAGGCGCGGCAGCGTCCAGCGCACCCACATCATCAGGAACACGCCCGCGAATCCCTTCACGAGCAACGTCCCGGCGGCGGCGAGGTTGTAGATCCACCCTCCTTCGCCGTAGAGCTCGGCCGCTCCCCACGTGAGCGGGCTGGCGAACCCGCCGAAGAAGAAGACCGCTCCGACGATGCAGTACAGGAACATCGCCGCGTACTCCTCCATGAAGAAGAACGCCCAGCGAAGTCCGGCGTATTCCGTCATGAATCCCGCGACCAGCTCGGACTCGGTCTCGGGCAGGTCGAACGGCGCGCGCTTCGTCTCCGCCAGGATGGCGATGAAGAACAGCACGAAGGCGGGGATCATGAACGGGTTCCGGAAGATGTACCAGTTCATCCCGAAGATCCCGGCCTGGTTCTCGCTGACCTCGACCAGGTCGAACGAGCCGCAGACCATCAACGGGATCAGGATGCTGATGCCCATCGGGATCTCGTAGGCGACCACCTGCGCCGCCTCGCGCATCGCTCCGTAGAGCGACCACTTCGAGTTCGACGACCAGCCCGCCATGATCACGCCGATCGTGGTCACCGAGGTCATCGCCACGATGAAGAAGATCCCCAGGTTGATCTTCGCGAAGTAGAAGTCCGGAGCGATCGGATAGGCGGTGAACGCCGCGAACAGGCACCCGAGCACGAGGGCGGGGGCGATGACGAAGAGAGCGCGGTCCGCGCCCTTCGGAATCAGGTCCTCCTTCAGGAAGAGCTTGATGCCGTCCGCGATCGGCTGGAACGCGCCGTGCCAGCCGACGCGCATGGGACCGAAGCGGCACTGGATGTGACCGGAGACCTTGCGCTCGAGCCAGGTGCCGAACATCGCGGATACCGCGACGATGGTCAGCGCGATCGCCACGGAGGCGAGACCGGCGCCCAGCCAGACGGCCCAGGTCGGGAACGTCTCCGGCCCCACGTCGCGCAGGACGTCGGTGAGGAGGTTCTCGCCCTGGGGGGGCGCGGCGACGACGGTTTCGATGAGTGCACTCATTTCCTACCTGTCGGTTTCACCCATCACGAGATCGAGGGAGCCCATGATCGCGACCGCGTCGGCGATGAAGGAGCCGGGCAGGGTCGCCTCGAGAACAGCCACGTTCGAGAACGACGGCCCGCGCACACGGACGCGCACGGGTATCTTGCCGCCGTCGCTGATGACGAAGTGCCCGAGCTCGCCCCGCGGGTTCTCGACTCCCACGTAGGCCTCGCCCGGCGGCATCTTCAGCGTCCTGGACATCTTCGCGACGATCGGGCCGGACTCGATCTTGTCGAGACACCAGCGCACGATCCGGATCGCCTGTTTCATCTCCTCCATCCGCACGTACACGCGATCCCAGTTGTCGCCGACGGTTCCCTTCTCGCCGGAGCCGACCGCGACATCGAACGCCCCGTCGGCGTAGGCCTCGCCGTACAGCTCGTAGGGCATGTCGCGGCGCAGGTCGAAGTCCACCCCGCTGCCGCGCAGGAGCGGGCCGGTCAGCCCGAAGTCGAGCGCCATCTCGGCAGGGATGATCCCCACGTCCGCCGTCCGGCCGATGAAGATCCGGTTCAGCACGAGGAGGTCGCGGTACTCCGGCCACTTCTCGTCGAAGACGTCGCAGAATCGCTCGACCTCGCTCAACCAGCCGGGAGGGGCATCGTTGATCACTCCGCCGAACCTGATGAACGAGTAGGTGAGGCGTGAGCCGCAGATCTTCTCGAACAGCGCCATCATCCATTCCCGCTCGCGGAACATGTACAGGAACGGCGTGAACGCGCCCATGTCCATCCCGTAGCAGCCGATCGCGACCAGGTGCGACCCGATGCGATTCAGCTCGACGAGGATCGTCCGCAGCAGCTGGGCCCGGCGGGGCACCTCGATGCCCGCCACCTTCTCGACCGCGAGCGCGTACCCCTGGTTGTTGTTCATCGAGGCGAGGTAGTCGTACCGATCGGTGAACGGTATGAACTGCATCCACTCGATGTTCTCGCCGGTCTTCTCCGCGCCTCGGTGCAGGAAGCCCAGATGGGGTTGCGCGCCGGTGCAGACCTCGCCGTCCGCGCGCAGGAGGACTTTCATCACCCCGTGCGTGGCGGGGTGCTGCGGTCCCATGTTGATCTCGACGTCCTGCGTGCGGACGTCCACCGTGATCTCGCGCTCGCCGCCGGGCAGGATGCGCTCCGAGGTCACCCCGCTCACCGGTGCATTTTCGTCCTGGGTCTCCATGATCGCTTCGATGTCGGGGCCCTATGTGGCGGAGATCCCGTGGTACTCCTCGGGGAAGACGTAGTCCTTGCGCAGCGGGTAGCCGACCCAGTCGTCGGGCAGCAGCACGTGCCGCGGATCGGGGTGCCCTTCGAAGGTGATCCCGAACATCTCCGCGGCCTCGCGCTCGTGCCACTGGGCCGAGCGGTAGACGCGGGCGCTCGTCGGCATCACCGGCTTCGACTTGGGGAGGACGCAGCGGATCGCGACGCGGTGATGCAGCGTCGTGGACAGGAGCTGCACGTGAACCCAGAGGTCCTCGGCGTCCCCCGCCGGATCGGTGGCGGTCAGGTCCACGAGCATGGTGAAGCCGAGCTGCGGATCGGTGCGGCAGACCTCGAGGAGAGCCGGCAGCTCCTGGGGATCCACGATCAGGTAGGGATCGCCCATCCGCCCCTTGTCCTTCTTATCGGCGGGGTCGGGCTCGCGCGGCAGGTCGAGCCCCAGGAGTCCGGGGGCTCCGAGCGCCTGAAGACGGTCGTGAATGCCCTTGATGTCCATGGCGTGTCGTGGGGTCAGGAGGGATCCGCCGGCTTGCGGGTGAGGGGAGACGCCTGGATCTTCTTCTGCAGCGCCATCAGCCCCTCGAGCAGAGCCTCGGGGCGCGGCGGACAACCCGCGATGTAGATGTCGACGGGGACGATCTTGTCGACGCCCTTGACCACCGTGTACCCCCAGTCGGTGTAGGGGCCGCCCGCGACCGCGCACGCGCCCATCGCAATGACGTACTTGGGGCTCGGCATCTGGTCGTAGAGCACCCTCAGCCGCTCGGCCATCTTGTAGTTGACCGTGCCCGCCACGATCATCAGGTCGGACTGGCGCGGCGAGGCCCGGAACGCGCCCGCCCCGAAGCGGTCGATGTCGTGATGCGCCATGCCCACCGCCATCATCTCGATCGCGCAGCAGGCGAGGCCGAAGGTCAGCGGCCACAGGCTCGACAACCGACACCAGTTCAGGAGCCAGTCGGTCCTCGTGGTGAGGACGTTCTCTTCGAATCTGTTCTCGAGGATTCCCATGGTAGGTCTCTCTTGCCCGCGAGATGGGGCGCGGAGTGCTCAGGCGGCTTCTCCGTCTCCTCCTTCTTCCGTCCCCTCAGCGTCCTCGGGCGCCGGCTCGGGCTCGTCCGGCGGGGCAACGAAGGGCTTCAGGCGAGGTCCGGGGGGGTCGTATTCGCGTCGATCCCAGTGGATCACCCAGTTGAGGTCTCCCTTCACCCACACGTACGCCAGGCCGAGGAACAGAATGACGATGAAGATCACGCCCTCGACCAGGGCGAAGATGCCGATTCCCGCGTCGGCCGCGGCTCCCGTCTCGCTCACGGCTTCCTTGAGCACGAGCGCCCACGGGAACAGGAAGGCGATCTCGACCGCGAAGACGACGTAGACCAGCGCGACGGTGTAGTAGCGGATGTCGAACCGGATCCACGCGGAGCCGATCGTGGGCTCGCCGCACTCGTAGGTCTCGAGACCCACGTCCGTCGTCCGCTTCGGGCGGAGGACCGAGGCGATGATCAGGGTCGCGAAGACGAACACCAGTCCCACCGCGGCGAAGACCAGGACGGTGAAGTAGTCGAAGTACATGGACGGCGTACGGTGGAGACTTCCTTCCCGCGCGAGAAGGCGTGGCAGCGACGGGTGGGTCCAGGCTCCTTCCGCCTCGTCTCCGGCACATCGAGGACCCTTCGACCGGGATCCCGGGATTCGGAGAGGTCGGCGAAGAGCGCGGGGATCGAGGGCCGCTCGCCGGGGCGGAGACAGGGGGTGGGCCTGAGAATTGGCGGGATATCCTACGAGCGCACCCCCGGAATTCCCACCGCCCTCCACGGGGATCGAAGGAGGGTTTTTCGAGTCCGGGAGGGGGATTCCCCGGCGGCGCGGCGCCCCCTTCGTCCGGCCGGAGATTCACGGGGATCCGGGCAACCGCGAGCCCGGTCCGGGAGTCGTCGGGAGAGGGGCGGAATCCGGCGGATCGCCGGTCCCCGACGAAGGAGCGAGACGTGCCGGCCGAACCCTTTCCCCGACGAGGAAGCCTGCTCCGGTGGGGCTCCGCGGCCCTTTGCCTCTGGGCCCTGGGGGTTTTCTGGCCCCCGCGGGCGGGAGAGCCCGGGGTGCTACGGTGGCTGCGAACCGTCCGCGAGCACCCGGTCCGCTCCGGTCTCGCCCTGGCCCTCGTCCTGGGGGCCCTCGGACGCCGGCGCAGGGCCCGGGTCCACGCGCCCCGAGAGGCCAGATCGGCCTCGGAATCGCTTTCCAGGGCTCGAGGAGGGGGTTTTCGGCGGGCGGGCGGGCCTCCCCTCTCGTGCTCGGAGCCCCGGGAAGATAGAATGGATCATCCCTCGAGGCAGGGAGGGGAATCAACAGGGCAGTGCCTCGCCCCAACCGCACCCGGGCCCAGCGTATCTCCGCCGCGGGAGCCCCCGTAGTATCCATGACCTCTCAGCAGCCCAACGAAGTGGTCCAGGGGCCGATCGAACACCCCCGGTTCGGCCAGAGCCTCCTGATTCACCCCACGGTGCACACCGCCCGCGTCCACCGGTACCCCAGCCAGGCGGTCGTCGTCACCTCCGCCGCTCGGCGGCTGATCGAGCTCTCCAAGGAGGGCGAGAAGATCCAGGCCGTCGTCGTCGAGGGGGACGAGGGTGATCCCACGTTGCACCCCGAATTCCACCAAATCAGCGAGAACTTGAGGGAGCTGGTCCACAAGTGGTTCCCGAAGGCGAAGCTGTGCCTCGTGTCCGACCAGCCCAGCCTGGAGCGACCGGAGGTCCGTCACGCCCTCGGGTGCTACGACCGTCCGATCCTGCGCCTCGAGGCGGGATTCCAGAAGACGTTCTGTGCGCTGACCGGCGCGAGCCCGGAGATCTTCAAGTCGATCGTGGAGAACATGGGCCGGCTGGAGAACGAGCGGCTGATCGTCCGGGCCCGCTTCGTGCGGGGCAAGGTGGACAACTCGAAGGACCACGAGGTCAAGGCCTGGATCCGTCACCTCGGCGAGATCCGGCCGGCGACGGTCCAGATCACGACCCCTCCCAAGCCCCAGGGCAAGGTGATGCGGCCGGTGACCAAGACCCAGATGTCGAAGATCGCGGAGCTCGTCACCGAGCGGACCGGCATCCCGGTGGAGGTCTGCACCTCCTGACCGGCGCGCGAGGCATGGGGGAGGATCCGTCCAGTGGCGCGGGGGCGCCGGCCACGCGAGGCCTGGAGAATCCGGAGCCCGGGGAAGCGGCGGCCGTCCTCGAGGGGATCACGCAGCGCTTCGGGGAGCTCGTGGCCGTCGACTCCCTCGACCTGGCGATCCGCCCCGGCGAGGTCCTGGGGCTGCTCGGCCCGAACGGCGCGGGCAAGACGACCGCCCTGCGCATCCTCGTCGGGCTCCTCGCCCCCACGGAGGGCAGGGCCCTGATCGGGGGGCGGGACGTGCGCGAGGATCCCCTCGCCGCCCGTCGCCGGCTCGGCTACGTGCCCGACGGCGCCCCCCTGTACGCGAACCTCTCCGCCCGGCGCCACCTGCTCCTCGTCGGGCGCCTCCACGGCCTGGAGGGCGAGGCTCTCGAGGTCGAGGCGGCGCGCCTCCTGGAGAGCCTCGATCTGGCCGAGCGCGCCGACGACCCCGTCGGCGACTTCTCCCACGGCATGCGCCAGAAGGTCGCGCTGGCCTGCGCGATCCTGCCCCGCCCCACCCTCCTGATCCTGGACGAGCCCCTCTCCGGACTCGACGCCCCCACCGCGATCGTCGTCAAGGAATTGCTGCGCACCTGGGCCGGGGACGGGGGTTCCGTGCTCTACACCTCGCACCTGCTCGACGTCGTCGAGCGCGTCTGCGACCGCATGGCGATCCTGTCCCACGGCCGTCTCGTGGCCCTCGGCACCCTCGAGGAGCTTCGCGAGCGCTCGGGCCGCGACGGCACGCTCGACGAGGTGTTCCGCGCGGTGACCGAGGCCCCCGATCCCGCGGAGGCCGCCCGCCGGATCCTCGGGTGAGAGCCGGACTCAGCCGATCGGCACCGACTTCCCGTTCTCGTCCACGGCGACGAAGGTGACGGTGGCCTCGGTCACGAAGACGTTCTCCTTGGCCGCGGAGCGTCGCTCGGCCCAGACCCGGACCCGGACGGTGATCGAGGTCGTCCCCACCCGCACCGTGTCCGCGAAGAAGGAGACGCAGTCGCCGACGTGGACCGGCGCGAGGAAGACGACCTTGTCCATGGCCACGGTGACGAGCTGCCCGGAGTGCGTCCGGTAGCCCTCCACCGCCGCCGCGAGGTCGATCTCGGAGAGGATCACGCCCCCGAAGATCGTCCCGAAGGCGTTCGTGTCGCGCGGCATCATCACCCGCCGAATCGCGGGACAGGCGCCGGGAGGCAGCTCGGGAGAGCGGGTGGGGCAGTCGTTCATGGCTCGTCCGTCGTCTCGAGGGCGAAGGCGCGCACCCGCTCCTCGACGTCCGGGGTGCGGCCGCGGAAGAAGTGGTCGGCGCCGGGGATCTCCTCCACCCGCAGGTTCGCGGGTGGCTCGGGGAGGTGACGGCGAAGTCCCTCCGCCGTGCCGTACTCGTCCTCGCCCCCGAAGAGCAGCAGCCCGGGCTGAGCGAGCGACGCGAGGGCCGGAGCGCCGTAGACCTCGACGGGGAGGGCGATCGCGATCACGCGGCGGATGCGGGGGCTCCGCGCCGCCAGGCCGCACACGGTGTGGGCCCCGAAGGAGTAGCCCGCGGCCCAGGCGGGCGCGTCGGGCCAGCGGCGGGCGAGCTCGTCGAGCGCGGCCTCCACGTCCTCCTCCTCGGCCCCCGTGCCACTGTAGGTCCCCTCGCTGCCCCCCACCCCGCGGAAGTCGAAGCGCAGCGTGACGAGCCCCGCGGAGCGCAGGGCCCGCGCGACGCGCACGACGATCGCGTTGTCCATCGTTCCGCCGTGGACGGGGTGGGGATGGCAGACCACGGCGACGCCGCGGGGCTCGGGCGGACCGCGATCCTCCGGTTCCTCGAGCCGGCCCTCGAGCCGGCCCGCCGGTCCGGGGAAGCAGACCTCCGTCCCTCGTCTCGATCTCGTCTCCATCGTCGTCCGCGCCCGCAGGAGGCGAGGCTCCGGCGGGAACTTGGTCTATCATCTTCGCCACCGACGAGGACTCAAGCCCCCGACCCCCGCCGCCCCATGGACGAACCCACCGCCAAGAGCCCCGAGACCTGGATCATCGACGTCGACGCCCGGAACTTCGAGAAGGAGGTCGTCGCCCGCTCGATGGACGTGCCCGTGGTCGTCGACTTCTGGGCGGAGTGGTGCGAGCCCTGCAAGGCCCTCAGCCCGATCCTCGAGAAGGCGGCCCGCGAGGGAAAGGGACGCTTCGTCCTCGCCCGCATCGACGTCGACGCGAATCCCGAGCTCGCCCAGGCCTTCCGGGTGCAGAGCATCCCCATGGTCGTCGGCCTGTCGAAGGGCCGGCTCGCCGACGCCTTCCAGGGCGCCCAGCCCCCCGCCGAGGTCCAGGCCTTCCTCGACCGCGTCGCGCCCGGTGGATCCGCGGTCGCCGACGACGCCGCCTCCCTCGCGGAAGCCCAGGCCGCGGAAGGGGACGTCGAGGGGGCGGTCGCCGCCCTGCGCGAGCACCTGCGCTCGAGCCCGGACGACGCCCGGGCCCGGATCGTCCAGGCGGGGCTGCTCGTCGACCTGGAGCGGGTGGACGACGCGAAACGCGTCCTCGCCCGCCTCTCCGAGGAGGACGCCGCGAGCTCCGAGGGGAAGGCGATCGCGGGCCGGATCGACGCCCTGGAGCAGACCGGCGACCTCGACGAGCTGCGCGCCGCGGTCGAGCGCGACCCCGAGGACGCCGAGGCCCGGACGGGCCTGGGACGGGCCCTGGTCGCCCGCCGCGAATACGAGGCGGGGCTGGAGGAGCTGCTCGAGGCCGTGCGCCTCGATCCCACGGGCGTCGGCGTGGAGGCGAAGCAGGCGATGCTCGACGCCTTCGACGCCCTCGGCCTCGAGGACGCCATCGCGAACGACTACCGCTTCAAGCTCTCCCTGCTCCTGTTCTCCTGACCCGGACGGCGTCGTGGTCCACCGCGTCCTGAGCCTCCTGCGCGCCCGCCTGGGGGCGGGTCCCCGCGGCGGCCTGCCGGTGGCGGCGCTCCTCGGACACGGCCTGGTGGGAACCCTGCTCTGCGCGTTGGTGGCCGACCAGCTCGCCCCGTGGCCCTACGCCCTGTTCGTCGTGTCCCTGGTCGCGGTCCTGCTCGCGATCCCGCTCCTGGGAGAGCTGGGAGGGCTGCTGCGCGCGGACGAGGCCGAGGAGTGGGTCGCGGCCCTCCCCGTTCGCGCCGCGGAGCTGCGCATCGCGCGCACGATCCACCTGGCGATCCTGCTGTGGAGCCTCGCCCTCGCCGTCCTGCTCCCCGCGATCGTCCTGGCCCCCGCGGAGGCGGCCGTGGGGGCCCGCCTCGTCCTCGTGCCCGCGGGCCTGGGGATGGCCACCCTGTTCGCGGCGCTCCTGCTCGCCGTCCAGGCCCTCCTGGGAGGCCGCGCGGAGGGTCTGCTCGTCCTCTTCCAGACCGCGCTGGTCTGCGCGACCCTCGCCGGGCTCGTCCTGGGGATCGGCGCGGTTCCCGCCCTGGTCGAGCTGGGAGAGCCGGGCCGCGCCGCGCCCGCGTGGTTCGCCTTCTTCCCCCCCGCCTGGTTCGCGGCCCCCCTGGCCGAGGAGGGCTCGCTCCTCGCGCGCGGAGCCCTGCCCGCCGCGGTGTTCGTCCTGTCCCTGGCCGCCCTCGCCCTGATCCCCGCCCCCGCCGCCCCGCGCGGGGGGAGGAGAGAGCCTCCGCTGACCGTCCTGCTGGCTCCGGTGCGCGCCCTGGGCACCCGCCTGTGGGTCCGTCGGGCCGAGCGGGGGATGTTCGATCTCGTCTACGACGCCCTGCCCCGCGAGCGCGAGTTCGTGCTGCGCACGTACCCCATGCTCGGCATCCCGATCGCCTTCCTCGCGGTCTCCGCCTCGGGAGAGGGCTCGGGCGCGGGACGGGCGGACCTGCTGGCCCTGCTCCTGTTCAGCGCGGGGATCTACCTCCCCGTCCTCCTGACCCAGGTCCCGGGCTCCGCGTCCCACGCCGCCCGCTGGCTCCACGAGAGCGCCCCGGTCGCCGAGGAGGCGATCGTCGGGGGGACGATCAAGGCGATCGCCCTTCGGTTCCTCGTGCCCCTCTACGTCGCCCTCTTCGTGATCGCGGCCGCCCTGGGCCACCTGGGCCTCGCGCTGCGGCTGACCCTGCCCGGCGCCCTGACCTCGCTGCTCGTCCTGCGGCTGACCTACCCGGTGTGCGTGAGCGATCGCCCCCTCAGCGTCGCCCCCGACCGCCTGCGCACCGACCTCGACTGGTTCGGCACCCTCGCGGTGATCGGGGTCGCGCTCGCCCTCGTCGCCATCCTGGCGCAGCGTTTCGTGACCTCGCTGCCCGCGGTCCTCGGGCTCCTGGTCGTCCTCGTCGCGGTGGAGGCGGCGGTCGGCTCCTCCCGCGCTAGGCGAGCTCCCCGAGAGCCCGCTGGAGAGGATCGCGGAGGGTGAGCACCGCCCGCTCGACCACCCGGAACAGGGCCCGGGAGGCGGCCAGGCTGGCGGCGAGGTCCTTCGCGAGGCGACCCTGCTCCTGGGCCTGGACGATCTCGTCCTGAGCGACCAGGGAGAAGAGCCGGACGGGGCGCAGGGCGGCGGCGAACTCCTTCTCCCGGCGGCCGAGCTCCTCCAGGGCCCCCCGGTCGCGCTCGGCCCGACCGGCGAGGGCCGCGCTGCGGCGGGCCAGGTCCAGGCAGGGATCCAGGGCGGCGATCATTTCGCGGAGACGCTCCGCGAGCCGGCGGCGTCGGTCCTCCATCGCCACCCCGGCGAGGGCGCGGTCGAGGATCTCACCGCAGGCGAAGGCCTCCGCGGGGAGCCCGGCCTCGGCGAGGGGAACGTGCTCCATCCCCCGGATCCGCGCCCCGCCCTCCGTGCAGTTCAGGACGCGCGGGCTGCCCCCCAGGGAGCGGACCACGGCCTCGAACCAGGTCAGGAAGGCCTGGAAGCTCTCCGAGGTGGGGACGGTTCCTCCGTGCCAGCCGGGGACGCTGACGAGCTTCTGGTCGCGCGTGAAGCGCAGGCCGCCGTCGTCCAGGGGATCTCCGGGTCCCTCGGCCCCGCGGGGCTTCCGGAGGAAGAACGAGCCCTCCTCCGCGCCGGGGACCACCTCGGCGTTCCCGTCGATGCTCCCTTCCGCGTAGTAGCGCCCCTCGGGGAAGGACAGGTCCTGCCCCACGAAGAGGATGGGATCGCAGCCCAGGAGCAGGGCCAGGCTGAGCTCGGAGCAGGCGACGGAGCCCCCGGTCGAGAGGCCCGCGTCCTCCCCCAGCCCCTCGTAGATCCAGTCATCGATGTGACCGTTGCTGGCGAAGCTCAGGATCCGCGGCGCCGGGCGGAAGAAGTTCTCCCGGCGGCAGGTGGCACCCACGACGAGAGCGTCCACCCGGCGCAGGTCGGTCCCCTCGCAGTGGCGGGAGAGATCGCCGGGATCCGCGGCCATCACCACGTCCGGCACCAGGCCGGCCCGCCCCAGGGCTCCCAGGCAGTGCGTGCCCGCCATCAGGAGCACGCGGTCCCGGAGGGCCGGGATCTCCCCGACGTTCCGGGACAGGGAGGGGCCGGGCGAGGCGATCACGCAGGGTCGGCCGGCGAACGCTCCCCGCAGGGCGTCGACGGACGGCACCGAGGCGATCGCGTCGAGGTTCTCGAGCCCCTGCAGGAGCCAGGTGGGCCCGAACCGGGCCACGGTGCGGGCCTGCAGACGCTTCGAGCGGAGCCCGTCCTCGACCGTGGCCGCCACGTCGCGGTGGCGCTCCGCCGTCGCCCAGGGATCGGAGGTCCGGGGGAGCACCACGTGCCGGGGCAGACCGCCGACCAGGGCCAGGATGGCCCCGAGCAACGCCTCGGGGGTGTGGACCACGGTGGGATCCCCGGGGAGAGCGGGCTCGCCCGCCGATTCCGGGGCGACCACGATCAGCCGCTCCTGGCCGGCGCGAGCGAGAGCCTCCGCGATGTCCCCGCCCTCCCCGCCCACGACCACGACCAGATCCCGCCCGAAATCCCACCCCGAGGGCAGGGACAGGGTCTTTCCGGTGCCTCCCGCCGAGGGAGCCGGGCCAGCCGCGGCGTCCATGGCGGAACGATAGACGGCCCCGCCCCGAAAGGGAAAGGGGGCGGGGAGGTCGGAGGGAGCCGGGGGGGCCGGAACCCTCTTCCCACCGCCGGGCCGGCTCCCGAGGATTCCGCTCCGGGGATCGCGCGGGGGGGGAGTTGCTCGGTAAAGTGCTGAAACGGCGGAAGATTCCGGCGCTATCAGAAGAATGGCGTGTGGAATGCCGAAAAACTGAGAAACCGGACTATCTGCTACATTAGTCCTCCACGAACAAGCCGACCGGAGCTCTCCTGCACCCCCCCACCCTCCGGAATCCTGGAGCTGAATCATGCGATCGCTCTCCGCCCTCCTTCTTCGCCTGGCCTCCCTCGCACTCGGCATCGGTCTGATTGCCGGAGGGGCCACTGCGCAGCACGTCCGTCCTTTGGCCATGACCGGCGACGAGATCTTCGGGGTCGGTACCGTCACGGGCATCGTGAAGATGTCCATCAACGACGCCGGCGACTGGCTGGTCCTGGTGGACACGAACGGCCCGGGAGCCAGTGACTTCGTGCTCCTGAGGAACGGAATCCCCACGCTCCAGGAAGGAGACAGCCTGAGCTCGCCGGAGGGTGCCACGGTGAGCAGCATGGATCTGCCCTCCGTCAACGACGCGGGGAACATCGGGTGGTACCTCGACATCGCCGGCGTTCCGACGGCGGGTAACAGCGGGGGGTACTACAACTCCAAGATCGTGGTCCAGGAGGGGACGGTCAGCACCGCGCCTGAGTTCACGCTGGGCACGCCGTGGATGATCCTCTTCAACGTCCGGTTGAACAACAACAACCTGATGCTGGTCCATGGCACGGTCGACGATCCATTGATCGCCACTGCCGGCGACCAGGCTCTCGTCCTCATCGTGCTCGACGAGGAGGGGAACAAGATCAGCGAGAACGTCCACATGAAGGAGGGGGACGTCATCGACTCCAGCCTCGAGCCGGTACAGCTCTTCGGTACCCAGACGCACAGCCTCGCACTCAACACACGCGGGGACATTCTGACCTTCGTCGACACGACGGCGAGCAGCTCTTCCGACGGCCACATCTTCCTTAACTTCCAGAATCTCGCGCGGGAGGGCACCGAATCGCCGATCGAAGGCCGCAACTGGAGCTCTCTCGCCTCGCCCGAGCTCGACATCAACGACTACGGCGACTACGTCTACACGGGAACGATCGCGGGCGATTCGCACTCGAACACCGTGATCATCAAGAACGGCGAGAAGTACCGTCAGGAAGGCGACGTCATCCCTTCGATGGATCCCCGGACGATTCACGGCTTCTTCTCCGCGCCCGTCTTCATCACGAATGCGGGAGGCGTCTACTGGTACTGCCAGACCGACGAGAACGACGCAACGAAGGACTGTGGGATCTTCCTGAACGGGGACATGCTCGTCCAGGAGGGGATCAGCTCGGTCGACGGTACGTACGTCCGGTCTCTGGAGTCCCTCACGGAGTCGTACACCGTGCCGCCCGACGGCCGCTACCTCGTCTTCGACGCGGACCTGGACGACGGACGCTCCGGAGCGTTCCTCATGGACGTCGGCGTCGTCACTCGCCTGCCGGGCTGCGTGGAGAACACCGGCTGGCTGGCCCACCGCTCGGGGCTTCCGCTGCTCGGTGAGCGGATCTCGTTCGAGATGGACGACGGCCAGGGGACCGGCGTGCTCCCGATCCTGTTCATGTCGACGTTGCCCGTCATCGGATACCCGCCCTGCGGAGTCCAGACCTATGCCGGAGAGCTCCTGGTCGACTTCAGCTCCGCAAACGGCAACCCCGCGGTCTTCCAGCTGGGGGCGCCCTGGGGAGGCGCGCCGGTCGTCCAATACGTCGACATCCCGGACGATCCCATTCTCGTCGACGCGACCGTCTACGCGCAGGGGCTCTTCTGGGACGCCGGGGACCAGCTCCCCGAGCAGAACCTGCTCCTGACGAACGCCCTGCGGATCGTGTTCACGGCCCCCTAGGCCATACCGGGCCGCGACGAGTCCGCGCGCGCCAGGAAGGCGCGCATGTCCTCGGCCAGGGGACTCGTGGCCTCGCGGCGTTCGCCGGTTCGCGGGGAACGCCAGGCGATCCGATGGTTGTGAAGCGCGTGGCGCGGCATCCCGAGCGCGCGCAGATCGTCGGGTGTGAGCTCGCCCGCGGAGTGGCGCAGGAAGTACTCCTCGCCCAGCCCGTACAGCTTGTCTCCCACCAGCGGATGACCGATGGCGTCCATGTGGACGCGGATCTGGTGCTGACGTCCCGTGAGCGGCTTGCAGGCGACAAGCGTGTAGTCGCCGTGTCGCTCCACGACCGACCAGTGCGTCTCGGAGGGTAGGCCGTTGACGCTCACCGTCATCTTCAAGCGGACCGCGCTCGCCCGCGCCGGTCCGATCGCGTGATCGATGACTCCCGTTTCCTCCTGCGGCGAGCCGCGGACGATGGCCAGGTACTCCTTCTCGATCTTCCGCGCCTCGAACTGCAGCATGATCTCGCGGTGCGCGCGCTCCCCCTTGCCGCAAACCACGATGCCGCTGGTCTCGCGGTCCAGCCGGTGGCAGAGCCGGATCGGGATCCGCTCCCGCGAGTCGTCCGCGCGATAGCGGGCGTGGATCCGCTGGATGAGAGAATCGGTGACGTGGCGTCCGCTCGGATGCACGACGAGCCCGGGGGGCTTGTCGACGCACACGACGTCGTCGTCCTCGTAGAGCACGACGAGGGATCCGGAATCCGAGGTCACCGCGGGGAGGCGGAGCTCCTCGGGAATGATCACCACGATCCGGGTTCCGTCGCGAAGGAGCCGTCCGCAGCGCGTCTCCACGGTCGCCTTCCCCGACTCCCCCTCCGCGCGCGATCCCCTCTCGGGAGCCGCGAAGTCCGCGAGCACGTAGCCCCCGCGGATCAACCGCTGGATCGACGCGCGCGAGCGCCAGGGCATACGTCGAAGCAGGAAGGCGTCGAGACGGATCGAGAGCTCGTCGGGGCGAATCTGGAAGTCCTTCGCCCGGACGAAGAGCTCGACGCGGTCAGGAGAGTCCGCGAGATTCCGATCCTTCGGAAACAGACCCATGGCCCGGATCACTCCCGGTCCAGCCGGGAGAGCATGGGTACACCGCGGTGGCGAGCGGAGCGGGTGTCTACCCGCGCTTCAGGCGGGCACGGGCGCGGCGGGCGGCCTTGAGGATGGTCCGCATCCGCTCCCGACGCTCGCGGCGGCGCTTGTCGGAGCGCTTCTCGTGCCAAGTGTTCGCCTTGGCCAGGCGGAAGACGCCGCCGTAGTTGCACTGGCGCTTGAAACGCCGCAGCGCGGCCTCGAGCGATTCGTTCGACCTGACCTCTACCTTGATCGACATGCGTTACCCGGTCCTCGTGGGGCTGGAAAATGGGGCGGCAAGTATCGGCCGCATCCGCCGTAGAGCAAGCTTTATCTGGAATTCGACCCGTGGCGGAGCGATCCTGCGGGCGGTGGACGCACGAGGGAAACGCTCCGACGCCCGGGTCCCGGCTGGGCCCCCGGGGCGAGAGCCCGGGGCCGCCCCGGTTCTCCAGGGGACCGTGGAGCGGGTCACCTACCACGATCCCGACTCGCTGTACACCGTCCTGCGAATCAGCCCGGAGCGGGGCCATGGCGATCCCGAAGCCCTGCTCAAGGTGGGCGGGGAGCGCGCGACGGCGGTCGGGCACGGCCCGGAGGTGGGAGAGGGGGCGCGCGTGCGTCTGGCGGGCCGGTGGCTCATCCACCCCACGCACGGCCGCCAGTTCCGGTTCGAGCTCCTGGAGGTGCTCCCGCCGATCGACCGGAAGGGGCTGATCCGCTACCTCTCCTCTCGCACGTTCCGGGGAATCGGGCCCACCCTCGCGGAGCGCATCGTCGCGCGGCTCGGCGAGGGAGCCCTCGCGAAGATCCGGCGGGATCCCGAAGCCCTCGTGGGGATCCCCGGCTTGAGCGGGAAGGTGCGAGAGGGGCTCGTGGAGACCGTCCGCGGCGAGATGGGCTCCCAGGAGCTCACCGCTTTCCTGCTCGGAGTCGGCCTGGGGCCGTGGCAGGTGGAGGCCGTCGCGCGCGAGCTGGGCCGCGACTGCGAGGCGAAGATCCGCGCCGATCCGTACCTGCTCTCCCGCGGGATCCAGGGGATCGGATTCCGCACCGCGGACCGCGTGGCCCTCGAGCTCGGGATCGCCCCCGACGCTCCCGTGCGCCGGCGGGCCGCCCTGGTCCACGCCCTCGAGCGGGCCGCGGCCGACGGCCACTCGCTGCTGCCCGCCGACCGATTGGTCGAGGAGACGGAAGGGCTCCTCCGGCGCGCGGCGGACGCGGACGAGCTCCAGGCTGACCTCGAGGCGCTGGAGACCGCGGGCGAGGTCGTGATCGAGCGGGACCTCGGGGACGCTTCGGAGCGGCTCGTCTACCTGCCCCTCCACCACGCGTGCGAGACTCGCCTCGCGTCGAACCTCGGCTTCCTCGCCGGCTCCGGCCCCGTGCGCTCTCTCGCCGACGCCGCGAAGTTGCGGAGGTGCGAGGCGAGGGCGGGTCTCGAGTTCCATCCCGACCAGCGTCAGGCCGTGCTCGGACTCCTGAGCCAACCCGTCGCGCTGCTCACGGGAGGGCCGGGGGTCGGCAAGACGACCATCATCCGGCTGGTGGTGGAGCTGGCGGAGGCCGCGGGGTGTCGCGTCCGTCTCGCCTCGCCCACGGGACGCGCCGCCAAGCGCCTCGCCGAGGCCTGCGGGCGGGAGGCGAGCACGATCCACCGCCTGCTGGGCTTCGAGCCGGGCACGCGCCGCTTCGAGCACACCGACCGCAATCCGCTCGAGGTCGACCTCCTGGTCGTGGACGAGATCTCGATGCTCGACCTCGTGCTCGCGCACCACCTCGTGCGGGCGGTGCAGCCTCCCGCGCGGCTCGTTCTCGTCGGCGATCCCGACCAGTTGCCCTCCGTTGCCGCGGGGAACGTCCTCTCCGATCTGCTGGTCTCCGGTCGTATTCCGGTCTGGCGATTGACGCACGTCTATCGCCAGCAGCGCGAGAGCCTGATCGTCGACAATGCCCACCGCATTCTCGCCGGAGAGATGCCGGAGCTGCCCGCGACCTCGTCTCCGCCGGGGGACTTCTTCTTCTTCGGAGCGGAGGACGTCTCCGCCGCCGCCGATCGCCTCGTCGAGGTCGTCACGGAGCGCATCCCGAGACGCTTCGGCATGAGCTGGGACGACGACGTGCAGGTCCTCTCGCCGATGTACCGCGGGGAATGCGGCGTGGACCGGCTGAACGAGCGCCTCCGCGAGAAGCTCGGAATCGGGGGACGGGAGATCCGCTGGCGCGGCCGGACGTGGCGGGTCGGCGACCGCGTGATCCACACGCGCAACGATTACGAGAAGGAGGTCTTCAACGGCGACATGGGTCGCATTCTGAGCATCGAACCCGACGGCCACGGCCTGATCGTGCGCTACCACGAACGCCAGGTGTGTTACCGCGACGAGGAGTTTGGCGATCTCCAGCCCGCGTTCGCGATCACGGTGCATCGCTCGCAGGGAGGCGAGTTTCCGGCCGTCGTCATGCCTCTCGTCCCGCAGCACTACCTGATGCTGCAGCGCAACCTGCTCTACACGGCGGTGACCCGCGCGCGGCGGCTGGTAGTCCTCGTGGGCTCGAAGCGCGCGCTGGGCATGGCGGTCCGCAACGCGGACCAGGCGCGACGGGAGAGCGCGCTCGACTGGCGGTTGCGGCCCTCCTAGGAGGCGAATAGAACCGGGGCTCCGCCGACGAAACCGGCGGAGCCCCGGTGAGTGCATCACGACTGAGCTCGCGAGCGGTGAGCGAACCGTACGCTCCCCTGGCGAGCGCCGTCGTTTCTAGGTATGTCGCGGTTCCGATACAAGCGGCAAGGGCGGGGTTTTTGCCGAGAACCCCCGGATTCGGCCCTCATTCCCGGATTGGCGAAGTGTCCGGGTCACTGGAAGGCCGCAGTGCCGCCGGCGGCGAGCAGGAGCAGCAGCACGACGAAGATGATGACGGCGCAGATGGCGAGATGAATCCAGGCGAGGATCACGCCGGCGCGAGCGAGACCGCTCGTCTCTCCCATCCCCAGGAAGATGGCGATCGGGGCGCCGACGCACGTGCAGGTGCCGGTGATCGCCAGGATTCCGAAGACGAAGCAGAGCACCGCCCGGGCGCTGGTCTCGTCGCTCTTCCGTCGCTCTTCCACGGGCCTACATCCTAGGCGACCACGGGGGGTGGAATCACTTTCCGAATCGCCGGCCCTCGTTTACGGGCACTCGATCCGGGGATTCCGATCTCTCTCGACGTTTTCCGCGAACGACGAGAGCGGGCGCGCCCCGGAGCCCCCCGGCTCCCGAACACGCCCGCCCGCGGACTCCGAGAACGGTCTATCTCACGCCGATCTCGAGGCGGAGGACCGGGTAGTCTCCGTCCTTGCCTTCCCCGCCGAGGATCGCCACGGATCCGGCTCCCGGAGCGCCCACGGCGCGCCGCGCGTCCATGAGGAGCTGGTCGTACGCCGGCTGATCCAGGGAGCCCAGCACGTCGCTCTGGGGATCGAACGTCGGCATCTGTCCCCCCCGAACCAAGCGCCCGGTCCCCTGGACGTCCAGCGAGTATCCCCCGTCGATCGCGGACGGCGTCACCGCGAGACAAAGGCCGTTGAACACGGGCATGTGGACGGCGTCGGCCACGCACGAGAACTGGGCGACCTCCACGTCGAAGTCGTAGAGCGCGGCCCCGGTGATGCCGGCCACGATCCCGCAGTCCGATCCCGGACGAGCGGGCACGCTGCAGCGGATCGGAACGCGCTCCGTACCACCCCTCGCGCTCAGCTTCACGTCCAGGCCCACGGTCTCGACCGGGGGGTGCCACTTCTCCATGAGCACGGCGAGCTCTTGCGCCGCGTCCTTGTCCCACGCGGGATCGGTGATCACCACCGCCCACGGCCCCAGGCGACGCCACACCGAGAACCGGAACTTCATCCAGTCGAACAGGAACAGCGAGGGCTCGGCGTAGAGGACCGCGGTGGCCGCGGGGTGCGGATCCTGGTCCGGCATGCTCGGGAAGACCTGCTCGACCCCCATGGTGGGAAGACTGAGCGTCTCCGAGTTGACCAGGATCAGCGTCTGCGAGGAGCCCGGTAGCTTCTTCGAGTAGTACGGCAGTAGCGACCCGCCGGTCTTGCGGAGGAAGACGAGCTGCGTGCTCTCCTGACCGGCGAGATCGATTCGAGTCGCGAAGACGAGCGCCTGCCCGTCGGGAAGGAACGCGTCGAAGGCCACCGAGCGGTGGAGGACGTCGGCCGTCTGGAGTCGTTTGGGACCCTCGACCACCTCGTAGGCGCCGTCCTTCTCCCGGGCCAGCCTCCCTCCGTAGTCGACGGGTCGATCCCGTATCTCGAGCACGTCCGCCGTCTGGAAGAGCGCGGAGAGAACCAGGCCGCCTTCGGTGGGCGCCCCTCGCAGGAGCAGGCGAATCCCTTCCTCGAGCTCGACGATGATCGGGTCCTGGATGAACGAGCCCGAGGCGATCTCCACGTCGTAGTCGAAGAGAATGGGGATGTGTCGCATCTGATCGAGCCAGGCCGTCCTGCCCGCGGAGAGCTGCATGTGGAAGCGCTGGTGCACCCCTCCGCGACCGAGCGCGCTCGCGATCGACCGATCCACCTCGGCCGCGGGGACGACGTTCTGCTTCGGCCAGAGCTCTGTCGAGTCGCCGGGGAGCTCCACGACGTCCACCGTGATCTCGGCCGACGAGGAGAGCACCGTCTCCAGGGTTCCGAGCGTCGCCTCGACGCGGGCCTGGATCGCGGCGGGGGCGAGCACGAGCAGACGCGAGGGACCGTCCATCGCAATCTCTCGTCCCTCGTACTGCAGCTCGCCGCCGAGGACCTGGATCAGGAGATCGATGATCACGTCCGACCCGGCCTCGTCGTACATGTTGTGGAAAGGGGTCGATTCGTCCTCCACGAACCGATTGGCCGGGGGAAAGACCATCGTCCGCATCCACTCCGCTTCCCCGTCGAACCGGGGCATGAGCGGGCGCAGGTCGTACACCTCGAGCACGCTGTCGGTGTCGGCGGTCTCGACGCCGACCACGTGGGGCGCCTGCGGAAGAGCGGCGACGGGTGAAGGGAGGAGCGCCAGAAGGAAGGCGTGAATCATGACGAGGATCTCCGGGGCTTCGGGTACTTGGCGGTCGATGCGCCGTCCAGCGCACGCGCGACACGGTGCAGCCCCACCGCACTGGTCCCGCTCGGACTGACTTCGGTCAACGCGGACAGGACGCGTTCGGAGCTCCTCACGGAGAGCTCCTTCAGGGCCTTCTCGACCCCGCGCCGTCCGAGGTGTTCGTGAATGGTGATCAGGCAGGCGGCCACGAGCCGTCGCTCGGAGGGCTCGATCCCGGGCAGGCCGCTCAGCAGCCGCTCCGCGTCGGCCTCGTCTCCCAGCTCGCCGACCGCGAGCGCCGCCCACTGCCGGGCCTCCAGGGGGAGCAGGTCGGTCAGGGCGAGCATCACGAGCGACTCACTCGTCCAGGGATTCTCCGTGGCGAGCAGGAGATCGAGTAGACGCTCGACCTCGAACCTCTCGCGGCTCGCGATCCGGGATTCGACGAAGCCAGCGAGGCGGGAAGGATCCCGATCGATGAGCTCGTCGAGGGTGGCGAGCAGCTCGTCACCGAAGACCGTGCCCATCCCGTCCATCTTCAGGACGGTGGCGAGCGGCGCGTCTCCCCCCCATTGCTCCAGACAGGCCAGGGCTTCCTCCCGGTGGCGATAGTCTCGACACAGCTCCTCGATCCACTCGAGAGCGCTCGTCGGCTGGAGCCGGGCCGCGGCGTCCAGCAGGAGGTCGGTCGAGTATCGACGTCCGGACGACTCCACGATCCGCGTGAACTCCCCCTCCGCTCCGTCGATGCGCGCGAGGTGCTCCAGGAGCGACGTCGAATCGTCCGGATTCTCCCGGGCCAGGCGCAGGAAGCTCTCGAGCGCCGGAGGACCGATCCTGCGCAATCCCGCGAGGAGCAGCTCGCGCCGAGGAGGATCGTCGCTCGCCCGGTGCATCTCCTCCTCGATCACCTCCGCGGCGCGCCGGCCGCCGATCCTCCCGAGCTGGGCGACAACGACGCCCTCCACGCCGGGATCCCGGAGGGCCGTGGCCAGGGCCGGGATGCCGGGCTCGCCGAGATCCCCCAGCGCCCACACGATCGCGCGCGCCGATTCGGTCTCTCCGAGCGCGGTCGCCAGCCGGCCCACCGAGGCCCGGTCGCCCCTCACGCCGAGATAACGCGCGGCGGAGCGAGCGACCTCGGGCTCGCCGTCGAGGAGCAGCCCCTCCACGATGCGCACGACGGGCCAGCCCGTACGTCTCAGCTCGCGCGTGAGCTCGTCGAAGTCGTCCGCGGAGGGAGAGGGATCGTCGATCTCCGCGAAGCCCGCGAACGCGGCGCGGAGATGGTCGCTCACCTGCGACCGCACGATCTGGAGACGACGGGGATCCAGCTCGTCGGAGACCGCCTCGCCGGGAACATCGTCCTCCGGCGCGGAGTACGCGGCGGTCTCCGTTCCGGGCCGGTCGTCGGGCTCGCCCCGTCCCGTTCCGGTCCGGTACGACCAGATTGCCGCGGAGATCGCGACGGCGGCCACGGCCGCGGCGGCCAGCGCGACGCGACGGCGGTACGCGGCCTCCGGGACCTCCTTCGCCGGAGCGGCGAAGACCGCGCGGCGAATCGAGGACACCGCCCCCTCGACGTCCAGGCTCTCGAGCGCGGGTTCCGGGCCGCGCTGCAGGGCTTCCTCCACGAGCATGGCTCGCTCGAAGCGCTCGGCGCAACGCGGGCAGGCGGCCAGGTGCTCGTCGAGGAGGAAGCGCTCCTCGAGCGACAGACGGCCGTCGATCGCCTTCTCGATTCGTGACCTCGTCCGGCGGCATCCCTTCATCGCTCTCCCTCCTCGAGATGGGGCTCCAGAATCCGACGGAGCGCTCGGCGCGCCTTCATGACCTGGGTGCGGGCGGTGGCCAGCGTCACCCCCGTCGCGCGAGACACCTCCTCGTAGTCGAGTCCATCCAGCGTGCGCAGCACCAGCGCGATCCGGAGGTGGTCGGGAAGCCGGCGGAGTCCCTCCGCCACGAGGAGCTGGAGCTCCCGACTCTTGACCTCGGCGAGGGGGCCGCGCTGCACGATCGGCCCCTCGGTCAGAGGAGCGGTCGTCGGACGGCGGCTGTCGCGGCGATACCGATCCCGCACGAGGTGCACGAGGATGCGACGCATCCAGCCGAGGAACGCCCCTTCGCCCCGATACCAGCGCAGCGCTCCGTGGGCTTTGACGAAGCACTCCTGGGCCAGGTCCTCCGCGTCCTCGTGGTTGCCCACGAGGTGGTACGCCGTGGCGTAGATCCGCTCGTAGTGGGCGCGAACGAGCTCATCGAAGGCGGCGAGATCCCCACCCCGCGCCTTGTCGACGAGGGCGGCTTCCGAATCCGGAGCCGGGGATCGAGTGCTCTTCGACGATTTCAGAACGTGCCTCTCCATGCCGGGCTTGGGTCCCTGCCGACCTTTAGCGGGGAGAACCGGCCATGGAGACGCGCCCGTCCCGGTTCTGTCTACCGAAAACCGGGATACTTGTGCGTGCCCTCCCCCGGACGGGCGTCCGGGGTCGGGGTGGAGACCGGGAGAGGGACCGGGCCTATGCCGCGGTCACGTCGAGCTCCGCGTCCTCGTCGGGCGGAACCCACTCGGAGAGGACCGTGTTCACGCGGCGCAGGAAGTCGTCGAGCTGCGGCGGCAGCAGGATGTAGTCCGCGGCCCCGTTGCGCAGGGCCTCGTCGCGGAACTGGCGGGTTCGGTAGATCCGCGAGCAGAGGATCATGGGGAACCTGCGGTAGGCGTACTTCCGGTGCACCTCCGCGAGGATCTCGAACCCGTTGCGGCCCTCGATCAGGACGTCCAGCAAGACGAGATCGGGCTGCTCGTCCTTGAGGGCCACGAGGAGCTCGCGCCCCTTCGTCATCATCTGCAGCTCGTAGCCGGCCATCTCGAGGAAGTTCTGGCGGGCCGCGGGACTCTCCTGCTGGTCGTGAACGAAGTAGATCTTCTTCATGGTTGCTAGTTCCGAGAGGTGGCGGCCAGTACTTCCTGGATCGAGGTCAGACCGGCGCGCGCCTTGCGCATCCCGTCTTCGCGGAGAGAGATGGTTCCTTCCTCCCGGATGGCGTGGACGAGCGTCTCCGTGCTGGAGCCTCGCTCGATGAGCTCCCGGAGGTCCTGGGTCATCTTCATGACCTCGTAGATGCCGATGCGTCCCCGGTAGCCGGAGTCGTGACAAGTCTCGCACCCCTTGCCTTCGTAGAAGACCATGTCCGCGCTCTCCTCCATGCCGAGCCGTCGCAAGGTCCTCGGATCAGGCTTCACCTCGTGCCGGCAGTCCGTGCAGACGCGACGTAGGAGGCGCTGCGCGGTCACCCCTTGCAGAGTGTCCGCGATCAGGTACGGCTCGATGCCCATGTCCACCAGGCGCATGACGGACTCGGGGGCTCCCACGGTGTGGAGCGTGGAGAGCACGGTGTGTCCGGTCATCGCGGCCTGGATCGCGATCTGGGCCGTTTCATGGTCGCGGATCTCGCCAACGAGCACCACGTCCGGGTCCTGCCTGAGGATCGAGCGCAGCCCTCGGGCGAAGTCGAGCCCGATCTTGTGCTGACAGTTGATCTGGGTGATCCCGGCCATCTCGTTCTCGACGGGATCCTCCAGGGTGATGATCTTGCGATCGGACGAGTTTATGAGCTGGAGGAGCGCGTACAGGGTCGTCGTCTTGCCGCTGCCCGTCGGGCCCGTGGCGAGGATGAATCCGTCGCGACACTTGATGGCGTTCTCGAGCACCTCGCGTTGTTGATCGTCGAAGTCGAGCTTCTCGAGGCTGTACAGCTCGCGTCCACCGTCGAGGACCCGCAGAACGGCACCCTCGCCGTGCATGCAGGGAGTCGTGGCGACGCGCAGGTCGCCGCGCGCCTTCTTGTAGTGGAACTGGATTCGCCCGTCCTGAGGCAGGCGCGTCTGGGCGATGTGCAGCTTCGCGAGCCCCTTGATCCGCGCGATGACGGGGCGAGACCACGACTTGGGCACGGTGGTCCGGTCGAACAGGTTGCCGTCGACCCGGAACCGGATGAGGAAATCGCGCCGACGAGGCTCCAGGTGGATGTCGCTCGCCCTCTGAACGAACGCATCCTCGAAGATGGAGCGCACGAGGTTGATCACGGGCCGATCGAGATCCTCGTTCTCAGTCTCGTCATCCTCCTCCGATTCACCCTCGATGAGCGTGATGTTATGCCCCGGCCCGAGCTTTCCCGGGACCTTCGTGGTCGGGCCTCCGACCTGTCTCTCTTCCTCGCGCGCGATCTCCGCGAGCTTGTTGACCGCGCTCTCCGTCTCCGTCGCCGAGAGCTTCAGAGCACCTCGCGTGTAGATGTGCTCCATCACCTCTTCGATGCGCGACGGCTCCGCGAACACGGGAACGATGCGCGAATCGAGCGCCCGTGACAGCTCGTCGATCGCGTACACGTCCGACGGATCCTCCATCGCCACCGTCGTGTGTCGGGCGACCTCGTTCATCACCACGGCGCGAAGGCGACGCGAATCCGCTTCCTCGAGCTTCATCGCCGTCTGCGCATCCACGATGTTCGGCGTGAGGTGGACGCTGTGTATCTTCCCCTGGTGCCGCAAGGCATCGACCAGATCCGCCTCGGTGACGTGCCCGAGAGCCACGAGGGCCTGCCCCAGCTTGACACCGTGCTCGTGTTTGTAGTTCAGGGCCGCGTCCAGCTGTTCGACGGTGATCTGGCCGTTCTGCAGGAAGAACTTGCCGATCGGAACGTGCTCTGCTTTTCGCAACGGAGGAGGCTTGCTCATGGGGTTCTAGGGGTGCGGGACGCTGCAGCGAGTCCGGTACGGTTGGTCGGGTTCCCTGACGGAAACCCGATGGACCCCGCCCTTATCGGCGCTTCTCGGCTCAAACCCGAATATCGAGCCGGTGGAAACTTCTTCCCACCTCGGCGGAGCGAGCGAGACGCCGCGGGCTGCGCGCGAGAGGGAGGCTCGGCGGCGCGAGAGCCGCCCGCGTCGTCTCTCTCACTCCTCCTCGAAGTAGGGACGGTCTTCGAGCGAGGGAGGCAGGCAGGTCATCTCGTCGCGGGCGACGGGGTCGTCGTGGGCGTAGCGATAGCCCTCGCCGTAGCCCGCTTCCTTCATCAGGGAGGTCGGGGCGTTGCGCAGGTGCAGGGGGACCGGCTCCGCGCTGGTGCGCTCCACGTCGCCACGGGCGCGGTCGTAGGCTCGGTAGAGGGCGTTGGACTTGGGGGCGCGGGCGAGGTAGACGGCGGCCTCGACGAGAGCGAGTTCGCCCTCCGGGGAGCCGAGGCGGTCCCAGGCCTCGGCGGCGGCGACGGTGACCTGGAGGGCGGCGGGATCGGCGAGCCCGATGTCCTCCATCGCCATGCGGATGAGGCGGCGCGCGAGGAAGCGACGGTCCTCTCCGGCCTCGAGCATGCGCGTGAGCCAGTACAGGGAGGCGTTGTCGTCGGAGTTCCGCACGCTCTTGTGGAGGGCGGAGATCAGGTTGTAGTGCTCCTCGCCGCTCTTGTCGTAGTGCAGCGTCTTGCGCTGGAGCGCCTCGGCCAGGATCGCGTCGTCGACGAGCGCGCCGTTCCCAATGAGGGAGGCGGCGGTCTCCAGGAGGGTGAGGGCGCGCCTCGCATCGCCGTCGGAGGCCTCGGCGATGCGCTCGAGGGACGCGTCTTCCACGCGCACCCGGTCCGCCAGGCCGCGGTCGGGATCGACGAGGGCGCGACGGACGACGGAGACGAGCGCTTCCACGGAGAGAGGCTTCAGGATCACCGTCCGCGCTCGCGAGAGGAGGGGTCCGACGACCTCGAAGGACGGATTCTCGGTGGTCGCGCCGATCAGGAGGATGTTCCCGCGCTCGACGTGGGGAAGGAACGCGTCCTGCTGGGCCTTGTTGAAGCGGTGGATCTCGTCGATGAACAGCAGGGTCCGCCGCCCGGAGCGCTGCCGCTCTCGTGCGGCCTCGGCCATGACCGCCTTGATCTCCTTGATCCCCGCGAGGACGGCGGAGAAGGGCACGAATCGCATGTCGCTCGTGCTCGCGATCAGGCGGGCCAGGGTCGTCTTCCCCGAGCCGGGCGGGCCCC
>CAYRXS010000033.1:0-37279 GCA_964428225.1 uncultured Planctomycetaceae bacterium
TCCACCCCGTGCTACGCCACGGCAAATCGGAAGAGGTTTCGTTGAGCAGCACACTCTTCGCGGCACCTGCCCACAAGGGTCCGGTCTTCGTCTGGGACGTGACGTCGCGAACGATTCTCCACCGGCTGGACGGTGCCAATCCTGTCTGCTTCAGTCCCGACGGCTCCCGGATCGCGAGCGGCACCGTCGGCCTCTCCGATGGCACCATCAGCATCTGGAACACATCCAGCGGGGAGCTCGAGCACTCCTTTGGCGGGTGTGGCAGTCCAGCGGACGTCGTCGCCTGGCACCCTGGGGACCGATTCGTCGTCACCATCCACGATGATCGTGCGGCTCGCCTCTGGAATCCGCGAACAGGGCACTTGGTAGCCACGCTGGTGAACTACCACGATGGGGAATGGCTGGCCTTCTCGCCGAGCCTGTACTACGTCTCCAGCGCGGGCGCCGAGCAGAGGGCCAACATCAGCTGGGGCGTGTCGTCCTATCCCCTCTGTCTCTTCGCAACCACGCTCCGCAAACCTGACGCAGTCCGGGCGTCGATCGATGGAACACCTCTTCCCAAGGCGCTCGTTTCGCTTCCTCCGCAGGTCCGTGTGACTTCTCACCCGGGACGCGTTTGCACGGTCGATACCCGGCGCGTCCGTCTCCGGGCAGAGGCTTCGGACGGGTTGATTCCGCTGGATCGGCTCGAGGTGTCCCAGGACGGGATTCAGATCGCTGCCGCGGACCTGGCGCGATCGTGCGTTCTCGATCCCGGACGGCGATCTCTTCGTTTCGAGCACGAGTTCGACGTCCCGGCTTCGGCAAGCACGACGATCGTCACCCTGCAGGCGGTGAATTCCCGGGGTACGCGAAGTTCGATCCGGAGCGTGGAGCTGCGCTACTCTCCGCCTTCACGAGATCTGTACGTCCTGACCCTCGCGGTGAGGGACTTCGAGGATGATTCGATGAACCTCCAGTACCCCATCAAGGACGCCGAGGACCTCTCGGGCCGGCTGGGGGCCGAGGCCAGCGCGCTCTACGATGAAGTACACGTCCGGTCGCTGAGGGATGACGAGGTCACGACGAGGGCGATCCGTCGACTCCGCACCGAGTACCTCCTCCAGGCACAACCCGAAGACACGATCTTGGTCTTCGTGGCCGGCCACGGGGTCAGGACCGAGCAGGGCGAGTACTTCTTCCTCACCCCCGAGTGCACGCCCGATGATCCCTACGCGGGCATCGATCGCGACGACATCGAGGATCTCGTGCGCTGGGAGAAGCTCCATGCCCAGAGACGAGTCCTGCTCATGGACACCTGTCACGCCGGCTCGGACATCAGCGAGGCGACCCGGGCCGCCGACCGCGGAATCGTGGCCTTTGATCAGGATGACGTCGATCAGGCCGTCGATCTCACCGCCAGCGGCATCTACATCATCGCCGCCAGCAGCGACGAGGGCTTCGCTCGCGAGCGCGAGGGCAACGGGCTCTTCACCAAGGCCATCCTCGAGGGCCTCACCGCCGCCGGAGATCGGAACGGCAACGGATACATCGAGATCGAGGAGCTGAAGGAGTTCGCCAGCGAGATGGTCCATCGCGAGAGCGGAGGCCGCCAGCGCCCCACGATCCCGACCATCCGGGGCGGCGAGAACTTCCCCCTGGCCCGGGTTCCGGAACGGGACTGATCGTCGGTCCTGCACCAGGATGCAGAGCTCCGGGGAACGACGCTGGCGCCGTCGTCCGCGAGCTCCCGACCCGCGCCCGCGGGGGCCTAGGTCGGATCGGTACGCTCGATCCACCCGCCCCCGAGGAGGCGGTCGCCCCGATAGAAGGCGGCGCCCTGGCCCGGCGCCACCGCGTGCTGGGGCTCGTCGAAGGCCACGTGCGCCCGGCTCCCGTCCAGGCGTACGGTGGCGGGGGCCGCGGTGTGGTGGTAGCGCACCTGGACCTCCGCGCGGAAGACGCGGTCGGAGGGGGGATCGAAGCCGATCAGGTTGACCTCCCCGGCCTCCAGGGAGCGGCTCGTGCACTCCTCCCGCGAGCCGAGCACGACCCTCGCCGTCTCCGGGTCGATCTCGACCACGTAGAGGGGGTGGCCGACGGCGACCCCCAGGCCGCGGCGCTGGCCGATCGTGAAGTGCTCCGTCCCCGGGTGGCGGCCCAGCACCCGCCCCGCCGTGTCCACGAGCTCTCCCGGGTGCAGCTCCACCCCGCGCTCCGCGAGCAGCTCGCGGTAGTCGTTCGAGGGCACGAAGCAGATCTCCTGGCTGTCCGGCCGCTCGGCCGTGCGCAGCTTGGCCTCCCGGGCGAGGGCCCGCACGCGGTCCTTCTCGAGCTCCCCGAGGGGGAAGAGCACCCGCGAGAGGCTCTCCTCGGCGACCCCGAAGAGCAGGTAGGACTGGTCCTTGCCGCGGTCGGCCCCCCGGAGCACCCGGACGCGCCCGCCCTCCTCGTCGAGCCGCGCGTAGTGGCCGGTGGCGAGGCGCTCCGCCCCGAGGCTCTCCGCGAAGCGCAGGAGCGCTCCGAACTTGACCCGGCGGTTGCACACCGTGCAGGGGTTCGGGGTCCGCCCGTCGCCGTACTCGGAGACGAAGTAGCGGATGACCTCGCCGAACTCCTCGCGCAGGTCCGCGATCCGGAGCTCGAATCCGAGATCGTCCGCCACCGCGCGTGCATCCCGCGCGTCCTCCGTGGGGGCGGCGGGATCCTCGTCCGCCTCGGAGCCCGGCGGCCCCGGGCAGTTGCGCATGTGCAGCCCCACCACGTCCCATCCCTCCTGGAGCAGCTTCCAGGCGGTCAGCGAGCTGTCGACGCCGCCGCTCATCGCCACGGCCACGCGGGGCCGGCTCTCGTTCTCGGGCATGGGGGATCCTCCTTCGGAGCGCGTGGGGGCCGCGCCGGGACAGGGTACGGCCGGCCGCGCGGAGGCGCCACCGCCGGATTCGCGCCCGTCCCCCGCGCGGGCTTCCGTCGGAGGTCCGATTCGAGTAGGGTCCCCCGCCCCGAATCCCCCGGAGAACCCCGAAGGAGATGGCCGTGCTCAATCCGATGTTCCTGCTCTCGCTCTTCACCCAGGAGGAGGGTACCGCGTCCGGGGCGGGCGCGGATCCCGCCGCGAACGGCGCGGAGGGCGCGACCGGCGATTCCGGCGGCATGTTCGGCAGCTTCCAGGATTGCCTGATCCCGGGCCTGGCGGTCATGGCGATCTTCTACTTCATCCTGATCCGCCCCGAGCGGAAGAAGGCGAAGGCGCGCGAGATGATGCTCGGCGCGATGAAGAAGGGCGACAAGGTGATGACCTCGAGCGGCATCTTCGGGACCGTGGCCCAGGTCCAGGACGACGTCGTGACCGTGCAGGTGGCGGACGGGGTGCGCATGCGCTTCAGCCGCGCCGCGGTCCAGCAGATCCTCGAGTCCGAGAAGCCCGAGAAGGAGGACTAGCCCGGGCGCTGGGCCGGGCGCCCGCCCGGCTCCGTCGGCTCCTGATCCGACTCGCCCCGGGACCGCTCCTCGGCCTCGGCCTGCGCGACCACGGCGAGCGGGGTTTCGCCGGGGAGCGGCTCGCCGCCAGAACGCTCCGACGGCGGGGTTGGCACGTCCTGGCGAGGCGGCTGCGTACCGCGTGGGGAGAGATCGACCTCGTCGGCCTCGACGGCGACGTCCTCGTCTGCGTCGAGGTGAAGACGGGTCGCGCGGGGCCGCGCTGGAGCCCGGGGATGCGCGTCCGCCGGCGCGACGTGGAGAGGTGGCGGCGGGCCGCGCGGAGCCTGGCCCGGCGGCTGGGCCTCCCGCGCCACCGGGTCGATCTGGTGGAGGTGCGCCTCGAGGACGGCGCCCGCGCGCCGCGGGTGCGAGTCGTCCGCGACCTCCGCGGCCCGCTCGCCTCCCCTACCGCCTCGACGAGGGCGGCTTCCTCTTCCCGTCGTTGCGCACCACCCGCCAGATGAGCTGCACGGAGCGATCCGGACGCACGTCGACGATCTTGATCAGGGTCCAGAAGTTCGTGTCGGTGTCCTTCGTGTGGATCAGGTACGCGTGGCCCTTCACGACGGGGAGGTTGTCTCCGAGGCGATGCTTCGCGAGGCTCCGGGTCGAGGTGGAGACCTTGGCCAGATCCTGCTCGCCGAGGTCGACGATCCCGCTGCGGTCGTCGGTGACCATGTTCACGCGAAGGCTGCTCCGGCCCCTCGAGTCCTCGGCGATCTGGAGGTCCCAGTTGTTTCTCGTGAGCTTCACGTCGTCGCGGGTGCCGTGCCAGAAGCTGTACGTCGCACGGACGTAGTCGCCTTTGGGCCACGTCCGCGGGTAGAGGACGACGCTCTGCAGGCTCCGCTCCAGGCGCGAGAGCTCCACCGGGCCGGGCTTCTTCGGCGCCGGTTTCTTCGGGACGGGCTTCGTCGGGGTGCTCGTCCCGGGCGTCGGCTTCGCGGGAGCGGGCTTCTTCGGGACCGGCTTCGCCCTCCTCTTCGGGGTGGGGGATCCGGAGGAGGAGGAGCTCGAGTCGCTCGAGGACGAGGAGCCCGAGTCCCGCGAGGAGCTCGAATCCTTCGACGACGAGCTCGACTTCTTGGGCGTGCCCGACTGCTTGCACCTACGGCTGCCGCTGATCAGGATGACCCGGGAATTGCCCTCGTCGATCACGGTCTTCTCGAGCTCCACGTCGATGCCGACCTGCTTCTGGAACTCCTCGAGGGCCTCCTCCACCAGCCGCTCGACGTCCTTCGAGTCGAGCTTGCCCCGGGCGAGCTTCGCGCGCTTCACGGCGTCGGCGAGCCCGGCGATCCCGCCGTCCTTCCCGAGCTCTCCGAGCTTCCCGCCTTCGAGGATCCGCTCGAAGGTCCGATGCGACAGCCCGGGGTAGGCCTTCGCGAGCTCCTCCGCCGTGGGGAGCTCGTCGCTCCAGACCCGCTTTTCGATCTTCGGCGTCTCGCGGGTCGCCCCCTTCTTCGCGCCGGTCCTCGCCTTCGTCACGTCCGCCGTCGCCTTCGCGTCCGTGGTGGCCTTCCTGTCGGTGTCGGCCTTCGTCTCGCCCGTCGTGTCCACGCGGTCCGTGTCGGCACGAGCCGACTCCTTCCCCGTCCGGGCGTGGTCCCGGGCCTCGCTCGTCGCTCGCTCCCGGACCGGCGTCTCGTCCTCCACGAGCTGGAGGCCGGCCGTGGAGAGAGCGAGGACGAAGGCCGCGAGGAGGGTGGTCGCGGCGCGCAGGGGCGTGAGTCGGGTGTGTCGGGTCATGGGATCGAGGAGGTGCGTGAGGCGGTGCTCCAGCTCCGAGGCTCCCCGGGCGGTGCCGGGCAGGCCGAAGGCGGCGGCCGCGTGGAGGGGAAGGGAGGCGGCTCGCATCCGGCGAACCAGGCCGAGCAGGGTCGCGGCGTATCCGGAAGGCCGTCCTCCGGCCGCCAGGACCAGATCGTCGCAGGCCTTCTCGCGCTCGCGGCGCATCCCCCGGACGGCGAGCCAGACCAGGGGATCGAACCAGTGCAGGGCGCAGACGAAGGTGGCCGCGTGGTGGACGAGGACGTCGAGGCGCCGGACGTGGCCGAGCTCGTGCAGGAGCACGGCCCGGCGGCGATCGGCGGACCACGCCAGGGCGTCGAGGGGAAGGAGGATCACGGGATGCCACACGCCCCAGGTGGCGGGCGTCGTGGCCAAGGGGTGGACGACCAGCCGCACGTCGCGTCGGATCCCGAGCTCGGCCCGCAGGGTGTCGATCACGGAGCGCCACAGGGGACCGTCGAGGGGGCGGGCCTCCGCCTGGAACTCCCGTAGGCGCGCGTAGCCGACGAGGCGGGCCACCGCGAAGCCCAGGAACCCGACCAGCCACACCAGGGCGAGGAGCGCGAAGGCTCCCACCCCGGGATCCAGCGCGGGCAGGACGGCGAGGGGAACCTCGGGGGCGAGCCGGTCCAGCCCCGGGAGCAGCAGGGCGAGGGCGAGAGTGGAGGCGAGGAGCAGGTGGCGCTGGCTCGCCGACCCGCGAAGCAGGAAGCGGCAGATCACGAGCCCCAGGCCGACGAGCACGGCCCCGCGTAGGGCCGCGACCATCCACCAGCTCCACAAGCCCCCCGCCAGCTCGAGCAGCACGGAGATCCGGGGCGGATCGGGGAGATTCACCGGCCCTCCTCGCGGGCGCGGCGGACGAGCTCCTCGAGGCGCGCGAGCTCCTCGGGGGCCATCCCCTTCGCCTTGAGGTCCAGGAGGGCGGCGAAGGCCTCGTCCGTCTTGCCTCCGAAGAAGTTCTCCACGAGCCCGGCGAGGGCCGAGCGGCGGGCCTTCGAGCGGGACCGCACCGGGGCGTAGAGGTACCGCGCCCCCTCCTTTCGGTGCCGCAGGTGCTCCTTGCGCTCCATGATCCGCAGGGTGGCGCGCACCGCGGAGTAGCTCGGGGGATCGGGGAGCTCCGCGATCACCTCGGCGGCCCCCGCCTCCCCGAGGCGGTAGAGGATCTCGATGATCTGGCGCTCCCGGCGGCTGAAGCCGGTGGTCGGTTTTCTGGGCATGGCTCTCGTTCTCCGTGGCCCCGGCTCTCCCGGGGTGCTAATTCCTTAGCATGCTCGCCGGCGCCGACTACCCCCGAAGTGCAGTTTTCTTAGCATTTCCTCCCGACCCCGCAGCCATCGCGGGGAATACCGGTCCTCCCCGCCCTTCTCGATCGAACCGGGGCCCGGCGGCGCGGCGAAAAAGAGAAGGCGACCCCGTCTTTCACTCCTGCAAGGCTCCGTGCCGATGAACTACAATCTCTCATCGTCCCGGCGTCCCCTACCGTCGGGGTGATGGAGCTCGCCCCCCGCACCGTCTCGCGCAGACCACGGCGGTGCGGTTTTCCATGCTCCACGTCCTCAGACACTACCTCCCGGTCCAGAAGTCCCTCCTGATCGCGAGCGAGACGGTTCTGTTCACCATCGTGGTGATGGCCGGCTTGTCGATGCATCTGTGGGTCCTCACCGACGAGATCGCCTACGTCCTGGCCCAGGAGGGTCTGGACCAGGAGGCCGGGCTGTGGCGGTGCCTCCTGTCCTCGGTGATGGTGTCGGTCCTCGCCCAGGTGGCGATCGCCTTCAACGAGCTCTACGACTTCCGGATCTCCGGCTCCCGATACGACCGCGCGTCGCGGTTCCTCGGCTCGGCGGGCAGCGCGGTGATCCTCGTCGTGGTGACCGTCGGGCTCATGGAGGTGGCCGGGGTCGCGCGGATCCTCGACTTCCCCGGGCTGCCCCTCTCCCAGACCGTGGTGATCCTCACCACCACGATGATCCTGGGCTTCACGCTGCTCTACTTCTGGCGGAACCTCTTCCACGGGATCCTGCGCCGCCTGAATCTGAACTACCGCCTGCTCATCCTGGGCTCGGGCCGCCTCGCGCATCGGCTCGTCGAGGACCTGCGCGGCCGGGAGGACTCCGGCTACGAGCTGGTGGGCGTCGTCTATCGCGAGGGGCCCACGGAGGAGCGCCGGCGGAGCGACCGTCGCCAGCCGTCCAATCCCGGGGGCACGGGCAATCCGTGGTTCGAGGCGTCGGCGTCCTCCGGGACCTCGAGCCCGCCCTCTCGCCTCGTTCCGCTCGAGGGCAACGGCCGCAAGCTCGGCGCCGGGAACCGCCTCGTGCTCGCCACCGCGCCCGAGGCGGAGGCCGAGGGCCGGGCGCTGCCCTGCGAGGAGTCGATCCACGAGCTCGCCCTGCGCCTCGACGTGCGGGACGTCGTCGTGGCCTTCGAGCAGCGGCGGGGCAGCCTGCCCACCGAGGAGCTGCTCGCCTGCCGCCTCGACGGCATCGTGGTGCAGGAGGCCGACGCCTTCTACGAGCGCCTGAACGGCAAGATCCCCGCGGAGGGGATGCGCCCCTCGTACCTGATCTTCAACCCCGGCTTCGTCCAGCACCCCATCGCGACGGGATTGAAGCGGCTGGTGGACATCGTGCTCGCGCTGGTGGGGATCCTGCTGTCCTGGCCCCTGATGGTGGCCACCGCGATCCTCATCCGGCTCGACTCCCCCGGTCCGATCCTCTTCCGCCAGGAGCGCGTCGGGGCCCACGGCCGCCCCTTCACCCTGCTGAAGTTCCGCAGCATGAGGGAGGACGCCGAGAAGCACACGGGGCCGGTCTGGGCGACGGCGGACGATCCCCGCATCACGCGCGTCGGCTTGTTCGCGCGCAAGACGAGGCTGGACGAGCTGCCCCAGCTCTTCAACGTCCTCGCGGGATCGATGAGCATGGTCGGCCCGCGGCCGGAGCGTCCGACCTTCGTCGACGAGCTCGCGGAGAAGATCCCCTACTACCACCAGCGCCACATCGTGAAGCCGGGCATCACCGGCTGGGCGCAGATCAGCTACTCGTACGGGAACACGCTCGAGGACGCGCTCCAGAAGCTCCAGTACGACCTCTTCTACATCAAGTACCAGTCGACGATCTTCGACCTGTCGATCCTGTTCAACACGGTACGGACCGTGCTGTTGCGCAAGGGGACGTAGATCCGCCGCCCCCCGCGATAGAATCCGGGGGGAGGTGATGGAGATGCGGAAGAGCCTGGGGATCGGGGGTCTCGTCGTGCTGCTCGTGCTCGCCGTGATCGGGGTGAGGTGGATCGGGGACGAGGACGACGTCGTCGTCTCGTCTCCTCGGGCCGAGAGCGAGCCGGGCGTGGAGGAAGCCGCCTCCGAGACGGTCGTCGCGGGCGACGAGCCCACGTCCTCGGAGCGAACGGCCCTGGCGCCGGGGGAGGATCGGAAGGCCACCTCTCTCTGGGTCGAGGTGCGGGTCCGCGAGGACGGCTCGGCGGTCCCGAACGTGGGCATCAACCTCGGGCTGGCCGACTCCGGCGCCCTGGGCGGACGATCGGGCGAAGGCCGGACCGACGAGGACGGCGTGGCCTACTTCGAGCTGGAGCACGGGACGATCGTGCACCGCGTGAGCGTGGCCCCGGGCCCGAAGACCACCGGGTTCGACGATTGGGTGCATCACCCCATCGCCACGGGCGAGGAGATGCGGCGCGTCGTGTCCGTGTCCCGGGGCGCGAGCCTCTCGGGGACCGTGGTCGACGTCGAGGGACGGCCGGTCGGCGGCGCCGTCGTCCGCGGGTGGTGTCGCTCCAACTGGAGCGTGGACCGCGAGCCGCGGCCCGCGCCCGACCGCGAGGTCACGACCGACGAGAGCGGCCGCTTCACCGTCCCCCACCTCGGGCGCGAGCTCGTGCTCGACGCCACGGCGCCGGGGATGGCATGCCTGACGCGCATCTACGGCGAGCTTGCTCCGGGCGTGGACGGAGAGGGGATCGAGCTCGTCCTGGGCCCCGCGAGCCGGATCGAGGGACGGGTCCTCGATCCGCGCGGCGAGCCTCTCGAGGGGGTCGCGATCCGCTCGCTGGCGGCCCTGCGTCGAGGCGAGTTCTACGCGACGCCGGTTCCCGACGTATGGCGCGCGGACCCGCTCTCGGTGCGCACGACCTCGGGCGCGGGAGGAACGTTCGAGCTCGCGGACCTCGCGGCATGGTCCTATACGTTCCTCGTGCGCCACCCCGGCTTCCGTCCGTGGCGGCGGTCGCACGCCCCCGCGGACGGCTTCCTCGAGATCCGGCTCGAGTGGGGCCTCGAGCTCACCGGCGGGATCCGGGGCGCGAACGGCCGCCCGCTCCCGGGAGCCGCGGTCCGCATCGCGGGCGAGGCCAACGCAAAGACGCGGACCGACGAGGCGGGGACCTTCCGCCTCGAGGGGCTCGTCGAGGATCCCGCGGCGCGCCTGTACGTCGCGGCGGCCGGACACGCCGTCCTCGTACACCAGCCGCTCGCGATCGGAGCGGAGACCCCGAACCGGGTCGAGCTCCGCCTTGAGCCGGAGCGGGTGATCGCGGGACGCGTCGTGGACGTCGCCGGCGAGGGCGTGCCGGGAGCGAACGTCGGGATCGAGGGCGATCGGATCGTGGACTACGGGGGCATGATGATGATGCCCACCCCCACGTGGGAGTGGAGTCACGGGATCGCCGGGATCGTCTGCGACGAGGACGGCCGCTTCCGTCTGGACCAGCTCTACGCGGGAGCCTTCCAGGTCGAAGCGCTCCATCCCGACGATCCCTCCCTGCGGGTGGTGGTGGGCGTCGAGTCCGGTACGGAGGACCTGCGTCTGGTCCTCGATCCCGAGGCCGTCTTCGAGGTCCGCCTCGAGGGACGGGTGACCGACGCGCTCGACGGCGAGCCGGTCCCCTCCTTCGTCGTCACTCCGATGATCCCGAACTACGACGGCTCGGGGAGCTCGGGGGCGCCACGCGACTGCTCGAGCCCCGAAGGCACCTTCGAGGTGCGAGGGCTGGATCCCGGCCCCATCGAGATCAACGTCACCGCGGACGGCTACGCGCGGTGGTACCTCCCCCGGCGGGAATACGCCGCCGGCCGGCACCGCCTCGAGGTGGCGCTCTTTCCGGAGCGAACCCTCCACCTGCGGGTCGTCAGCTCCGGCGGAGCACCCCTGCACGGATGGACGGTCGTGTTCCGCGACGTCGAGGGGGAGGCGCTCTGGATCGGCTCCGAAGCCATGGGGCTCACGACGAGCCGGAGGCTGGACGAGAAGGGCGAGGCGGTCGTCCGCGGCCTCCCCGCCCGTCTGGTCACCCTCGAGGTCCGGGAAACCCCGCGCGCACCGGAGACCACCTTCGACCTCGACCTCACGCGCCCGCCCACGGGAGTGCAGCAGTTCATCGTGGAGACGCGGGAGCTCGCGGAGCTGCGAATCGTGCTGCTGACCGTTTCCCCGGCGACGGAGTTCGAGGGGCGGTTCGAGATCGCTCCCGAGATCCTGAGCCAGCTGATCGAGGTCAACGAGGACCTCGCGTTCCTCGACGCCCCGAGCTTCACGGTCTCCGTCCGGGACGGCGGAGGTCGGATCCGGGCCAAGGCCTCGGGAACGCGAGGCGACGACGGCACCTGGAGCATCGTCGACGATCGGAGCCTCCAGGAAGGGTTTCCCATGCCCGGAACGGACCTGCACGTCCCCCTCCTCGACCTCGACGTCGAGATCCGCGCCGAGGGTCACGATCCGCTCGACCTCTCCTTCCCCGCGAGCGACCTCGCCACGCCCGAGTCGCGTCGGAGCGGTTGGGCGGTGGTCCTGCGACGCAGCTCCTGACGGTCGTACCGGCGCTCCGGCGCGCGAGAGCGGCCCGTGCTAGGATGGCGCGTTCCCCGATCCACGCACCGGAGGTATGCACCATGGGTTCTCGTCCCCGGCGGCCCCGTCCGATCCCTCTCGGCTTGCTCCTCGTCGTTCCGGCCCTGCTCGCGGCGTCCCGGGCCTTTGCCCGACCGCAGGAGGTGCGGGAGACGCACGACGTGTCCTTCTTCCTCGACGCGGCCGAGTCACCGGACGGGGATCCCGTGCTCCGCCGGTTCGAGTGTCCCGCGAGCCGACTGCGGCTGGCGGAGCTCGTACCCGGGGCGAGACGCTCTCCCGCCACGAGCCGCCCCGCTCCCCCGCCCACTCTCGAGAGCGAGTTCCTCTTCACCGGCGACCTCCCCGAAGGGGACACGCCCTCCGGCGTGGCCTTCACTCCCGACGGGGCCGAGATCGTGGTGGCCCATCGCGACAGCCGGAACCTCATCGTCCTCAACGCGACCACCCGCGCTTTCCTCCGGGAGATCGCGATCTCCGGGTGGCCCAACGACGTGGCCGTCTCGGCTGACGGGGTGCACGCGGTCACCGCCAACCTCTGCAGGAACACGGCCTCGATCGTCGACCTCGCGACCGGCCAGGAGATCGCGGTCGTCCCGGTGGGCGAGCAACCGGGTGTCGTGCGCATCACTCCGGACGGCACGACCGCCGTCGTGGGAAACACGGTGGACTCGAGCCTCTCCGTGATCGACATCGAAACCGCCACCGAGCTGCGCCGCATCCCGAACGCGGGCTTCCTGGGCTCGATCACCGCGGCCTTCGAGCCCGGGGTCGTCACCGCGAGCTTCAGCGAGTTCGAGCTGGCCGACGACGCGACCATCGTCCACCCCGACTACGACGCGGACCGCGTCCGGATCTTCGACGTTGCCACCGGTGCCGAGACGACGATCGTCACCGACGCGAACCCGCGCACGGTGGACGTGACTCCCGACGGAAGCACCGCAGTCGTCTCCCACACCGGGAGCGTGCGGAAGATCACGGTCATCGACGTGCCGAGCCGGACGGTGACGAAGACGATCGCCATGCCGGTCGACTGCTGGGGAGGGATCTGCATCCGACCCGACGCGACCAAGGCGGTGGTGGTCGTCCAGAATGCCTGCCGGGTCGTCGATCTCGTGACGAACGCCGTCTCGGGCAACCTGAATACCCTGAGCGTGTACGAGGTCCACACGACGGCCGACGGCAACCACGCGCTGTGCATCGGCTACTCGGGCAGCCTGATCGACTTCACCACGAGCACCCTGGTCGCCAACCTGAACGGCGTCGTCTCCTGCCCCCTCGGCGCCGTGTCTCCCGCGGGACCGCGCGGCGCGATGGTGGCCAACACCTTCGGCGAGGACCTGGTGGTGGTGAACACGGACGGGGCGGCCGGCCACCTGGAGGAGATCGTGCCCTCGGGCCCGCCCCCGGAGGTGGACAAGACTCGCACCGTGGCGATCACTCCCGACCGCCGGCGCGCGGTGGCCGTCGGCATCCTCGGCGACAACGCCTCGATCGTCGACCTCGTCACGGGCACGGTGGAGGCGATCGTGGACCTGGGAGACCGACCGTCGGAGGTGGCCATCACTCCCGACGGAGCCCTGGCCGTCGTGGCCAACCTCGACTCCCACTTCGCCTCGATCATCGACCTGACGACGTTCGCGGTGACGAACGTCAACATCTCGCGTCGCGCCAGCCAGGTGGAGATCTCGCCGGACGGCCGGTACGCCTATCTCTGCGTCGTGGCCGACGGGGACGGGGTCTGGCGGATCGACCTCGACACGCTGAGCGTGGACGGTCCCAAGATCGCCACCGCGAACATGGGCGGTGTCTACTTCATGTTCCACCAGTCGAGCGGGATGACCCTCAGCCACGACGGGACGACGCTCGTGGTGTGCGGCACCTACGACGACCGGATCTCGATCGTCGACACGACGACCTGGACCCTGGTCAAGAACGTGGACGTGGGCGGCTGGCCGGTGCGCGCGGCCTTCGCTCCCGACGACTCCTCCGTCTACGTGACCTGCCGCAACGACGACGCAATCGACGAGGTGAGCAACGCGGGCGCGGGATCGGCCGTCGTCCGGACGCTCGTCGTGGGCGACGCGCCCTTCGAGATGGCGCTCTCCCCGAGCGGCCTCACGCTGTACGTCGTGAACTACTACGACCAGAACATCGGGATCGTCGACCTGACGTCGGGGATCATGACGAACACGATCGGCCTGCCGAACTACGTGGCCGGCATGCACCTCGACGGCCCGGGACGGTTCCTGTACGTGCCCACCGGCACGTGGTCCGTCAGCATCGGCCCCGGCCCCGTCGTCTCCCTCTCGATCGACGGCGAGGTCTCGGTGATCGACACGAGGACGGAGCAGGTCGCACTCACGCTCGAGACCGGCCTGCCCCCGGCGATGATCGCCTTCGACCCGTACGACCGGATCGGCCTCGTCCCCTCGCCGTTCGGCGACGGGCTGACCGCGATCCGGCCGCCCGTCGCCTATCCCGGAGCGAGATAGCCAGCGCTACTTCCAGTCGAGCAGGCCGGTGCCGTCCCCGATGGGGCTCTGCAGGGTCCAGGTCAGGATCTGGTACTGCAGGTCGGCGGCGTAGGCGGAGGTCCAGGGGACCTCCCGACGGTCGCACATCCGGCCCAGCGCGTTGATCGCCACGGCGCGCACGAGGTGATCCTCCTCGGCGTCCTTCACCGTCGCGAGCAGGGCCCCGGTGCCCCGCGGATCGTCCAGCTCGCCGAGGAACTGCACGAGTGTGGCGCGCTCCTGCGGCGTCTCGGCCTTGGCTAGACGCTGGAGCAGGCCCGCGGTCACCTCGCGGTCGCCGAGCAACCGCAGGCCGAGGGCCACGTCGAGCATGAGGCTCGCCACGTCGCTCTCCTCGCCGAGGAAGGCCTGGCGCACGGTCCCGAGCCCCTCGCGGGCGTCGACCAGCCCCAGGGTCAGCGCGGCGCACGCGCGGAAGCCGGGATCCTCGAATCGCTCGAAGCTCGCGAGCACCGCGTCGCCCGCCTCGGCGTCCCGCAGGATGCCGATACCGAGGACGAGGGCCGCGGCGTCCCGAGGGGACCTCGCCTTGCGGAGGGCCTGGCGCAGGGCGTCGGTCACGTCGGCCGAGACGACCTGGTGGGCCCGCATGCGCTCGCAGCCCAGGGCTCCGAGGGCGAGGGCGGCCCACGCCTTCTTGTCCTTGCGTCCGCGCGCGAGCTCCTTCAAGAGCAGGGAGTGGGCCCGCTTGAGCCCCTTCCCCTCGTTCTCCCCAGCGCCGGGCCGCGCCGCCGCACGACCGAGGCCGATCATGGCCAGGCGCTGGCTCAGGGCGTCGCCCTTCTTCATCGCCTTCTCGAGCAGCTCGCGGGCCGCCTCGTCGTCGGGATCCTCGTCGCCGTCCGCGAATAGCCCGAGGCCGATCACGCAGCCTTGCCGCACGACCTCCGGCTCCTTCGAGGCGGGATCGAGGGCTCCGCCGAGCTCCTCGAGGGCCGCCACGTGGAAGTCGGGCGGAGACCGGCGAGCGAGCCGTCCGATGGCCGGCCCCGCGTGGGCGCGCACCCAGGGATCGAGCTCGGGGTTGCGGAAGACGTCGAGCAGGTACTTGAGCTGGATCCCACCGCACAGGTGGCGATCGCCCTCCATCTTGTGGCGCTCGAGCTTCTCCGGATCGTCGCCGCAGAAGTCGAGCTCCACGAGCCCCATGGCGAGCACGCAGGCCACCTGGATCTCCCGGGTGGCGGTGCGCTGGTTGCCGAGGGAGTCGAGCAGGGAGTGCACGACCTCCAGGCGCCGGTCCTGCACCCTCGTGCCCTGCCCGAGCAGCCCGAGGCCGAAGGCCGCGAAGGCCCGCAGCCGGACGGGGACCGTCTCGCTCTTCGTGATCGCGCGCCCCTCCTCCGTGTTGTCGAGGATCGAGCGCAGGATCGGCACGGAGGACGGCTTGCCCTCGACGCTGAGGGCGAGGATCGCGGCCTCCTGCAGGGACGCGTAGCTCTGTCCGAGGAAGTGCTTGGCGTAGTAGTCGAGCCCGACTCCCTTGCGCTCGCCCCGCTCGCCGATGCGGGCCAGGGCCATCATGCCCTCGCGGATGATCCCGAGGTCTCCCCCCTTGCGCAGGGCGGCCTCGATCGTGGGCACCACCTCGGATCGGATCCGCGTGTCGCTCAGGCCGGCGCGTCCGCCCGCCTCGCCGGTTCCCGCCTCGCGTCCGGCGAGCACCGTGCCCACCTGGAGATAGGGATCCCGGTTGTAGCGCCACCAGCGCGTCCAGTCCGCGGGATCGGGCGCGGCCTCGGCCTCGCCCGGGGTCGAGGGTGCGTCACCGAAGGGTCCGTTCGGACCCCACCAGCCGCCGCCCGGGGTGGTCGGGCCCTCGGGGAAGCCGCCTCCTCCCCCGGGAGATCCTCCCGGAGGCGGGGCCATGGGTCCCGCGGTTCCTCCTCCTCCCGAAGGAGCGGCCGGCGGGGCGGAAGGACCGTTGTAGGAGCCCCCTGCTCCTCCACCTCCGCTGCCTCAGCACTGCGCGGTGGACAGGCGCATGAACGCCAGGAGGGCGGCGAGGACCAGGGCAACGTGGAGAGCGTTCTTCATGGCGGAAGCTCCAGGCCGATCGGTCTCGAGGTAGGGGTTCCGTCTCGAGGACGGACTCCCCGGGGCGCACTAGAATGCCCGGAACCGAGGGTACCGTGGAATGTGATCGAGTGGTCGGAGAAACCTACCGCCAGTCGAGGAGCCCGCTGCCGTCGTCGAAGGGGCTCTCGAGGGTCCAAGTGAGCAGTCCGTACTGCACGTCGGTGGCGTAGGCCGCGGCCCAGGGGATCGTGCGAGATTCGCAAATCCTCCCCAGGGCATTGATCGCAACGGCGCGGACGAGGGGATCCTCGTCGGCGTCCTTCAGCGTGGCGAGCAGCGCGTCGATGCCGCGCGGATCCTCCAGCTCGCCGAGGAACTGGAGGAGGGTGGCGCGCTCCTCGGGCGTCTCCGCCGCGTCCAGACGATGCACCAGGCCCTCGGTCACCTCGGAGTCGCCGAGCAGCCGCAGTCCGAGGGCCACGTCGAGCCGCAGCTCCGTCGGGCAGCAGTCCGGGCCCAGGAACGTCTCGCGGATGGCGTCCCGCCCCTCCTTGGCGTCGACGAGCCCCAGGGTCAGGGCGGCGCAGGCCCGGAAACCGGGATCCTCGATCCGCTCGAAGCTCGACAGCACCTCGTCGCGGGCCTCCTCGTCGCGCAGGATGCCGATCCCGGTCACGACGGCCGCGGCCTCCTCCGGATCCCGGGCGCGCGCGAGGGCCAGGCGCAGGGCCCCGGTCACCTCCTCGGGAATGCCGCGCTGCGCCCGCACGCGCTCATGGCCGAGGGCCCCGAGAGCGAGGGCGGCCCACGCCTTGCGATCCCGGCGGCCGCGGGCGAGCTCCTGGACGAGCAGGGTATGGGCCTTCGTGAGCCCCTTCCCCTCGTTCTCCCCCGTGCCCGGACGGGCCGCAGCGCGAGCCAGGCCGATCATGGCCAGGCGCCGGCTCAGGGGATCGCCCCTCCGCATGGTCTTCTCGAGGAGCTCGCGGGCCGCGACGTCGTCGGGATCCTCGTCGCCGTCCGCGAACAGGCCGAGCCCGAGCACGGCGCCCTGGTGCACGGGCTCCGGCTCCTTCGAGCGCGGGTCGAGAGCTCCACCGAGCTCCTCGAGGGCGGCGAGGTGGAAGTCCGGCGGGGCCTCCCGCGACAGCCGACCGATGGAGGGCGCCACGTGGGCGCGCACCCAGAAGTCGAGCTCGGGGTCCCGGAACACGTCGAGCAGGTAGCGGATCTGCACGCCCCCGCACAGGTGCCGGTCGCCCTCCATGACGTGGCGCCGGATCTCCTCCGGGGTGTCTCCGCAGAAGTCGAGCTCCACGAGCCCCACGGCGAGGACGCAGGCCACCTGGATCTCGCGCGTGGCGGTGCGCTGGTTCCCGAGGGAGGCGAGCAGGGAGTGGACGACCGCCAATCGCAAGTCCTGGTCCTCGGTGCCCTGGCCGAGCAGGCCGAGGCCGAAGGCCGCGAAGGCCCGCAGGCGCACGGGAACCGTCTCGGTCCCGGTGAGCTCGCGCCCGGCCTCCGTGTTGTCGAGGATCGCGCGCAGGAGCGGCACCCAGGCCGGATCGCCGTGCACGCCGAGGGCGACGATCGACGCCTCCTGCAGCGAGGCGTAGCGGCCACCGAGGAAGTGCTTCGCGTAGAAGCCGAGCCCGGTCCCCGACGATCCCGCCGCCTCTCCGATGCGCGCGAGGGCCATCAGGCCCTCGTGGATGATCCCGAGGTCACCGCCCTCGGTCAGGGCGGCCTCGATCGCGGGGACGATCTCCTTCCGGATGCGCTCGTCGGGCAGGCCGACGCGGCCTCCCTCCTCTCCCGTGCGCACCTCGCGGCCGGCGAGCACGCGGCTCACCTCGAGGTAGGCCCCCCGGTTGTAGTACCACCAGCGCGCCCAGTGCTCGGGGACGAAGCCGCCGCCGGCCGCGTCCGGCGGCTCACTGTCCGTGGGGGTCATCGGCCCCATCCATCCCCCCGTGTCGCGGACGACGGGAGGCCCCTCGGGGAGACCGTTCCCGCCCGGGGTTTGCGGACCGGGACTGCGCCCCGTGGGGCTCGCACCGCCCGCGCTGGGGGCGGGTGCGGATGGACTGGAGTAGGATCCCCCTGATCCCGACGAGACGCCGCCGCCAGGGCCGCCTCAGCACTGGGCGGTCGACAGCCGCACGAACGCGAAGAGTACGGCGAGGACCAGGGAGACGTGGAACGTGGTCTTCATGTAGGCCGGCCCAGGGTGCCGGCACGGAAGGGACGATCCGGCGTCTGCAGATGGGGCAGGATGCGGAATTGCAACGATGAGGTTACAGAAGAGTCGTCACAGGGGTTCAAATGGTTCCGGCGAAACCTGAGGAAATCGGAATTACGCCTCTTCCAGCCGGTCCAGGAGCCGGCGCCGCAGCGTAGGCGGCAGCTCCCCCCGGCCCAGGCCGGCGCAGAGGTCCGAGGCGAGGTCCAGGCTCCGGAACACGGCCCGGCAGCGCTCGCAGGTCACCTCGTCCCCCGTCTCGGGGAAGGCGGTGCCCCGGTCGAGGGACTCCTGCTTGGCCCGCAGGAGGTCCAGGCAGACCTGCTCGGAGTAGGCGGCGGGGGGCAGCTCGCGGCGGGGGAGCACCTCGTCCAGGGCGTCCCGCAGCCGCAGTCGGGCCCGGTGCAGGCGCGTCTTCACCGTCGCCGGCTTGAGCCCGAGCATCCCGGCCACCTCGGCGACGCTGAACCCGACGATCTCCTTGAGCACGAGGGGCATGCGGAACTCGAGGGGGAGGACGGCGATCGCCTCCCCGACCCGCCGCTCGCCCTCGCGGCGGAGCCCCTCCTCGAGAGGTCCGGGATCGGGCGTGGCCACGCGCGCGGCCCGCGACGCCCCGAAGGGCAGCTCCTCGTCGAGCGAGACGACCTCCTCGGGCTCCCCGGAGCGCTTGCGGTGGAAGCGCTGGCAGACGCGCGAGGCGATCGTGTACAGCCAGGTCGCGGGGCTCGAGCGCCCCTCGAAGCGGTCCCAGCTGTTGTACGCCTGCAGCAGGGTCTCCTGCACGAGGTCCTCGGCCTCCTCGGCGCTCCCGCAGAAGCGCGTCCCCAGCGCGAGGAGGCGTCCTCCGTGTCGCTCGAGGAGGACGGGGATCGCCTCGTCGCGCGGCGTTCCCGGGCGCGGCTCGACCGGATCGACGACATCCATCCCGCGATCATCCCCCATCGCGCGACGGATCTCCACCGCGGCCTTCCCGGCGGTGGCGCTCGAGGTGGACGGAGAGCAGGGCTACGTCGGGGGGGTTGATGCCCGCGATGCGACCCGCCGCGCCGAGGGTGCGCGGGCGGAGCTCGCCGAGCTTCTCCCGCGCCTCGCGCCGCAGCCCGGCGAGGACGGAGTAGTCGAGGCCCATTGGAATCTCCACGGCCTCGCGCCGGCGCATGCGCTCGACCTCGCGCTCCTGGCGTTCCACGTAGCCCTCGTACTTCACGTCCGCCTCCACGGTGGCCGCGTCCTCCGGGGCGATCTCCAGGGCGGCGAGCTCCGGGGCGAGCGCGACGACGTCGGCGAGGGCGAGCTCGGGGCGGCGCAGGACCCGGGTCAGGGTCCGCCCTCCGTGGGCGGGGCTGCGGAGGGCGTCGAGCAGGTCGCGCAGCTCGTCGATCCTCGCCTCGCGGGCGGCGAGGCGCGCGGCCGCCTCCTCCCCCACGAGCCCGATCGCGGCCGCCCGCGGCACGAGCCGGCGGTCCGCGTCGTCCTGGCGCAGGAGCAGGCGGAACTCGGCGCGAGACGAGAACATTCGGTAGGGCTCCGTGGGCGCGCTCACCACGAGGTCGTCGATCAGCACGCCGGCGTAGGCCTCCTCCCGGCCGAGCACGAAGGGCCCGCGATCCGCGATCCACCGGGCCGCGTTCGCCCCCGCCGCCAGGCCCTGGGCGGCGGCCTCCTCGTAGCCCGAGGTGCCGTTGATCTGGCCCGCGAGGAACAGCCCGGCCACCTCGCTCGCCGCGAGCGTGGGGTCGAGGGCGCAGGGCAGGACGAAGTCGTATTCCACCGCGTAGCCGTACCGCACGATGTTCGCTCGCTCGAGCCCTGCCACCGAGTGCACGAAGGCGTCCTGCACGTCGGCGGGCAGCGAGGTCGAGATGCCGTTCGCGTAGACGACGTCGGTCTCGAGCCCCTCGGGTTCCAGGAACACCTGGTGGCGGTCGCGGTCCGCGAACCGCATCACCTTGTCCTCGAGCGAGGGACAGTAGCGAGGCCCCACGCCCTGGATCCGACCCGTGAACAGGGGAGCGCGGTGGACGTTCTCACGGATCCGCTCGTGGGTCGCGGGATTCGTGTACGTGACGTGGCAGGAGATCTGGGGCTGGCGGGGGAAGCCCTCGCGCGTGGTGGAGAAGGAGAAGGGGGAGGGCCGCGCGTCGCCGGGCTGCTCCTCGAGCCGCTCCCAGTCGATGGTCCGCCCGTCGAGCCGCGGGGGCGTGCCCGTCTTCAGACGTCCGATCGCGAGCCCGAGCCGACGCAGCCCGCTCGAGAGCGCCTCGCAGGAGGCCTCTCCGATCCGACCGCCCGACGAGCGGTCGTCGCCCGTGTGCATCACCGCGCTCAGGAAGGTCCCGGTGGTCAGCACGACGGCCCGCGCCCGGACCTCCCGGCCGTCGGCGAGGCGAACCCCGACGACGCGGGGACGGCCCGCCGCCTCCTCCACGAGGAGCTCGGCGGCCTCGGCCTCGAGCAGCTCGATCCCCGCCGCGTCGGCCAAGGCGGCCGTCATCCACGCCCGGTAGAGGTGGCGGTCCGCCTGGGCCCGCGGGGCGCGGACCGCGAGGCCCTTGGCCGTGTTCAGCATCCGGAACTGGATCCCGGTCGCGTCGATCGCCCGGCCCATGGCTCCCCCGAGCGCGTCCACCTCCCGCGCGAGCTGGCCCTTGCCCAGCCCCCCGATCGCGGGGTTGCAGCTCATCTCGCCGATCCCCTCGACGCGATGGGTGACGAGCAGCGTCGAGCGACCCAGCCGCGCCGCCGCGAGGGCCGCCTCCGCCCCCGCGTGGCCCCCGCCCACGACGACGACGTCCGCCTCCGCCTCCCCGCGCGGGGGCGGGGGGTGCGGATGCTTCCGGAGGAGGGGCTCCGGGGCCCGTTCGGAGGTACGGCGTGTCCTCATCGGATCGACCCGTGGCGGGCGAGCCGCCAATCAGCAGCGAACGCAGGTTCGTCTGCTGCAGTGGCGGCGCGCTGAGCCGCCAAGTCGGCTCAGCGCGCATTTCAACCCCCCCGAACCCCTTTCGCCAGCCGCCGCGCGCGAACCTGCGGGCGGAGCCGCCTCAACCGCGACCCCGTCGCGCGCCGATACCCTGGAACATGCGCTCCTGGGTCTTTCGCAACCGCCGCCGCCTCGAGGCCATCTACGGGGCTCCAGGACGGGCTCGCCCCCTGAACGAGCCGGTCGGGGAGTGGCGCGAGCGGGCCGGAGGCGGCTCGAGGACCTCGCGGCCGACGATCCCGCGGCTCCTGGTCTACGAGATGATCCCGATTCCTCGTCGCCCGGTGCGACGAGCCGGGTAGGAGAGGGCGACCCCAAGTCCTAGAATCCCGGGTCGTCATGCTCACCACGCTCCTGCTCCTCCTCGCGAGCCACGGCCCCGGCCCGCTCGCTCCCGCCCCCGACTCCCTCGAGGAGTTCCTCCGCAAGGCCCGCGCGGAGAAGGAGCAGGTCTTCACGGCCCTTCGCGGCCCGGTGACCGACATGGTGGACCGGCTCGAGAAGCGCGGGAAGCCGGGCCCGCGGCGGGAGATGGACCGGATCAGAAAGGAGCTCGACGCCCTCGGGGTGGAGGCCGCCCTCCTGCTCCTGCCCTACCTCGATCCCGGCAGCCCCTCGACCGACGCCACGCGGTTCCGCGCGACCGAGATCGCCGGCGCGCTCCAGCGGATGCGCACCGCCTCGATCACCGAGCCCCTGATCGCCCTGGCCCGCGACGGGAGCAAGCGCGCGCGCCTCGCCGCCATCGGTGTCCTCGGCTACGCCCCGGATCGCTCGCGCGCCAGCCGCTTCCTGGTCGAGCTCTTCCGGACGAGCGACGGCACGACCCGGCAGGAGGCGGTGATCGCCCTGGCCCGCCTCGGAGGCCCCGAGAACGCCCGGGTCCTGCAGGAGGCCCTGACGGACCGCAACACCGCGATCGTGCAGACCGTCCTGGGAGCGCTCGCGGACGGGCACGTGGTCGAGGCCGCGGGCAACGTGCGCGAGCTCATGCGCAACCACGCGGCCGCGGCGCCCGTGGTCCGCGAGATCCTGCGGTACTTCCAGACGTGTCCGGAGGTCCTGGAGAACGAGGTCGTCCTCGAGCTCGTGCGCCTCGTCGCCGCGCCGAAGGCGATCGACGCGTCGATGCAGATCGAGCTCCTCGACCAGATCCCCCCCCTCGAGCCGGACCTCGACGGGAAGTTCCGCGAGGCCATCGCGCCGCTGGTGGCGTCGTCGAACACGGAGGTCGTCGAGGCCGCCCAGATCTGTCTCGCCCTGATCGGCGACCGCACGGTGCGCCGGGAGCTCAAGAAGAAGTACGACGAGTGGGTGAAGGACGAGACGCAGTGGGCCACCGCGTTCGAGAAGCGCGGCGCCCTCTTGATCCACCTGCAGGAGTACGCGGACGCCGCGAAGGACTACAAGCGGGCCATCGCGCTGCGCGAGAACACCGGGCGATCCGTTCCGCGCGACCTCTACGTGGAGATGGCCCGGGCCCAAGTCCTGGGCGGCAAGCTCAAGCCGGCCCACGACGCCCTGGCGGACGCCTACCTCAGCCCCGGACAGCTCAAGCAGGTCGCCGAGGATCCGGACTTCGCCGAGCTGGTGGCGCACGGCCGGTACGGCAAGATCTTCGAGTAGGGGCGCGCGCCCTCCGAGGCGGGCTACATCTCGGCCCAAACCTTCTCCGCGGCCACGGAGACCGTCTCGTCGAGCTCGGGCGAGTACGCGGTGAGCCGGCCCCCGTACACGCAGCCGGTGTCCAGGCCAAGGGCCACGAGCATCCCCTCGTGGTGGAGGCGACGCGGCGCGGGGGCGGGCATGTGTCCGAACAGGACCAGGTCGGGCCCCTCCCACGCCTCGTACCAGAAGGGCCGGCCGTGACGCTTCACGCGCATGGGGTAGACGAATTCCCGCGGCCGCGAGCCCTCGGGTCCCTTCTCGGGATGGAAGCCCGCGTGCACGACGAGCCAGGACCGACCGTCGGGGCAGGGGCCGGCGCCCTCGATGCGTTCGTGGTCGAGGACGTACCCCGCGTGGCCCTGCAGGAACCGGAGGAGCTCCGCGAGCCGCTCCGGCTCCGCGACGAGCGACCGCCCGCCGTCGCCTTGGAGGTCCTCGGGCCGCAGGGGGGGAAACTCCTCGCGGCGCGGGGGACGGTCCGAGCCGTCCGGCTCCCGGGGGGCGAGCCCCGCCCGACGCAGGACGACCTCCTCGTGGTTGCCGAGCAGGAAGAGGACCCGGTGCTCGAGGAGCTGCTCCATGACCCCGCAGGCGTCCGGCCCCCGGTGGAAGAGGTCCCCCAGGGCGACGAGCCGGTCCTCGGGCCCCGGGGAGATGCGGGCGATGAGCCGCGCGAGCTCCCCCGCGCACCCGTGGATGTCGCCGATGACCCAGGTCGCCATGGCGGGACTCTACTCGACGGGACGGCGGGGGAAAGGACGGACGCCGGGAAGGGGGTCCGACTCCGTCCTTGAGGCGGTCCGTGCGAGTTGCCATCCTCCGCGGGACGGCGACCTCTCCGATGCCTTCGATGAACGCCTCCCTCCCCCGCTCCGGCGACACGATGCGCGTGGCCGGACTCCTCCTCGCCGCGCTCACCCTCGCCCTCGGAGCGTGCAAGGCGCCGCCCCCGGCCGAGGGCGGCGTCGTGGACCTGCCTCCCGAGGAGTCCGCACGGTCCACCCTGGCCCCCGACGACCTCGTGAAGATCGTGGTCTACGGTCACGCCGATCTCTCGAGCGGGGAGGCGGGACAGCGAGTCGACTACCAGGGCAACGTGAGCCTCCCCCTGGTCGGCTCCGTGCCGGTGGCGGGCCTCACCGTGGAGGAGGCACGCATCGTCCTCCAGGAGCGGGTGGCGAGCGTCGTCCGGCACGCCTCCGTCTCGGTCTCCGTCATCGAGTACGCGCCGCGCGTCTTCCACGTGCTCGGCGAGGTCGCCCACTCGGGCGCCTACGACCTCGACCGCCCCGTCACCGCACTGCAGGCCCTGGCCCTCGGCGGCGGCTTCGCGGACGGAGCGGACCGCGAGAAGGTGGCGCTCTTGCGCGTGGAGGACGGCGAGCTGATCGTCCGCTTCTTCGACGCCGCCACCCCCGGCATCGACGGGCTGATCGCCGTCCATCCGGGCGACACCCTCTTCGTGCGACGCAGCGGGTCCGGCACGTTCCGGGATCAGATGCTCCCCTACGTCCAGGGAGTCTCCCAGCCCCTGAGCGCCCTCGCCTCCCTCATCCTCGTCGCCGACAACCTCGACGAATGAACGCGAACAGCCGAGCGCGCGGTGCCGAGCCGTCCTCCGGAGGGGCGGGTCTCCTGGACGCGGTGCGCCTGCTGTGGCGACGGCGGTGGAGCTTCGCCGCGGTCTTCCTCGCGGCCCTCGCCGCGGCGGTGGGGTGGTTCTCGATGCAGACGCCCACCTACCGGGCCACCGCGACCCTGCTGCTCGAGGGGAACCGGCCGGGCGGCGTGCTCGGCGACCTCGCCGCGGTCGCCTCGCTGGCCTCGGCCCCGACCGCCACGGGAGAGATCAGCATCCTCGGGTCGCGCTCCCTCGCCCGCCAGGTCGTCTCGCCTCCGGTCGGGGACGACGTGCCGCGGCCCGGGATCGAGGGCTACGAGCGACGCCTGGGCCTGACCACCCTCGTGCGCGACGAGGGGCTCACGCCCTTCTCGCTCCTGCGGCGCCGCTACCTCGGGGGCGCCCCCCCCGGTCAGCCCCCCGTCCACCCCGACGGCCGCCTGTTCGCCACCATGGTCCGCAAGGACGACTCGCCGGACTCCGGCGTCCCCTCCGTCGTCCGCGTCGAGTTCCTCACGGAGACCAGCGTCCGCCTGACGAGCCCGTCCCTGCGCTCGCGGCTGCGCCTGGATGACGACTACCCCCGCGAGCGGGACTTCACCCCCGGCGAGTCGATCGCGTACCGGGACAATGACCTGCGCCTCGTGCCGGAGGGCGACTACGTCGGCCGCAGCTTCCTCGTCGAGCGCCTGCCCGAGTACCTCGCCGTCGACCGGCTGCGCCTGCGGATCTCCGTCGGGGAGACGGCGCGCAACTCCGGCGTGATCCGGGTGACGGTGAGCGACACGGATCCCTGGCGGGCGGCGGCGACCGCCAACGCGCTGTGCGCGAACTACCTCGACGACCTCGACGCGCGGACGAGCAAGCGCGCCACCGAGACGGTCGAGTACGTCAAGGGCTTGCTCGAGGAGGAGCAGGCGGCCTACGAGGCGGCGCTCGAGGAGATCCTCGAGCTGCGCGCGGACCACCCCGAGACCCTCGACCTCGGAGCCGCGGCGACCACCCTGGTCTCCCGCCTCTCCAGCCTCGAGCTGCAGCGACTGCGGCTCGAGATCAACCGCCACTCCCTGTCCGCGGTGGTCGCGGCCCTGAAGGAGGGCGACGCGACCGCCCTCGGCCGCCTCGACTCCGCGATCACCGCCCGCTTCGTGGTCGATCCCCTGACCGAGGCCCTGCTCGTGGAGATCGCGCGCGTCGAGGGGATCGTCCAGCGGCAGGAGGCCCGGTACCAGGAGGACGCCCCCACCGTGCTCGAGGCGACCGAGACCCTCCACGAGCTGGAGAAGCGCGTGCTGGGCCAGCTCGAGACCCGGCTCGCGGGCTACGCCGAGGAGGACGAGACCCTGCGGAACGAGTACGCGCGCGTCGAGGCCGAGCTGTCGTCCCTCCCCGCGAACGAGCTCGCCCTCGCCCGTCCGCTCCTGCGGATCCGCGCCCACGAGGAGATCCTCCCCGCCCTCGTCCGCAGCCTGCAGAGCGCGGAGATCGCGCGCAACGCGTCCCAGCCTTCCGCCCAGTACGTCGATTCCGCCGAGCCCCCGACGCGGATCGAGGGGCCGCGGTTCGGTCTCGCGCTGGCGGGGGGCGTGGTGCTCGGGCTGCTGCTCGGTGCGCTCGTCGTGTTCCTCGCCGAGCCCCGTCGCGCGCGTCCGTCCACCGCGGAGGAGCTCGAGGACGCCGCGGGCCTCGCCGTCCGGGGCGTCGTCCCGCGCTTCCGCGGGCCGAGCCTCCGACCCCGCGTCCGGGGCCGGGCGATCCCCCTGCGCGATGCGCCGGACCACCCCGCCGCCGAGGCCTACCGGACGCTGGAGGCCGGGCTCGCCGCGGGAGCCGCGGACGAGGGGCGGATCCTCGGCGTCACATCCACCCTGCGCGGCGAGGGACGCTCCACGGCGAACGTCGACCTCGCCATCGCCCTCGCCCAGGCCGGGAAGCGCACCCTGCTCGTCGACGCCGACCTGCGCCGGCCCGCGGTGCACACCCTGTTCGCCCTCCCCGCCGCCCCGGGGCTCGCGGAGCACGCGGAGGGCGGCGACGGCTGGCGGGCGCTCGTCCACGAGACGGAGCACCCCGGCCTCCACGTCCTGCCCGCGGGCACGCCGAAGAGCTCGCCCGGGGAGTGCCTCGCGAGCGCCCGGGTTCGCGCGATGCTCGAGGAGAGCCGCGAGGAGTTCGACGCGATCGTGCTGGACCTCCCGCCCGCGCGGAGGATCGCGGACGTGTTCCTCCTCGGGGGTTCCCTCGACGAGGTCGTCCTTCTGTGCAAGAGCGGCGGCGTGCCCCGTCGCGAGCTCGTCGCCTGCGCGGAAGGGCTCGAGCGCGGCGGAGTGCGCGTCGTCGGGGCGGTGCTGAACGCCGCGTCGGTCTGAGGGCGCGGCGCGCCGGTCAGCCGATCTCGGCGGGACGCTCGGGCTTCTCGCGAGCCGCGGGGACGTGCGGCCGCACGACGCGATCGCGCGTCCAGCCATCGGGAACCAGCGAGCGATAGAGCTCGAGGGTTCGCTCGATCACGATCTCCTTCGAGAAGCCGGCGACGACGTGACGCCGCCCCGCCTCGCCCATGCGACGGCGCAGCGCGGCGTCGCGCAGCAGCTCCTCGAGGGCGTCCGCGATGCGCGCGGGAGCCCGGCGCGGCACGGTGCGCCCGTTCACGCCGTCGACCACCACGTCGCGGCAGCCGGGCATGTCGGTGGCGACGATCGGTCTCCCGCAGCTCGCCGCCTCGAGCAGGACCATCGGCACGCCCTCGCGGTAGAGCGTGGGCAGCAGGACGACGTGGGAGCGCGCGAAGGGCTCGCGCATGTCCTCGACGTGGCCGATCCACGAGGCGACGCCCTCCGCCTCCCAGGCGCGGAGCTGCGCCTCGGGGATCGCCTCGGGGTTCGTGGGGTGGGTGCGGCCGGCGAGGACGAGGCGGTGCGCCACGCCGCGGCGCGCGAGCTCGCGCGAGGCCTCGACGGAATCGCTGACGCCCTTGCTCCACAGCATGCGCGAGGCGTGGAGGACGATCGGGGGCTCGTCGTCGGGAACGGGGCACGCCGGGAAGTGCTCGGTGTCGACCCCGGAGCCGGGGATGCACACGGTGCGCGCCTCGGGCACGAGGCCGAGGTCGACGAGCTGGGCGCGGTCCTCGTCGTTCTGGAAGAGCGCGCGCACGTTCGGCCGGCGCATGGCGATCGCGTAGGCCCGCTCGATCCCCCACCGCAGCCAGCGCGGCATTCCGTTGTCGCCGGAGAAGGCGTGGCCGAGCCCGGTCACCGCGTTCACGACCGCCGGCACGCCCGCGCGCGCGGCGGCGAGCGAGCCGTACACCTGGGGGAGGAAGGAGACGTGGTGCACGAGGTCCGGTCGCTCGCGGCGGTAGAGCGCAGCCAATCGACCGATCAGGCCGAGGTTCAGGGCCTGGCCCGTCACCGTGCGGCGGAAGCGAACGGGGTGGAAGGCGAAGCCCTCGTCCTCGATCGCGCGAACGCCCTCTCCCTCCGACGTGACGACGACGACCCCCGCCCCCGCGTCGCGCACGCCCCGCGCGAGGTGGAGGCGGTGCGACAGGAAGTACCAGTCGTCGGTGACCAGGAAGAGGACCTTCACGCGCGGCGGCTCACTCCTCGTAACTGGGGTTCACCTGGATCTCGTCCACGAACAGCCAGGCCTTCTCGCCCGAGCCAGGGTGCCAGTCGGGAAGGATGCCGGCGTTCTTTGCCACGACGCGGACGTAGCGGGCCTTCTCCGTGTAGTCCGCGGCGGTATCCATGAGCGAGGCTGCCACCATCTTCGCAGGGAACTCGATCTCGGTCGTCCTCGGGAGCCTCCAGCTCTCGCCGTCGTCCGACAGGGAGAACTCCACGCGCTTCGGGGGGAAGATCCACGAGTCGGGGTTGCACAGGAAGCCCAGGCGGACGCTCTCCACGTCGACCACGCTCCCGAGATCGACGACGGCGTCGAGGTCGGTTCCCTCGAATCCGTGCCAGGTCCCGTCCGTGTGCTCGGTCGACCCCCACTTGCCGTCGGTGAGAGCGGCGGGGCTGCCGGGGTCGTAGCGACCCGAGGGCGCCTGGGCCAGGGTGACCGCACATCCCTGCGCGGCGTGGCCGACCATCCGGGCCACCTTCGAGCAGAGCAGCACGAGGAGTACGCTCGCATCCCCGCCCACATCGGCGTCCGCGCGTCGATCCTGCAGGAAGCCGACGGCCCAGACCCTCTCCGTCGTGGAGGCCGCCGCCAGCACAGCGAACTTCTCGTTAGCCGCTCGGGTCTCTCCGAACGCCTCCTCGAACGCGCTCCGGATCGCGGCGGGATCGTCCACCTGGGCAAGGGCTACGAGGCGCAGGTAGCCCTGGAGGGCCGCGGTCCGCACCTCGGGATCCTCGGCCTCGCGCCAGGTGTCGCGCAGGGTCTCGAGGGGCGCGGCGTCCGGCCAGGCCGCGAGGGAGGCGAGGGCGGCGCTGCGCTCCTCGACGTCGCCGCTCTTCACCGCGGCGAGCAGCGGGGCGAGCGAAGCCTCCCCGGGCAGGCTGCCCAGGACGCGGAGCAGGGCGGCGCGGACCGTGGGCGGCTTGCCGTCGAGCGACGCCACGACGGTGCGCAGGCAGGCCTCGCGGTCGTCCGCCCCCTCGCAGACGGAGCGGATCGACTTCGCGAGCAGTCCTCGATCCCTGTTCGTCTCGAGCTCTCCGGCCAGGGCGAGCAGGGCGGAAAGGTCGTCCCTCCCCGCGAGCTCCGCGATGCCGCCCAGCGCGGCCCGGCGAACCCTCGCGCCGTCGGCGGTCGCGAGCTCGAACACGGTGTCCTTCACGCCCGGCGAGCGACGCGCCACGAGCGTCTCCACGAGCGCCGCGCGCACGGGGTCGTTCATGATCCCGAGGCAGCGCCGCAGCTCGTCCTCGACCCCGGGACCGCTCAGGCGACGCAGGGTAGCTGAGGCCGCGGTGCCCTCCGGATTCGTGCGCCCCGCGAACCAGGCGACGCGCTCCACGTGGTCCGCGGTCCCCACGATGGCCAGGGCGCGCAGGGCGGCGATGCGCACGTCCTGGCTCCCGGCCTCCAGGGCCTCGAGGGCCGCGGGAGCCGCGCAGCTCTCGCCCCTCGCGGCGAAGGCCGCGAGGACGCGCACCCGCGTCTCGGGATCGGTCGTGGAGAGCTTCCGGGCGAGGGGCTCGGGATCGGCGTCGGCGGGAAGCTCGGAGACGAAGCCCGCGGCCGCCGCCCGCACCTCGGGAGCGTCGTCGTCGAGCAGGCCGACGAGCGTCTCGACCGCGTCGTCGGGCTCCGCCCGCAGGACGCCGCGCCAGGCGGCGACGCGGCACGGCGCGGGGTGAGAGTCGTCCGTGAGCTCGCGGTAGATCCCGAGCGCCTTCAGCTCGCGCCCCTCGTCGAGGAAGCCGTCCGCGCACTGCAGGCGCGCGTCGAGGACGTGCTCGTGCAGGCTGGAGGCCACGTCGGCGTCGGCCAGCACTCCGGCGGCGCGAGGGCCTCCGATCCGCCCGAGGGCGGTGATCGCGGCGCGCGCGGTCGGCTCGTCATCGCTCTCGATAAGCTCCGCGATGTCCGCGACCGCCCTGCCGTCCCCGCGGGCGGCCAGGGTGTCGATCACCCCGATGCGCAGGTCGCCGTCGAGCTCCTCGAGCGCATCGCGCAGCGCTCGGTCCACCTTGCGGGAGTCGATCCCCTGCAGGGCGAAGCGCGCGGGGTGCGCGAGCTCGGGATCGCGCAGCATGTCCGCGAGCACGGGCACGGAGCGCTCCGTACCGACCCGTCGCAGCATGCGGCAGGCGAACTGCTTGCCCGCGAAGGTGGCCTCGGGCGCGCGGAGGATCCACACGAGCTCGCGCTCGAGCGACGAGGGCGCGCCCGGCGTCGTCTCGCGGACCCGCGTCTCGAAGGCGGCGAGCTCCTTGCGGCTGTCGCCGAACTCGTAGGCGGCGAGCGCGTGCGTGCAATCGCTCGGGAGGAACGGCTCCTCCTCCAACAGGGCCTGGCAGCTCGGAGCGAGACCGGCCAGGACGAACGGGATCAGGCGCGTGGTGAGCTTGGCGAACACGTTCCACCTCTTCATGGTTCGTTGTCTCTCGTGGGAATCGGCGCCTCAGAGCACCCAGGGTTCGCGGTAGGCACGTCCCAGGAGCGCGCTCGCTCCCGGATCGTCGAGGATCTCCTCGGTCTCGGGATTCCACCGGATCTTGCGGCCGGTGAGCATGGCGATCTCGCCCAGGTGCCCCACGCTGATCGAGCGGCACGCGGTCTCGATCGGAGTGATCGTGGGCCGGCGCGACTCGACGCAGTCGAGGAAGTTGTCGATGTGGTCGCGGCCCTCGTTGCCGGGATAGAGGCTCCAGTCGGAGGGCGCGAGGGCGTCGTCGGTGAGCAGCTTCGGATCGGAGGCGGAGTGCCCGCCGCGGTTCACGTGGACCCAGCCGTCCTCGCCGTGCCACTTCGCCCCCATGAACCCCATCTTGGTGTTGTTCGCGACCTTGATGACGAGCCCGTCCGCGTAGGTGCACGTGAACTCGTACTCGGTCGGCGCGTCCCAGAGCCCGTCCTCGGGATACACCCCCTTCCCCTCGACCTCCACGGGCCCGGAGCGGTCGAGATCCATCCCCCAGTGGGCGATGTCGATGTGGTGGCCCGCCCAGTCGGTGAGCTGGCCGCCGGAGAAGTCCATGATCCACCGCCAGTCCCAGTGGCACTTGTTGCCGCCGAACTCGCAGTAGGGCCGCCAGGGCGCCGGACCGAGCCAGCGGTCCCAGTCGAGGCCCTCGGGCACGGGCTTCGTCGGCTTCAGCCCGCTGGGCCGGCCCGTGGGGAGCCCCACCTCGACGAGGTGCACCTTCCCGAGCAGGCCCGCGCGCACGACCTCGCACGCGCGGCGGAAGTGGGGCACCGAGCGCTGCCAGCTCCCCGTCTGCCAAATGCGGCCGTAGCGGTGCACCGCGTCGCACATCGAGCGGCTCTCCCGGATCGAGCGCGCGAGCGGCTTCTCCCCGTACATGTCGAGCCCCGCCCGCGCGGCGGCGATCACGGGGATCGCGTGCCACTGGTCGGGAAGGGCGAGCCCCACCGCGTCCAGGTCGCCGCGCGCGATCAGGTCGCGGAAGTCGTGGTAGGCGACGCAATCCGTGTTCCCGTAGCGGTTGTCGACCGCGGTCTTGGCCACCGTGCGGTGGGCCGCGTCCACGTCGCACACCGCCACCACCTGGACGCGGCTCCGGCCGAGGAAGCCGTTCATGTTCCCCCGACCCTGGGAGCCCACGCCGATGAAGCCCATCGTGATGCGCTCGCTCGGCGCGGGGCGTCGCGGCGAGGCCGACACGACCGTGGGCCAGGCCGCGGCCGCTCCGGCGGCCACCGCTCCCTTCACGAGACTCCGACGGGTGATCCGATTCCGTTCCTTCATGGATGCTCCTGCAGGCCGGTGACGGGGAGGCGAGCGGCGGGGACGAGGGCCGGAGTATAGGGGCCCGCCCACTACGCGAACCAGCGCTCGCGCCAGGCCTGGAACATGAGGACGTTCCAGAGGGCGTGCTCGCCCCGGATTTGCCCCTCGAGGTGATCAGCCCATACGCGGCGGATCGGCTCGGGGTGGAGCAGCCCGTCCCGCCCCAGCGCCTCGCGCGTGAGCAGCGCCTCGGCCCAGTCCCGCAGCGGCCCGCCCAGCCACTCCCCGATCGGGATCCCGAAGCCCTGCTTGGGACGCTCGAAGAGCCGGCGGGGCACGTGGCGGGCGAGGGCCGCGCGCAGCAGGCGCTTGCCGGGCGGGGGGCCGATCCGCAGGCGGGCGGGGAGCCTCCCCGCGAGCTCCACGACCCGGTGGTCGAGCAGGGGCACCCGCGCCTCGAGGCTGTTCGCCATGCTCGCGCGATCCACCTTGCACAGGATGTCGCCGGGCAGGTACGTGACGGTGTCGAGGGCCATCATCCGCTCCGTGAGCTCGCGCAGTCGCGGTCGATCCGGGACGAAGGCGAGGGCGGTCGCGGGCTCGCGGGCGCCGGGCACGAGCCGCGTGGGCTCCTTCCACTGCGACATGACGTGGCGGTAGAAGTCGGTCTCGTCCCGCACGGCGAGCACGGTGGCGAGCTTGTGCGCGAGGTCCCCCGGCTCGCGCCCGTAGGCGCCGCCCGCCCGCAGGAGGCGCAGGGGCCGGAGCGCGGCGTTCCACGCCCCCACGCTCGGCCACGCCAGGATCTTCCCCGCCGCGCGTCGCAGTGGTCGCGGCACGGGAGCCATCCCGCGCCACAGCCGCCGCGCGCGGAAGTACCGGCGGTAGCCGCCGAAGATCTCGTCCCCCCCGTCGCCCGACAGGCACACGGTGACGTGCTCGGCGGCGAGGCGGGACACGAGGTAGGTGGGGAGCTGGGACGGATCCGCGAAGGGCTCGTCCCAGATGTCGGCGACCTTCGGGACGAGGGCGAGGGCCTCGTCGGCCTCGAGGTAGAGCTCGGTGTGCTCCGTGCCGAGGTGCGCGGCCACCTCGCGGGCGTAGGCCGCCTCGTCGAAGCCCTCCTCGCGAAAGCCGATCGTGAAGGTGCGCACCGGGGAGCTCGACGCCGTCTGCATCGCGGCGACGACGAGCGAGGAGTCGATCCCTCCCGAGAGGAACGCTCCCAGGGGCACGTCGGAGATCATCCGCAGCCGGGTGGCGTCGGCGATCGTCTCCTCGAGCGCGTCGATCGCCTCGTCCTCGGAGATCCGCAGGGGATCGCGATTCCCCTCCTCGGCCTTCGCGAGCGCGCTCCAGTACGTGCCCTCGCGACCCTCCGCGGGAGAGCGGAAGCACACCCAGCGCCCCGGCTCGAGCTTGCGGATTCCCTCGAAGATGCAGTGGGGCGAGGGGACGTAGTCGTGGCGCAGGAGCAGGGTGAGCGCGTCGCGGTCGATGCGGGGCTCGAAGGCGGGGTGCTCGTGCAAGGCCTTCGCCTCGGAGGCGAACAGCAGCGTGCCCCCCGCGTGGCCGTAGTACAGCGGCTTGATGCCGAGCCGGTCGCGGGCGAGCGTCAGGGTGCGCGCGCGCGAATCCCAGAAGGCGAGGGCGAACATCCCCACGAAGCGCTCGAGGGCCCGCTCGATTCCCCACCGCTCGATCGCGTGCAGCACGACCTCGGTGTCGGTGCGGCTGCGGAAGCGGACGCCCTCGGCCTCGAGCTCGGAGCGTAGCTCCCCGAAGTTGTAGACCTCGCCGTTGAACGCGATCGTGCAGCCGCCGTCGGGGGTGGACATCGGCTGGTGACCCTCGGCCGAGAGGTCGAGGATGGAGAGCCGGCGGTGGCCGAGCGCCAGCCCCGCGGCCTCGTCGACGTGGACGCCCCGATCGTCGGGCCCGCGGTGCGCGAGAGCGTCCGCCATCCGCCCGACGATCTCCCGCGCCTCGCGCGGCTCGCGCGGCGTCTCTTCCCAGAATCCGGTCAGCCCGCACATGGCGTCTCGCTCGCGAGGCCGCGGAAGAGCTCCTCGTACCGCTCGACGATCCCGTCGAGCCCGTAGTGCTCCTCGACGCGCGCGCGGCCGCGGGCCCCGAGCTCGCGCCGTTCGTCGGTCGAGAGGGAGGCGAGGCGCACGATGGCCGCGGTGGCGTCCTCCGGATCGCCGGGGGCGACGACCGCGCCCGCGTCCCCGACGATCTCCGCGGAGTCCCCCACCGGGGTGGTGATGCACGGCACGCCGCAGGCGAGCGCCTCGCCGAGCACGTTGGGGAATCCCTCGCCGGAGGTGGAGACGCTCACCAGGAAGTCGAGCCCCGCCATGAGCCGCGGCACGTCGCGGCGCTCGCCGAGGGCGTGGATCCGCGCGGGATCGCCCGCCGCCTCGGCCGCGGCGCGGAAGGCGGGATTCGCGGGCTCGACCCCGGCCCCGGCCAGGAGGAGGTGGAGCCGGGGCAGGATCGGCTCGAGCCGCGCGGCGACGCGCAGGAGGAGCGCGTGGTTCTTCATCGGGTGCCAGCGGGCCACCATGCCCCCGAGGAGGTCGCGGTCGCCGAGCCCCAGCTCCTCGCGGAGCTCACGCCGGGCGGCGGGGTCGGGGCGCAGCCGCTCGAGATCGAAGCCGTTGGGAATCACGCTCCAGGCCCGGGGGCGATAGCCGATCGCCTCGTGAGATCGCCGGCCCGCGAGCGAGTTCGACACCACCACCCGGGGCGCGTCCGACATCGAGGCGCAGATCCAGGGGGCCAGGCGGGCGAACAGCCCCTGTCCGCGGCGCTCGTGGAGCGTGCAGCGCAGGTTCCAGGCGGGGGCAGGCAGGTCAACGAGCCGGGCGCCCACCGTGCCCAGGATGTCGGCGTGGTAGAGCCAGCTCATCAGGACGTCCGGGGGCTCGCGCTCGAGCTCGCGACGCAGCCGCCGGATCGCCCCGGGATCCGGGATCCCGCGCCGCATGCCCAGCCCTCCCACCGACACGCCCGTGGCGCGGAGGGCGTCCGCCATGACGCCGCCGTCGATCAGGGACAGCACGCGCGAGTCGAACTCGCCGCGGTCGATCCGTCGGAGGAGCTTGGCGAGCATCCGCTGCGCTCCCCCCACGTCCAGCGAGGTGATCAGGTGGAGGACGCGGATCATGTCAGGGGCGCTTCGGGCTCGCGGCGAGCCGCCTCGCGCGGACCGTCGATGATCCCGGGGCGACGGCGCGATGGACGATCCACGCGAGCCCGATCGCGAGCAGGAACACGACCAGGACCCGCCGCTGGAGGATGACCTGATAGAGCAGGTCGTTGCGGTGGATGTAGAACGCCCAGTAAGGGAAGAACACCACGGCGAACACGCGCCAGCCGACCTCGCGTCGCTGCAGGAGCCGGGAGCCGAGCCAGAGAACCGCGACGTAGAGGAGGGTGACCGCCGCCACCGCCGCGCGACCCCCGGCACTCCACGCCTCGGCCAGGAAGTTGCTCGCCAGCCCCGCCTCGCGCGCGGGGAAGAGCACGGGCTGGTACTTGTCGTTGAAGGAGGTGACCTCGCCGCCCAGCTCGGGGGCGAAGGGCACGAAACCGTAGAGGACCCCGAGGTAGTGATCCCAGCCGACGTGGAAGTCCGTGCGCACCACCTCGTTGAGGGTGCCGGTGGTGTTGAACGGCTCGGACGAGAGGAGCACGGATTCGACGACGTAGTCCGCGTCGAGCGCGAGCTCCTCGACGACCTCCCACGCCCCCGTCTTCACCGCGATGTAGAAGCCCTTGTAGACGAAGAAGAACAGCCCCACCGCGAGCCCGCCGACGATCCAGCCCCAGTTCGCTCGCGCCAGGAGCCGGCTCGCGCCCCGCCGCGCGAACAGCAGCGTGAAGCCCCCGATCGCGACCATGGCCGCCGTGTTGCGGAAGCCCACGTACACGTCCGCGACCACGAGGGCGCCGCAGATCGCCGCGCACCACCAGACGCGGGTCTGCAGGGAGACCAGCAGGCCGACGATCGCCCCCGCGGACCACAGCACGTACCACCGCCCCAGCGCCGCGAGGACCGTCGACTTGTGGGGATCGAGGAGCGCGGAGCCCGCGGTCATCACCGTCAGCACGAAGCCCCCCACCCCCACGAAGGTGGCCACGAGCGCGGCGAGGCGGAGCCAGCCGGGGTTCGGCTCTTCCACCGGCTGCCCGCGACGGCCGTGGACCTCGTCGTAGAGCAGCCCCGCCGCGGAGAGCAGGAGCAGGAGCCACGTCATGACGAGGTAGGCCTCGGTCTCGATCGCCCGGTTGTCGACCACGACGAGCCCCTCGAAGTTGCGATCGGCGGTGAAGCCGAACAGCCCCGGCATCAGATAGACCCCGCTGCAGAGGAAGCCCACCGCGAGCAGATCGAACCGCCGCCGCCGCACTCCGAACACGTAGACCCCGAAGAGGAAGCTGGCGATGAAGATCCCGTGCATCATGAACGAAGGGGCCGGGGTCGGCGTCGCGAGTCTAGGAAACCGCCTCGAGCCCCACCAGGGAAGGTGCCGCGGACCTCGAGGGATCCCGCGCGGTGCTTTGCCCCGTGGCCGCCATCCGGTAAGTAACGGTCATGGCCGCCCCCGTTCGCGTCGTCTACATCATGGGCTATGGACGCTCGGGCTCGACCGTGCTGGACACGGTGCTGGGCAACGTCGACGGCGTCGAGAGCGTGGGCGAGCTCGCGAACGTCGCGCGCTCGGGCTGGCGGGGAGAGGAGCCGTGCGCCTGCGGCCGGCTCGCGAGGGACTGTTCCTTCTGGTCCTCCGTTCGCCGCCGGTGGGAGGAGAGGGGCGGCGACCTCGACCGCTACCTCGCCCTGCAGGCGCGCCACGAGCGGCGGGCCCGGCTCCGCCTCTCGTCCCGGCCGCGGGGCGCGGACTTCGAGGCCTGGTCCGAGCTCACCGCGAGCCTGTTCCGGGCCGTCGCCGACGAGAGCGGAGCCGAAATCGTCGTCGACTCCTCCAAGTCGCCGGGCCGCGCCCTCGCCCTGCGATGGGTGCCGGACATCGACCTGTTCGTGATCCACCTCGTGCGAGACGGCCGAGGCGTGGCGTGGTCGCTCTCGAAGGCCTACGCGCGCGATCCCGAAGCCGGCGTGCCGCACGACTTCCGCCCGCGGTCGGTCGTTCGCACCGCGCTGTCCTGGAGCTACGTCAACTTCCTGGCGAGCCGCATCCGGCGCGACATGCCTCCCGAGCGGCGCGCGTTGCTGCGGTACGAGGACTACGTCCGCGATCTCGGTTCGGCCCTGGCTCCCGTGGGCGAGCTCCTCGGGATCGACGTCCGGCCCGTGGTCTCCGCCGTCGAGAGCGGGGAGGCGCTGGAGGTCGGACACACCGTGGCCGGGAACCGGCTTCGCATGGCGGAGGCGATCCGTCTGCGGCCCGACCTGGAATGGCAGGAGCGGATGCCCGCCGCGCAGAGACGCCGCTTCTTCCGCGTCGCGGGCCCCATGATGAGGCGCCTCGGGTATTCGCGATGACCACCCCCGACTTCCTCGGCATCGGAGCCCAGCGCGCGGGGACGAGCTGGCTCGACGCCCTCCTGCGCACGCATCCGCGCGTCTGGCTCCCGACCCGCCGCAAGGAACCCCACAACTTCGACGCGTACCACGACCGAGGGCGCAGTGGTACGCCTCCTTCTTCCCTCCGGACGAGGAGGCGGGCCGCTAC
>CAYRXS010000034.1:0-21882 GCA_964428225.1 uncultured Planctomycetaceae bacterium
GAACTCGTCGAGAAGTTCCCGCTGCACGCCGAGGTGCACGTCGGGCTGGCGCACCTCGAGGAGCGCTTCCTGATGACCGACGCGGCGGAGGCTCGCTTCCTCGCGGCGGTCGAGCTGGATCGCAATTCCTGGCCGGCGTCTCTCGGCCTGGGCCGGTTCCTGTCGAGCCAAGGGCGTCACGCGGAGGCGATCGAGCACCTCGACCAGGCCGCCCGTCTCGTTCCGAACGTCTCCGATCTCCTCGGCGTCCGGGTCGACATTCGCACCGAGCTCGGAAGCGCCCTGCTCGGCGACGGTCGTCTCGAGGACGCGAAGCGGGTCTTCGAGCAGGCGGCGCGCGCCGACGAGACCCACCAGCGCGCGCTGGCGGGATTGCTCGTCACGACGCTGCTCGAGGCGAGCGAGGATTCGCCGGCCACGCTGCCCGAGATCACCCTGGAGGAGGGGATGGGCTTCGAGCTCCTGATCGCCACGGGACTCGAGCGGCTCCTCGCCGGAGACCACGTCGGAGCGCGCGACCAGATCCTGCTCGCCCTGGAGGCCGATCCCCTTCGCGCCGACGTCGCCTACGACGCCCTGTCCTTCCTCGCGGAGGTGACGGGGAACGAGGACCGGGCGCTCGAGTTCACCGAGCTCGCCGTCGAGGTCAATCCGGCCGACGCCTACGCGCTCTTCCAGCGCGGGCGTCTGCTCGGCGGTCGTGGCGACTACGAAGGGGCGCGAGAGGCCCTGCTAGGCGCCCTCGAGATCGAGCTCGACTTCGAGGACGCCCTCGTGGCCCTGGGCGACGTCGCCTTCCGGCTCGGCCGGTTCGACGACGCCGAGCGGTATCTCGAGCGGGCGGTGCGGCTCGATCCCTCGCGCTCGGAGGTGCACGCCCTGCGCGGCCTGAACTTCCTGCGCCTCGGGTCGACGTCCGCCGCGTTCGAATCGTTCACCGCCGCGCTCGCGGTCGAGCGCGAGGATCCCGTGGCCCTGTGCGGAGACGCCTGGTGCACGTATCTCCAGGGAGAGTCCGAGGAAGCCATGATCCGGCTCTCCAACGTCGCGGATCGCCGACGCAACGTCCCCGACGCCGAGAACGATCCCTACACCCTCTGGGCCAACGCGCAGATCGCGAGGGTCCAGGAGCACGTCCGCAAGGAGGAGTGGACGGACGTCTTCAACCGCAAGCGTCTCATCAACGCGTGGTACAAGGACGAGTCGCGCTCCCCCTTGGTGCAGATGGGGGACGGCGTCGTCGAGATACGGGGCGTGTTCGACGAGTCGCGGCTCACCCGCGTCTACCGCGAGTACCTGGGGGCCCTGTTCGTCTCCTTCGAGGCGGACGTGTGGGTCGAGCCCACGAACGTGCGGGCGGGGATCTTCGTCGCTCGCGAGCAGACCAGCCGCAGCGCAACCGAGATCACCCACGAGGCGAGCGTCTACCGCCACAAGGACGGCAGCGCCCAGGTGCGCATCCAGCGCAAGGGCAGCACGCCGATGAACACGGACATGGAGCAGCCCTTCCCCACCGGGGAGTGGGTGCGCCTGCGCATCGAGCGCGGGGGCGAGGGCTCGGACACGACGGTGACCCTGTCGATGAACGGGATCCCGCTGGTGGAGGACGTGCGACTCGCGGGGATCGGCCAGGGCACGACCGGGATCCTGGTGGGCCTCCTCGCCGAGGGCGAGATCGGTCGCGAGGCGAACGTCAAGATGGACAACGTCGCGGTCGTCTACCGGATCGATTGACGCGCGGGCCGGTGAACCGGAGATCGACACCATGAAGAACGTACCGAGCAACACCGAGGCGCGCGCCGGCTTCACCCTCATCGAGATCCTGGCCGTGATCCTGATCGTCGGGATCCTGGCCACGATCCTGATCTCCCAGCTCGGGGGCGCCGACGACGCGGCGAGGATCTCGACGACGCGATCGAAGCTCCAAACGCTCTCCCTGGCGATCAACGCCTACGAGCTCGATTTCGGGGACTATCCGCCGAGCAGCTTCAACGACGAGCAGGGAGTCCCGAACGACGGGACGAACGTCGGAGTCGAAGCGCTCGTCGTCGCCCTCTGGTCCAACGGCTACGACGCGGGCGATCTCTCCTCCGAAGTGGATAGTCTTCGGAACGTCGACGGCGACCACTCGGGCAAGAAGCTCACCGACTTCGGCAACCGAACGCTGCCGGAGATCGTGGACGCCTGGGGGAACCCGATCGCCTACATCCACCGCCGCGACTACGAGGTGCCGAACCGCGAGTACCTGACGGAGGACCCGGACACGGGCGAGGAGATCCGGAGCATCCCCACCGCCCACCGGAATCCGGAGCTCGACACCTTCTACTGCTACCGTTCGTACCAACTGATCTCCGCCGGTCCGGACGCCCTCTTCGGTACCGCGGACGACGTCACCAACTTCGAACAGCCCTGAGCACCGTGCGCGCCGCGAAGAGCACCACCACGAATTACGCGCGAGCGGGAGTCACTCTGCTCGAGCTGCTCCTGGTGCTCGCGATCCTCGCCGTGGTGCTCGGAGGAGGGCTCGGGATGTTCGCGGCCCTCGACGTCGGCAAGCGCCAGGCCGTGGGGCTGGTGAAGAGCGTGGTGCGTAGCGCGCAGAACTCCGCCATCGCGCGCCAGAATCCCGCGCGGGTGCGCATCGATCCCGCGGCGGGGACGATCGTCGCGGAGTCCTTGCAGGTGATCGGAACCTGGCACTTCGAAAACCGCTCCCTCGAGGGGGCGTTCCTGCTCGACGGCGCCCATCGCGACTGCAAGTTCATCCCCGACGGCTACCTCGGCGACGCGCTCACCTTCGGGCGATCCAACTCCTTCGTCGAGATCCCGGTGAAGCAAGATCCCGCCTACGACTTCCGGAACGGCTTCGCGATCGACGTGGCGGTCAGGAAGGACGATCGCGACGGCGGCAGCTTCCTCCGCATCGGAGACACCATCGGGATCGAGATCGGAGCCCGCGGCCAGGTCGTCGGGTGGTTCGTGACCCGCGTCGAGAGCGAGGGTCGAGCCCGGAGCGGAGGCAAGATCGACGTGGAGAGCGAGGAGGGGCTGGTCGTCCTCGATCGCTGGACGCGTATCCGGCTGGAATACGACCGCCGCCGCCTCGCCCTGTTCGTCGACGGCATGCCGGTGGCCCAGAAGCCGGAGACCGCTCCGGTGTGGCGGATCGAGGACTCCATGATCCTCTCGAGCGATCGACGGCCGTTCCCGGGCAGCATCGACAGCCTGGTGATCAGCGCGGTGGCCGCCGACGAGGCGGCGGTGCTGCCGGACAGCGTTCGCTTCCAGAAGGGCACGATCCCGGAGATCCACTTCGACGCCGGAGGGGCCCTGGATCGTGGCTTCCACGCCGATCCGGTCTTCCTGACCCTGGAATTCGACGATGGGAGTCTGGAGTCCGTCGCCGTGGGGATCTACGGAACCGTGGAGTAGCTCAGGGGGAAAACATGGCCACACACGAGAAGAAGACCGACGGGCTCGCCATGGTGGCGGTCCTCCTGGTCCTGCTCGCGCTCCTCGTGCTCTGCACGCCCTTCCTCCTGACCGTGGGCAACACGGACAAGGCGAGCAGCAGCATCGTCGATGACGCCCGGGCCGAGCTGGCGCTCGAGACCGCGGCCCGGCACGCGCGCTCCAAGCTCCGGGAGACCCACCCCGCGATCGACGCGACGCCGAACGCGGACTCCCAGGCGGAGATCGAGGTCTCCAACCAGTTCGATCCCGAGTTCCTGGACGCCCGGGATCCCCACGGGGTGATGTGGGACCTCGACGTGCACGACGTGGCGGGCCGGATCGACATCAACAGCGCGCCCCCGCAGCTCATCGGGAACCTGATCGGGGGCATCGCGCAGGTCCTGGACACCGTCGAGCCGGACGACACGGAGATCAAGGTGAACACGACGGAGGGCTTCCTCCCCGTGGGCTTCTTCTGGGCGGGGCGCGAGCTGATCGGCTACGGGGTGATCGAGATGGGCGCCTTCGGAGAGCTGGTCCGGGGGCTCGGCGTCGGGTACGACGAGGAAGGCAACGTGATGCCGTGCGGACCGATTCCCCCGCGCGGGATGGGGCTCGGCCTCTCGCTCCACGACCAGCGCTGCTTCGCCATCGCCGAGTGGCGTCTCTCGGGACCCGGTCACACGTTCCGGACCTTCGATGCGATCGAGCAGGTCAGCAACGCGCAGACCTTCGTGATGGTCGAGACGCTCGGGGAGGACGCCCTCGCCCTCCTCGCCCGCACGACGACGCCCTACGCCGAGCTCGGGGCCGATGCGCGCTGGCAGAACTGGGTCCGGGTCTTGCGCAACATCGAGGGAGGTCAGCTCGAGTGCCGGATCCAGGTGGCGGACGGGCGCTACTTCAACAAGGGGACCACCGTCCAGATCTCCGACGGCCAGACGACCGAGATCGGGCTCGTCTACGCGGCCAACGACCACTCGATCGAGCTGTGGAACCCGCTCGTCAACGAGTACTACGCGTACGACACGGTGGTTCGACCGCTGTCCCGGCGTCCCGTAAACATCAACACGGCGTCGCGGGAGGTGCTCGAGGCCCTGCTCGCGAACCTCCGCCTGCGGGACAAGAACGCGCGGATCACCCGCTCCGAGGCGCGGGTGCTGGCGGAGGCGATCCTCGTGTCGCGGCCCTTCATCGGCTTCGAGGACTTCGTGCGCCGGATCGTGCTGCCCGCGGGCGGGATCGAGAGGCTCCCGAAGGACGCTCCCGTCGTGCCGGACGTCTTCCTCTCCCACATGATCGACGAGGACGAGGAGGGCGCGCAGGCCACACCGATCCTCGGTTTCATCGACGAGGACGACGCCCGGGCGCTCTACAAGAACGCGCTGAACGCGAACGACAACGAGCTCGTCTTCTCGACGATGCCCTTCTCGTTCGTCACGCGGGACGTGTACGAGTACCAGCTCCGCGCCTCCGTGAACGCTCCCTCCGGCGTCGAGCGCACCGCCGCGGTGCGCGAGCAGGTCGAGCTCGTCGTGCCCCAGAGCACGTTGATGCAGGTCTGGCACCGCCAGTCGGACTTCGACCTCGATCCGAGGTTCACGCGGACCGCGCCTGGCTGGATCACCGGGCCCGAGGTCACCACGCGCTGGGATCCGAGGTATCACAGCTGGCACCCCTCGCGGTCGCGGTCCCACCTCGGCCCGTACGACACATGGGGATCCCGGGATCCCCTCTCGGACACGCCGCGGCTGGTCTTCGCCTCGCACGAGGACAACAGCGCCGAGCTGCAGCTCTGGGCGGCGCGCATGGAGATCACCGGCGACCGCAACCACGTCTTCCACTTCGACAACGAGAGCCGCAGCCACGAGGGCCGGTACCTGCCCGACGGCTCGCTCGCCTTCAACCCGGGCCGGGTCGGGTGGGACGGCAACCTGATGCCCCCGGTGTCCTTCTCGGCGTGGATCCAGCCGCGGGCGCTCGAGGACGGGGCGCGCTTCCTCGACTTCGGCGGGGCGTTCACCGACTCCGACCGGGTCTCGCTCCTGTTCGAGGAGAGCGAGCTCGTGCTGCGGGTCCTCGACGGTGCCGGCGACAACCCCGACTCCGCCTTCGAGGAGGTGGCCGAGATCCGCTATCCCTTCGGGGGCGAGGTGGGACCCGGCGTCGACGTGGACACCTGGGTGCACGTGGGGATCTCGGTTGCGGGCAACCGTCCCGACCAGATGATGATGACGGTGGACGGCAAGTGGTTTGCGGAGACCCCGGGGCTCACGCGGTTGACCTCTTCGATCAGCGCGGAATCCGGCACGATCCCCGTGGAGTCGACCGACGGCTTCCCCGACACCTGCGTGATCCGGATCGGAGAGGAGCTCATCGAGGTCGTCCGCGACGGCGACACCACGTTCTCCGCCCAGCACCAGGAGCAGGGCGAGTATGCGGGCTTCGGCGGTCGCATCGCCCGCGAGATGTTCACGCTGTCCCCCCCCGGCCCCCCGATCAACACCGGGGCGGCGAAACCGTCCACCGCCTCCTACCCCGCGGGCACCGCGGTCCAGCTCTACGGCTACAGCCTGCCCGTGGCCTCGAACATCCCCAGCGCGTCGGCCACGCTGCCGACCGCCCTGGGGCTGTTCGGCGTGGGGCGGATTGCCGGGATCGTGAAGGGCGGCGACAAGTACGGCGTCCAGATGGAGCCGATCATGCTCCTGACCTCCATGGGCGACACGCTCACCATCGGATGGGGGATGGACGGCATGCCGGAGGGGAAGTCCGACGTGGAGGGGCTGATCCTCGAGCCCGCGGATCCCAACGGGACCCCCGAGGACCTGATGAAGGGCTTCAGCCAGACCGGCGGCTACGCGGCGATCCTGTCCCTGGACTGGACCGTCCGGGTCAACGCGACTGCCACCGATCCGCAGGAGGAGACTCGCACCGACATCGCGGGGACGCGCCTCGGCGGCATCGAGGTGATCTACTACTCCGGCTACCAGGGCAACCAGCTCATGATCCAGCGGCGCGGGGATCAGGTGCCGGAGCTGAAGAACCTCGCGGAGGCCGACGTCAACATCAAGGGTCGCGGCTCCTTCATCTTCGAGTGGGCCGAATGGTTCGATCCGCCCACCGGGCTCGGCATGAACGAGCGGCTCTCCCGGCTGACCCTGATCATCCCCATCTCGCTACCGATCACGGGAGGAGGGGGGGTCTCCGGATTCCTGCCCGCCCAGTCCGGACAGTCGCAGTTCGCGCAGATCACGCAGCTCGGGGCGAACACGCACCTCACCGAGTGGGTGCGCTACGACGAAGTCACTTCCGGACAGCTCGTGCGCGACGATCCGTCGGCCCTCCGCACCGCACGCTGGGCGGCTCACGCCGGACTGGACGAGGACCTCGCGGAAGGCGATCGGCCCCTGGGTGGCGGCGGTACCGGCGGCACCGGCGGCACGGGGGGATCCGGCCATGGCGGGGGCGGCGGCGGCTCGAAGAGCCTGACCGGCAACGCGCCCCCGCCGCCGGCTCCCACGTCCTCTCCCCCGATGATCGGCACCTACTGGGACTACGACCTCGGCGAGGAGGAGGACCGGGACTTCGTCGTGTCCCACGCCACCCGCACGAATTTCCAGTTCCGCGGCGTCTTCGGGACGCACGTCCACGAGCACGAGGCGGGGACGGTCGTGCTCCCCGTCTGGCAGACTCGGGGCGGCGACATGACCACCGGGTGGCCCGGGCGGCTCGACTGGGTCACGCTCTTCGACGACGACCCCACGTTGCCGGGGTGGCCGGAGCGCATCCACTTCGCCCACCGGCCGAACCAGTACGCGGCGACGTACTGGAGGGAGGGCGCCGCGGCCCTGTCGGCGGATTCGGCGGGCGAGGCCGCGCAGATCCAGAACGGAATGGCGCGCGGGGTCACCTACGTGGCCCTGCAGGAGCCCGCGCGCGCCCCCATCGCCGCGGGGAGCGCCATGAGCGACTCCACGCAGCAGGGCACTCTCGACACCCGCTGGTGGTCGCGGATCTCGATGTTCCCCTCCGGCGAGCGCCCCCGCGAGATGAGCGGGGTCCGGATCGGCGGCGACTATCGCAGCGCGCGAGGAGGCAGCGTGCCCTCCGCGGTGATCGACGAGATCGTGATGAGCGGCAGTCGCTTCGGGGAGACGTCGAGCTACGGCGAGGACACGTGGGGCGGACAGCTCGTCCTGGCGATGCCCGTGTCGGAGGGCGATTCGACCCTCGAGGTGTTCAACCAGACGCTGCGCACTCCCGCGGGATCGTACCGCTTCGACCAGAACTTCCTCGACGAGCTGCCCGAGAAGGGAGGGATCCTGCGCATCGGGGACGAGCTGGTCTTCTACGACAGCACGAGCCCGGAGAACGACCTGATCATGATCCCCGAGAACGGTCGCGGGCTGCTCGGGACCATTCCCCAGCCTCACGTCCGCGGCGAGGCGATCGCCTTCGTGCCCTCGATCCGCGCGACCGTCCTCACCTCGGGGATGAGCGAGGACGACTTCTCGATCTCCGTCGCTTCGATCGACGACATGCCGTCGACCGGCACGCTCTTGATCGAGGACGAGCTCGTGCACTACGACTATGTGCTCGGCGGCTCGGTGGTGATGGCGCGCCGCTCCACCGTTCCGGGGGCCATGAACGGGCAAGGCGCCGGCCTTTTCCGCGGGCGCTACGGGACCGTACCCGCGGCCCACTCGGCGGGAACCCCGGTCATCGTGTTCCCCTTCCGCTACTGGGATCGCTGGGCGGAGCGCGCGGACGCTCCCGAGATGCACTACCTCGGGATGTCCGCCAGCCAGCCCGGCGCCTTCTGGCAGGGCTTCTTCTGGGACGACGAGAACCCCCGGGCCGCCGGGCCTCGCCTCGGCGTCCTGCTCCGCACCGACGCGACGGTGCCGTGGGACGAGGATCCGGATGCCGTCGAGGAGCTCGAGCTCCTGTGGAGGGGCATGCCCAACGAGCAGGCGAACGTCGTGGGCGATCAGGCCGACCGGATCGAGTGGCGCTTCTTCGTGGGGCACGACCGCGGATCGTTCGATCCCGTGAGCGGGCTCTCCAACGGGTGGAAGATGACGCCGCGGGTCACGCGGGTCGGCATCGAGTACCTGGGACCGGGGCGAGTGCTGCGGAGGGTGGCGCGGTGACGCGGCGAACCGGATTCACGCTGATCGAGCTCCTGCTCGCCCTGAGCCTCTTCTCGATCCTGGTGATCGCCCTCGTGAGGCTCCTCGACACCTCGCTCACCATCTGGGATCGCACCGAGGCGAACCGTGACGTCACCGAGATGGGGATGTCCGTGGCGGAGCTCATCGTGGACGACGTCGAGGCCACCGAAGGAGGTCCGCGCGGTGATCTCGTCGGCGAGTGGGTCTCGTTCGACACGAACAACGACACGCATCACGACGCGGTCTGGCCGCGGCTCCGCCTCGTCCGCCAGGCGGGAGCCGCCGAGCTCCTGCGCCTCGACCCCTCCGCGGATCTCAAGCCGCACGAGCTGGGGCTGATCGAGGTCTGCTGGGCCCTGCTGCCCTCCGGGAGCAAGAACCCGGATCACCGCAACGTGGGCGTCCTGTACCGCGGCGAGCGGCGGATCAACGACGAGGAGACGCTCTCCTTCTTCGACGACAAATTCTTCGGCTCGCACCACATGCCGGTCCCCGGCAGCCTGAGCCAGGTCACCGGAGGCGTCCTCTGGTTCTCGGTCGTCTACGCCTCCCAGACCTCGATCCTGCGGGACGGCTGGAAGGTGGGGCCGGACCTGAAGGACTGCGCAGCGAGCTGGGACGCGTGGGATCGCGACCGCCCCGACCTCGAGATAACCGACCTCAACACGCCCGCCGCCGGCTCGCCCGCGGCGCGCGACCTCCCCGTCCTGCCCCGGCGGATCCGCGTGATCCTCGAGCTCGAACGTCCCGCGGAGGTCCGGCGTCGCACGCGCATCGACGAGACGCTCGAGCCCGACACGACCATGTTCCGCGTCCGCGACGACCGCCGCCTGCCCCCGGTCGGCACCCACATCCGCCTCGGCGAGGAGTGGATGAAGATCCTGGGCCGGCGGGGAACGCAGCTCACCGTGCTGCGCGCCCAGCGCGGGACGAAGGCCCGGCCGCACGAATCCGGGACCCTGGTGCACTTCGGGGCCACGCTGATGCGCGAGATCACCGTCCACGCCTACCGGGAGGACTGGGACCTGTGAAGATCATCGCCCGAGACGAGCAAGGTCGCGCCGGCTTCACCATCGTCGAGGTCGTGCTCGCCATGTTCATCCTGCTCATGGGCATGACGACCATCATCGGCCTGCTCTCGTTCGGGGCCGCGACCGCGCGCACCGCCCAGCTCCGCGCCGCCGCCGCGAACGCGCTGCCCGCGGTGATGGCGGACCTGGAGGAGAACCTCTTCCCCCTCGTGTTGGTGGACGGTTTCGAAGTAGCCGGGGAGCCCCGGTTCATCGAGAACCGCCCCGTTCCCGGCCACGAGAAGCTCGCCTACTCCGTCAACGCCGTCCCCGATCCCGCGCAGGCGGAGATGGTACGCCCCGAGCTGTACCGCGTGGACATCGAGATCTCCTGGAACAGCGCCGGCGCGAAGCAGTCGCGCAAGTTCAGCACCCTGCTCCTGCGGGAAGTCCCGTTCGGAGAGCGGTTGCGTTTGAAGTTCGTGGAAGGATACGAAGCCGAACCCCCGGTGGAGCCCACCGCCGACGAGGAGCCGCCTCCGGGCGACCAAGACCGATGAAGCTGACCACTCGACTCGTCCCCCTGTTCCTTCTCTCCTTCCTCTCCGCTCCGCCCGCGTTCGCCCAGGACGAGACGGCCGACGCCCCGGCTCCCGTCGCGACCGAGGGAGTGGACGCGACCGACGCGACGACCGACGCGCTCCAGCTTCCTCCCATGATGCTGCGGCTGCGCACCGGCGGCATCCTGTGGGGATCCATCGTCGAGCACACGCCCGAGTGGGTGCGGTTCCAGCGCGTGGACAGCGGCGGGATCGTCAGGCTCCCCTGGGTGCGGCTGGATCCCGCCGAGGAGGAGGACCTGCGGCTGCGCTTCGGCTACGTGGACGCGGCGGCGGACGAGATCATGGTCACCGTGGACCGCTTCCCCCTGCGCGACGGCACCGAGATCACCGGCCTCATCGAGTCCCGCACGGATCAGTACATCTTCGTCAAGACGGCGGTGAGCACGATCCCCGTCCCCAAGACCCAGGTCGCGGGCCCCTCGACCCGCGTGCAGGTCCCCGCGCTGGAAATCTACACGCGGGGCGAGCTCTACCAGCAGAAGGTGCTGGAGATGCAGGCGGATCTCCTGGCCGAGGGCGAGGTCGGAGCCCAGGCGAACTACGAGGTCGCGGATTACTGCGAGCGCCTCTTCGACTATGAACACGCCGCTCACCACTACCGCAGGACCGCCGAGCTCGATCCCCTGTTCGAGACCGAGGCCGTGCTGATCGCGATCTCGCGGAGCGAGACGAAGGCCGAGAAGCAGGAGCAGGTGGACATGATCGCGCAGATCGATCTCTACCGCGCGCGCAAGCGCTACGACCTCGCGGTCGAGCTCATCCAGCAGTTCCCGGTCCTGTTCCCCGACAGTCCCCTGATGGAGGACTTCCGGAAGATGCAGGACCGCGTGGCCAAGTACCAGGAGCGCGACCTGCGCGCCGAGACCGTGCGGCTCTGGCACAATTGGACGAAGAAGCTCACCGGTCAGGCGGTGCGCGAGCACAAGACCTACGAGGCGGTCCTCGCCTACATCGAGGACGGGCTCGTGGAGGATCTGCGACAGGGCGTCGTCGAGGACCTCCAGCGCCTCGCGCCCGGCATCGAGCCCGACGAGATGCAGCAGTTCTGGGACGAGCGCGAGGGTGGACGACGGCGGCAGGCGACCTACGGTCTCGGCACGTGGCTGCTCGGCGAGGACCGCGCCCTGGCGAACATCGAGCCGCAGGAGGAGAAGAAGAAGCCCGCGGAGAAGGGGTCGCAGGACGAGGCGCGGCAGAAGCTCGAGGATCGGATCAAGCGCTACCTCGACAACCAGGAGCTGGCCCGGAAGGCCAAGGCCGGCGGGGAATCCGAGGACGACGATCCGGAGAAGTTCTGGGCCGGGTGGAACTGGTCGGGTCGATCCCTCTGGACCCTCGCCTACTTCGTCGAGAACTCCGGCCTCTTCCGCCTCGAGAAGGTGCTGTTCAACAATTGCCGGGGGTGCGGGGGCAAGGGGGTGAGGGAGGTGATCTTCACCGGCAGCGCCGTCTCCGGAGACGCCGGCGGCAACTCCCGCCTCTTCCGCTGCGCCACGTGCCGCGGCATCGCCCGGACCCGCAGGATCAAATACCGTTGAGCCGCCGGGGCGGCTCAACGGACCGCCGCTGCAGCGGACGAGCTGGTGCTCGCCGCTGATCGGCGGTCGAGCGTGCAGCGGTGATCCGGGGTGCTACCCTGTCCGCCATGAAGCTGCCCGTGCCGTCACGCCTCGTTCTCGCCCTCCTCGCCGCGGGCTGCGCCTCGAGCGCTCCCGAGTGGAAGAAGATCACGCCTCCGACTCCTGCGCCGCCGCTGGCGGGGGAGCAGGACGGCGGCGCGGGGGCGGCGGCGCAGGACGAGATCCTGGGGACGGTGGCCGGCATCCCGCTCCGCGCGGGCGACCTGCTCGTCGAGTGGTACCAGCTCACCCCGCGCGAGGTGTGGCTGGTCGTGGACAAGCTCGTGGCGGTGCGGCTGGCCCTGGCCGAGGCGGAGCGGATCGGCATCCAGGTCGCGCCCGCCGAGGTGGAGGCGCTCTACCTCGAGGAGCGGCGGCTGCTCGAGCAGGACATCGCCCGCGAGCTTCCGGGGACGACGGTCGAGGAGTTCGTGACCCGCGAGCTCGGCCAGGATCCCGGTCGCTACGCCGCCCTCCTGCGCCGGGCCACCGCGGACCAGCTCTTGATCGAGCGCGCGGTGCGGAGCTGGATCCTGTCCCGGGAGAGCGTCGCCCTGCGCCTCATCGTAGTCCCCGAGGGGGACATGGAGACGATCCAGGGCCTGCTCGCCGAGGGGGCGGACTTCGAGGAGGTGGCCCGGGTGCACAGCATCGACGATACGGCGGAGCGGGGCGGCTACGTCCCCTACCTCGTGCGCCAGGAGGGGTCGACCCTGACCCGCGCCGCCTTCGACACGCCCGTCGGGGAGCTCGGCGGTCCCCTCCGCACGGAAGGGCACGAGCTGCTCTTTCGCGTCGAGACGCGGCGCGCGGCGCTGCCCGAGACCTGGGACGCCCTCCGCGAGCCCGTCCTGCAAAGCCTCGCCGAGCATCCCGTCAACGATTCCGAGTATCTCCACTGGAAGCTCGCCCAAGAGCGCGAGTATCCGCTCGACCTGCGCCGCCTGAAGGCGCTCCTGGGGGCCTCCCCCGAATCCGCGGGCAGCTCGGGCGGATCGCGCCCTTGATCGAGGCAGTCCCGTCCGGGATGCTCTTCCGGATGGATCTCCTGAAGACCAGCGAGGACGTGAGCGAGAAGAACGAGAACGCCCCGGCGCCGGAAGAGACCCCCGTTCCCCCGGAGGAGCCGAAGTACGGGCCCGGGGAGGACCTCTCGGACGAGGAGCTGGCGAGCGAGGCCGCGGCCCTGCTCTTCGCCTCGCCCGAGCCCCTGCGGATCTCGCGGCTGACCGCCCTCCTGGGCGATCCGAATCCCCGGCGGGTGCGTGAGATCGTCGAGGGGCTGGCGGAGCGCCTGCGCGAGAGCGGCCTGCCCGTCGTGCTCCGCTCGATCGCGGGGGGCTGGAGAATGCTCACCGACTCCTCGATGGGGGAGGTCGTGGGCCGCCTTCAGAAGGAGCGCAAGCCGGAGCGGATCAGCGGCGCGGCCCTGGAGACCCTGGCGATCGTGGCCTACCGCCAGCCGGTGACCAAGGCCGAGGTCGAGGCCATCCGGGGGGTGCAATCCGGCCCCATGCTGCGTTCGCTCGTGGATCGGAGGCTCGTGCGGGTCACGGGCCGGGCGGACGTCCCCGGCTCACCCCTGCTCTACGCCACCACGCGGGAGTTCCTGGAGCGCTTCGGGATCGACCGCGTTCAGGATCTGCCCCGGGACGGGGAGCTCGCCCAGAGCTAACCCGGCTCCCCCCCGCCAGGCGCCCTTGCGCCCCCGAGTCACCCGGCCGTACACTCTCCGGCCCTTTTCGCGGCCCAAGAACTCCGAAACCTCCGATGTCGAGCAAATCCCGCAAGCAACCCGGCAAAGGCGGCCGCCCGAAGGGCCGTCCCGGCTCATCCCCCGGCGGCTCCCCCGCCGCGGCCCCCGGCCAGAAGGGGGGAGTCCTGGACATCCCCGAGGCGTACCTCAAGCCCCCCCGGAAGACGAGCGCCCTCCGCTTCGCGCTGATGATCGGCCTGGTGGTCGTCCTGCTCGTCATCTTCATCGTCCCCAACGCGATCTACAACATCGTCGGAGGAGAGGACCAGGAGATCGAGCCGTTCATGAAGTGGACGCCGCCCGGTGGCGAGGAGGTCGTGCTCGATCGCCAGCAGTTCCAGTCGACCCGCTACAAGTTCTCGCAGGTCTTCCAGATCGGCGGCTTCACGGGCTACCAGCTCGGCGAGCAGCTCGGCGTCGTCGACTACGACTCCCAGGGGCCCAACTTCGACCTGTCGGACGAGGAGGTCGCCCGGCTGGTCATCCTGGACACCCTCTCCCGGGACGCGGGCATCACCATCACGCCCCGGGATCTCCAACACCACATCGCTCCCATCTTCGACGCCGTCACGCAGAACGGTCAGGACTGGAACCGGCAGCTCGCGCAGCGGGGAGGGGCCGCGTTCTTCGAGTCCGCCCTGCAGACCGTGCTGCGGGTCCAGCGCTACGTCCTGATCCTCGGAGAGGTCGCGGCCCTGCCCGATCCCACCGGCGTGGAGGAAGCCTGGGCGGAGGAGCACGTCGAGAACCTGTACGACTACGTCGAGATCGAGCTGGCCACCCTCGAGGAGGAGGTTCGGGCGGAGGCGCCCGAAGCCGACGCGCTCCAGGAGTGGTTCGACGGTCTCGAGGAGCTCGAGCGCAATCGCTACCGCGAGCCCGAGCGTCGCAGCGTCGGCCTCGCCCTGTACCGGGATCCCGAGGCCACGCCGGCTGCGGGGCTGCTCGAGACGTACCCCGAGCCGGAGGGGAAGACGGAGGAGGAGCTCGTCCACGACTACTACATCCGCGTCTTCTCCAACCGCTTCCAGAAGCCCCCGGAGCCCGAGGTGCCGGAAGCTCCGGAGGAGCCGACCGAGGAGCCGACCGACGATACCGGACCCGGCGAAGAGCCGACCGAGGAACCGACCGAGGAGACGGCCGACGACGCCGGAACCGGCGAAGAGCCGGCCGCCGAGGAGCCTCCCGTCGAGGACGAGGTCGAGCCGGACCGGCCGACCATCCCGACCTTCTACAGCGAGGAAGAGGTCCTGGAGCAGTGCAAGGCCGAGGCCCCGATCTTCTTCGCCCTGGAGCGCTGGCGGCGGGACGTGGCGAGCCGCCAGGTCCTGGAGGAGGAGGAGGTCGATCTGGCCGCCGAGGCGGAGACCCTGGGGCTCTCCTGGGAGATCATCGAGGAGCCCCTCGACCGCAGCGAGTTCGCCCTGCTCGAGGAGTACGAGGGCTCCCAACTCGTGGAATGCGCCTTCAGTCCGCTGGAGGGCTACGTCAGCTCCCGGCTCGCGTCGGGCAAGGCCTACTTCGGCCTCGTCCAGGTGGTCGACGTCGTCGAGCCGACGGTTCCCCCCGTGGCGGACATCCGCGAGCGCGTTCTCGAGCTCTGGGTCGAGGAGAAGTGCGAGGAGCGGGCCCACGCCTCCCTCCAGGCGATCTCCGACGGCTTCGACGAGATCCCGCCGGACGAGGAGGAGCCGACGGGACGGTCGGCGACGACCGAGGAGCCCGAGGTGCGTCGGACCGCCGACACGGAGACCTTCCGCGCCGCCGCCGAGGCCGCGGGCTACGAGGTGCTCCAGCGCGGCTGGCTGGACAAGGCGAGTCACGCCGACGCCGATCCGGACCGCAACCTCCCCGCTCACCAGCACATCCGTACCGTCGTCAAGTACCTGGAGCTCGAGGTCGGCGAGATCGCACCGGTCGCCACCGACGGACCGGAGCTTCGGGCCTTCCTCGTCCGCAGGGCGGATTCGCGCGAGGTCCCGATCGAGCGCATGGGCCCCGCGACCTACGAGTCCTACCAGACCCGCACCGTGGCGTTTGCCCCGTCGAAGCTCGTCGACGGCTGGAACCTGGAGTACATGCGCGAGGAGTTCGGCCTCTGGCTGGCCTCCGACGCCTGGACGGAAGCGGACGAAGCCGCGGAGACCGAGGGAACGGACGGCGACACGCCGCCCGCCGACGACGCTCCGCCCGCGGACGACACGCCGCCGCCCACCGACGACACTCCCCCCGCGGACGAGACCGAGTCGCCCGACGACGAGTGATCCGCCCCGGGCTCAGCCCGCCTTCCGGCCGATGGCCACGATCGAGTGGCCGGCCGGCCAGTCGAAGCGTCGGCTGAAGGGGAGCTCGGCGGCGAAGACCGCGTGGAGGAGGTGGTGCACGAAGCCCGGGATGGGCCAGGTCAGGTTCGTGTGCCGAGCCTCCTCCCGGTTCGGCATGATCCGCTCGATCACCTTGATCAGGAGCACGACGGGCAGGATCAGGGGAAAGAGGAAGACGTTCGTGTGCGTGCTCCGCTCGACCTCCAGCCCCGCCTGGGCGAACACTTGGCCCAGCATCCGGCGGTCGTAGCGCCGCTGGTGCTGGGCGATGCGGTCGTTGTTCGCGTAGAGGAACTGGTACGCGGGAACGCTCGTCAGGCAGCGACCCCCGGGACGTAGCACGCGCGCGACCTCGCGCATGACGCGCGCGTCGTCGGGGATGTGCTCGATCGCGTCGAACATGCAGACGAGATCGAAGGTCTCGTCGCCGTAGGGGAGCACGTAGCCGTTGGAGACGACCCCCGCGGGGAAGCCGCGCTCGCGGCAGTGGCCGAGGCTCTCGAGGTCGATGTCGGAGGGATAGACCGCGTCGGCGATCTCGGCGAGGCCGGAGAGGAATCCCCCGCTCCCGCACCCCAGGTCGAGCACCCGCGCCGGCCGCTCCCCGCCCAGGACGTGGCGCAGGATGCCGAAGTACACCGTGCGGCGGCCCCGGAACCACCAGTGCGTCCGCTCCAGCTCGAGGAACTGGCGATAGGCGGTGGGCTCCATCAGCGAGGCCGGGCGACGACGATCATCTCGTCGAACAGGTTGACGTAGACGGAGAGGTCGCGCACGAGTTGCAGGGGCGAGAGCAGCCAGGAGAGCACCGGGTGGAGGCGCCGGGAGCGCTCCGCGATGAAGCCTATCGACACGTACTTGCCCCCGAGCCACGGCCGGTTCTCCAGGATCTCGAAGCCCGCCTCGCCCAGCATGCGCTCGAGGGTCGACGGATCGAAGTGGTAGATGTGCTCGGCGTGCTTGTAGTGCTGCCAGCGCCGGCCGAGCACGCGCGCGGCGGTGCTGGAGACGTTCTGGGTCTCGATCAGGAGCTTCCCGCCCGGAGCCAGCAGCCGCCCCACCTCGCGCACGGCCCCGACGGGATCGGGGATGTGCTCGATGACGTCCCACATCGTGATCAGGTCGAAGGAGCCCTCCTCGAGGTCGACCTCCCCGAGCCGGCCCCCCTTCACGTTCTCCCGTCCGAGCCGCTCCTCGGCGAAGGGCAGGATGGCCGCGGAGGGCTCGAGGCCCGTGACGTCCCAGCCCTCCCCGCGCATCACCTCGAGGAAGTAACCCGCCGCGCAGCCGACGTCGAGCACCCGACCGGCACCGTCGAAGTGCCGTCGCAAGACGCTCAGCCGCCGCCGGTAGGTCTTCAGGTAGAGACGCTCGTCCGCGCGGTAGTCCGTGTAGCCGCGTTCGCTGGCGCTGTTCGAGGACCAGTAGGCCTCGTCGTAGACCTGCTCGAGCAGGGAGGAGTCGCCGAGCCGGGGCGTGACGTAGGTGAGCCCGCACTCGCGACACCGGACGACGGAGAAGGGGCCGTCGGTGAACCTGGTGTCGCGCTCCTCGCTCCCGCAGAGACCGCAGGCGACGTGATCCCAGGCCTCCTCGGGGATCGAGTCCGAGAGCCCCGGGGCGGCGGTCACCCGAAGTACTCCTTGCCGGCCGCCACCTCGTCCGCCCGCTGGTCCTGCCCCCGGACGATCGTCTCCGCGATCCGGCGGCCCATGGCGATCGAGTGGTCCATGTTGTTGTACCGGTACAGGCCCTGGCGTCCGGTCGTGTGGAGGTTGGCGACGCTCTTCGCGGCCCGCTTCAGGGTCTCGAGGTTGCCCTTGTAGCTCAGGTCGTACACCGGATACGCGTAGGCGAGCCGCTGGAGGTCGAGCCCGCGGCATTTCCCGGGAGGCAGGAGCCCCACGGTGATCAGGTCACGCTCGGCGATCTCGACCGCCTCCTCGAACGACAGGTTCCAGTGCTCGTCCCCGATCCGGCAGGTGATCTCGCAGCAGACCGCCGTCTTGTCCCCGGGGGCGGCCGTGTCGCTGAAGTTCTTGAACTCGGAGATCCGGTGGATCGTCAGGTGCTTCTCGGGCAGGTAGATCCAGTGGTCCGGAGACACCGTGGGCTGATCGACCTCCAGGTAGACGAAGAGCATCCCCAGGTACCGGAGGCTGGCGATCGCCGCGCTCGTCTCCTCGTCGATCGGGGGATCGAGCGCCTCCAGGATCCGGGGCAGGGGGATCGTGTTGACGACCTCGTCGCACTCCGTCACGTGCTCCGTGCCGTCCTGCTCCCACACGACGCGCTTCGCCACGCCGTTCTCGGTCTCGATCCGCTTCACCGGAGCGCCCGTGCGGATCTCGACGCCCATCGCCTCGAGCTTCTCGCCGTACTTGCGCCCGATCTGGCCGATGCCGCCGCGGGCGGGATACCAGAACTCGCTGACGAGGCTGCGCACCTCCCCGCTCTTCGGGGGTCGCAGGGTCTTGGAGATCGTGTCCCAGAGGTTGGACTGGCTGATCCTCTGGCTCGCCCAGTCCGCGCTGATCTCCGTACACGGCATCTTCCACGCCTTGGACGTGTAGGTGCCGAAGAACATCTCGTACAGCGTGTTGCCGAAGCGCTTCTTGGTCCAGGTCTCGAAGTTGTCGTCGGGGATCTTCTTGAACCACTGGCGCATCCGGATGGTCATGTAGTCCCAGATCGCGCGGAAGAGCAGCCCCTTGGGCATGTTCTGCAGGACGTTCTGCGCCTTCAGGGGGTAGTTGAAGAACTTCTTCCTCATGAAGATCCGGGACATGCGGTCGCGGATCACGACGTCCTTGTCCAGGACCTCGTAGATGTGCTCGATCAGCTCCGGATCGCTCGAATGGAAGCGGTGCGGCCCGTAGTCGAGCCAGTAGTCCCCCTTCTTCCAGGACCGGGCCATGCCCCCCAGCCACCCCTCCTTCTCCAGGAGCGTGATCCGCTGGCCGGTCTTGGCCAGCTCGTAGGCGGCTGCCAAGCCGGCGAGACCGGCTCCTAGGACGACGACGTGCATGATCGCGGGCGAACGGGTGCATCCCGGCGTGGGGGCAGGGGATGCGCGTCGTTCGAACGGGTAGGGGGGACCCCTCCGCATCGACCCATCGGGCGGCCCCGCTTGAGCGAGGCCCTCCGAGTTGCGCGGATCGGCGCGGCGAGGGCGAGGAAGTCTACCCTCCGCGGCCCGACGGGGGCAGTCCGCATCCCGGGGAGCTCACTTGGCGGGGCGGAAGGCCACCTGGAAAACGGTTCCGCCGCCCTCTCGATCGCGGACCGCGACCTCGGCCCCCGCCGCCTCCGCGTGGAGCCGGACCAGGTGGAGGCCGAGCCCGGTGCCCGTGGCGGTGCGGGTGGACTCGCTGCCCAGCCGGTAGAAGGCGTCGAAGATCCGGTCGCGCTCGGCGTCCGGGACGCCCGGTCCGCGGTCGGCCACCTCGAGCAGGACGCGCTTCCCGCCCCGGCGCGTGCGGATCAGGATGGGCTCGCCGTTCGACGTGGGGAGCGCGTACTTGCGGGCATTCTCCACCAGGTTCTCGAGGATGCCCGCGACGCTCTCGGGGATCAGCCAGACCGCGGGCAGGCCCTCCTCGAGCTCGAGGGACAGCTCGTCCGGGCGAGCGCCCAGCCGCTCGAGGCGGGGGACCAGCGGCGCGATGAGCTCGTTGAGGTCGCTCGGCCGGGGCTCGCGGACGTTCTCCTTCAGGCGGCTCTTCTCCAGCACGTTCTCCACCAGGGTGGAGAGCCGATCCGTCTCGCGGACGATGCGCCGGTAGTACTCGTGTCGCTTGTCCTGATCGGCCGCCCAGCCGTCCAGCAGCATCTCCCCGTGCAGGCGGATCGTGGAGACGGGCGTCCGCAGCTCGTGGGTGACCGCGGCCACGAAGTTCTGCATGCGGTGCGCCTGCTCGAGCTCGACGTTGACGCTTCGGTAGAGGAGCGTCATGCCGATGCCGAGGGTCAGGACGAGCATCAGGGCCACGGCGAGGAACTTCCTCGACTGACTCTCGAAGCGCTCCCGCATCCGATCGGTGTTGATCTCGACCTCCAGCATCCCGTACAGCCTCTCCTCGGGGCTGGACGCGCTGAACCCGAGGTCGCGAACCGGTTGCAGCTCCGCGAACTTCGTCCCGATGTTCACCAGGGGCCGCTCCTTCGAGGGCTCCTTGAGCTCCTGGTCCTCGCGCAGGACCTGGCTCGCGATCGTCCGCGGCAGGCGATCGAAGAGCCAGTCGACGTCCAGGACGAAGCCCTGCCGCAGGCTGAAGCCGTCCATCAGGAGGCTACGAAGACACTCGGCCTCCGCGGGCAGGGCCCCCTCCATGGGCACGAGGATCACCAGGCGCGAGGCAATGGCCCGGGGCTCGCCGTTCTCGTCGAGGCGGAACTCCAGGCGGAAGGCGGAGGTGCTGATCTGCAGGAGCTCCCCCTCCATCAGGAACGCGCAGTCCCGGATGCACCCGAGGTCCTCCTTGTAGCCGCGCTGGACGATGGCGGACTTCATCGGGACCAGGCCCGGGGCCATGCCGTCGAGCTCGCGCAGCCGCTCGCGCATGCTCTCGTCCTCCTTGGACGCCCGGTACGACTCCAGGCCGGCGCGCATGGTCGCGGTTCGCTCCTCGGCGTCGGGCGCGTTCCCCACGAAGAGGTCGACCTCCCCGTCGAGCCGGGCCACGTTGTAGTCGAACCACCCGAGCACCCCCCGCGGCACCCGCCCCTGGGCGAGGGGGGAGTCCTGGAGGGCCAACCCTTCGCCCTTCGCGTCCGCGGGGGTGTAGACGTCGGCGTACTGGTAGAAGTCCCGCTCGTTCTCGCTCCGCAGGAGCTCGTCGATCTTGCCCTCCATCCCCGCGAGGATGCGGCGGGCGCCGTCCTGGGCGTCCTCGGGCACCATGGCGAGCTGGGCCTCGTAGTCCTGCTTCAGCTCGCGCCAGTAGAGCCACCCGAAGATCAGGGTGGGCAGGACCAGGAGGACTCCGTAGAGCCCGAGGGCGGTACGCGTCGTCTTGAGCGGGAGCAACGGAACGTCTCCGGAGGACGGGTTCGACCGTTTGCCGGGGATCCTGGAGATCCCCCCGCGGTCGATGGCGCCGTGGGGCTCAAGCGTACCAGCGGTAGCCCTTGCCTCGCACCGTCTGGATCAGGCTGGGCTTGGAGGGATCCGGCTCGACCTTGCGGCGCAGCCCGACGATGTGGATGTCGACCGTCCGCGTCTCCACGTTCGCGTTGCGGTAGTGCCAGACGTCGAGCAGGAGGTCCTCCCGGGTGACGACCCGGTCGCGGTGCTGCACCAGGTAGGCGAGGATGTCGCCCTCCCGGGGCGTGAGGGGCACGATCTCGCCGTCGCGGTGGACCTCCAGCCGGGCGAGGTCGACCTGGATGCCGCCGGGCAGGGTGAGCTGGGGCGGAGGCGCGGTGTCCATCTCGCGGCGGCGGAACTGGGCGCTCACGCGGGCGACCAGCTCGCGGGGCGAGAAGGGTTTGGCCATGTAGTCGTCCGCGCCGAGCTCGAAGCCCCGCACCACGTCGCTCTCGTCCGCCAGGGCGGTGAGGACGATCACGCGGACGTCTTCCTTCGACTCCCGGAGCTTGCGGAGCACGTCCAGGCCGCTCATGCCGGGCAGCATGATGTCCAGGACGACCAGGTCGTACCGGCCCGAGCCGAGCTCCTCGAGCGCGGCCTGGCCGTTGAAGACCACGTCCGTTTCGTAGCCCGAGTGGATCAGGGCGTCCTTGATGCCCAGGGCGAGGGCCTCTTCGTCCTCGACGACGAGAATGCGTTGCGTCATCGCGTTCGGGGCGATCGACGTCGCCCAGGGGGTTCGGGATCCAGGGAAGAGGGCTCCGGCCCCGGGCCCGCCGCCACAGGCCGCTAACGCAATCGGGGCACCCCCAATAAGGGGAACCACGC
>CAYRXS010000034.1:21892-37193 GCA_964428225.1 uncultured Planctomycetaceae bacterium
GCGGTGGGGTGGGGTTCCTGTTGGCCCGGGCGCCCGCCCCGCCCCCCCCCGACTCTGCCCTCTAACGCTATCGGGACACAGCCATTACGGAGAACCTCGCGAGACGTCCCCGACTGACCCAAACCGTACACAATCCCGGCCGCTGCCCACCAGCGCCCAACCGCTTCCCGATCTCTCCGGGCCCCTAGCGTCTCTTCCCGAGCCCCAGTCGCTTGCGGCAGATCGTGCTCAGCATGCCCAGGGCGGTCCGGGCCACGTGGAGGAGGCTGCGGGAGTGCTTCGACTCGCCGCCGCGGCGGGCCCCGTAACGCACGGGCAGCTCGATGACCCGCATGCCTCGCCGGTAGGCCTCGCAGATCATCTCGGGGGAGAGCTCGGGTCCCCCCTCCTGGAGGCCCTCGCGCAGCTCGGCCCAGGTCTCCGCGCTCAGGCCGCGCAGGGTGCAGCCCACGTCGGTCAGGCGGGGCTCGTGGGGGAAGAACCAGAGCAGCTCCAGGAGCTTGGCCATGACGATGTTGCCGAGCCGGAGGAGCCCGCGCATGTTGCCCGCCTGCTCGACCATCTGGCGGGTGGTCCGCGTCCCGAGCACGAGCTGGCCGTCGTCGAGGTAGTGGAGGAGCTTCCAGACGTCCTCCGCGCGGAAGGAGCCGTCCGCCTCGGTGACGACCGCGATCTCGGCGCCCGTGGCGAAGGCGTGGTCGAGCCCGCGGCGGATGGCGCTGCCGTAGCCGCGCTCGGTCTCCTCGATCACCTCCGCCCCCGCCTCCCGGGCCGCCTCCGGGGTGCCGTCCGTCGAGCGGTTGTCGACGACGAGCACGCGGTCCACGCAGGGAAGCTCCCCGAACTCCCGGACGACCTCGGCGATCGTCGCCTCCTCGTCGAGGGCGGGGACGACGATGGTGAGGGCTTGCTCGCGGAACATCGTGGGCTACAGGGTCGGGGAATCGGTCACGGGACAGGATTCGCAGCTCGCGGTCGGCTTGCAGTGGTGGTAGCCGACGCGGACGAACAGGGCGTGGAACTCCTCGTAGACGCGCCGGGAGGCCACGAGCCGCTCCATGAGCCAGGAGCGGACGTCCTCGTAGCTCGCCTCCGCGGGGAGGAGCCGGTGCCGCTCGAGGATACGCCGCGTGTAGGCGTCGACCACCGCCGTCCGCCGGCCCGCCGCGTAGCAGAGGATCGAGTCCGCGGTCTCCGGGCCGACGCCCCACACCCCGAGGAGCTCGCGCCGCAGCGGCTCGAGGGGTCGTTCGCGCAGGGCGGCCAGGCCCCCGGCGTCGAGGTACCAGCCGGCGATCTCGTGGAGCTTCCTCGCCTTCGCGCGGAAGTAGCCGGAGGCTCGGATCGCCTCGGCGAGGGCCTCGGGGGCCATCCGGAGCAGGGCGGCGGGGGTGAGGGCGGTCCGGGCGGTGAGGCTCGCCAGGGCCTTCTCCACGTTCGTCCAGGCGGTGTTCTGGGTGAGGATCGCCCCCACGATCACCTCGAAGGGCGTCTCGGCCGGCCACCAGCTCTGGGGGCCGAAGCCCCGGTGGAGGTCGAGGAGCAGGGCGTCGAGCCGCTCGTCGTGGGCGAAGCGGCGGATGGGGTGGCGGCTCGGGGTGCCGACGAACGGCCCCCGCGGGCCCCGGTGCGGCGTGGGGGCGAGGCCGGGGTCTCCGGCGATGTCGGTGGGAGCTGCCGCCCTCATGCCTCGTGCGTCCGTGGCGGTTCGATGCCGGGGAGCATCAGCGGTACGCCCCTCGGAAGCGCCGCCAGCGGATGCGCAGGAGCTCCCACAGCGATCCCAGAATGGCCCGCCAGAGCCGCACCTTCGTGCCCTCCTCGTTGGCCCACTGCACGGGCACCTGGGCGAGCTTGTAGCCGAGCTCCTGGGCGATGACCACGAGCTCGGCGTCGAAGGCCCAGCCGTCGAGGATCGATCGCCGGAAGATCTCCCGGGCGGCGTGCCGTCGGAAGCCCTTGAAGCCGCAGGTGAAGTCGTGGACTCCGGGAGCGAGGAGGAGGCGGGTGAGGGTCGTGAAGCCCTTCCCGAGGGACTCGCGGATCCAGGGCTGGTGGCGCGTGATCCGCGAGCCGGGGGCGCGTCGGTTCCCGATGACCACCTCGTAGTCCGAGTCGAGGGCCCCGAGGAATCTCTTGAGCTCCTCGAGCGGGGTCGACAGATCGGCGTCCATGAAGACGATCCGCTCGCCCTCCGCCTGCAGCATCCCCCGGCGCACCGCGGCGCCCTTGCCCCGGTTGCTCGGTAGCGCGTCGGTCCGGATCCGGGGATCCGCCTCCGCCAGGCGCCGCAGGATCGCGAGGGAGTCGTCCCGGGACCCGTCGTCCACGCAGACGATCTCGAAGTCCTCGTCCAGGGCCTCGAGGAAGGGGACGAGGGTGGCGAACGTCCGTTCCAGGACGAGCGCCTCGTTGTAGACCGGGAGAACGACGCTCAGGGCGGGGGGGGTCATGGACGCCGCATGATAGCGAGGGACGGGGAGGAGATTCCGGGGAAAGCGCGCAACCGGGCGGGCGGGGGGGGAGTCCGGGGGGTGCCTGCCCCGGGTGGGTGGGGGTTTGGGACGGGCGACGAGAGCCGACGCGGACCGCCGCCCCCCCCCCCGACGCTCCCCCAACCCTACCCCGCCCCCGACCTCCCGAGAGGCCCGACCCCGCCCACGAATCCTCGCCCCGCTGGCAAGCGCGTCCCGGCGGGGGCAGAATCGGGCCATGTCCATCCTCGAAGGGCCCGCCGAGCCGGATCGGGCGCGTCCGGCGTGCGTCGGATGGCGCGAGGGCGTGATCGTCCTCCTCACGGCCCTGCTCCTGGCGGCCTGGCCCCTCCGCCAGGCCCTGCTCGATGGCGATCGCGTCCTCTTCGCCGTCGACACCGCCACGCTCCAGCTGCCCTGGTCCGCCCACCTGCCGCCCGAGGTCGGCCCGACGCCGGCGAATCCCGACCTCTCGGACCAGGGGATCTGCTTCTATCCCTTCTATCGCTGGGTCTCGCGGAGCTGGCGCAGCGGGGATCCGCCCACCTGGTGCCCCCTGATCTACGCGGGGGCCCCCGGCTTCGGGAACGCCCAGTCGGGAGCCCTCGACCCCCAGGTGCTCGCCCTCGTGGGCCTCGAGCGCCTCGGCGGCGAGGCGCTCTTCCACCGGGGCCTCGCCCTCGTGGCGTGGCTGCGCGTCGCTCTCGCCCTGACGGGGGCGTACCTGCTCGCCCGCCGCCTCGCGCTCGCCCGCGCGCCCGCCGCCCTCGCCGCGATCACCTTCGGGATGGGCGGCTACCTGACCCTCTGGCTCAACCACCCCCTGGGCCACGTCCCCCCGCTCCTGCCCTGGCTCCTGCTCTTCCTGGAGGGCGTCCGCGGACGACGGCCGCTGCTCGCCATGGGGGGGGTGGCGATCAGCATGGCCCTGGCCGTGCTCGGGGGCCATGCGGAGACCGCCTTTTTCGTGGGAGCCACCGCCGGACTCTGGGCCGTCGCTATCGCCCTGCGCGAGCCGCGGGCGGGGATCCGGGGGCTGGTCGCGCTTGCCCTCGGCACCCTGGCCAGCCTCGCGAGCCTCCTGCCCCTGATCGAGTACCTGAACCTCTCCGCCGCCCAGGAGGTCCGCGAGCGGGCGGCCGACGTGCTGACCGCGAGCCCGGACCTGCTCGCCCTCGGCGTCCTGCTCGTCCTCGCCGCCCTCGGCGCGTGGTTCGTGCGACCCCTCGCGCGGGCGCGCGCGGAGAACCGGCTCCTCGAACGAGGCGTCTGGCTCCCCGGCGCCATCGGGCTCGCCTTCGCCGCGGGAGGAGCCACTCTGCTCCTCGCCGCCCGGGGCCTCGACGCCTCCGCCGCCCTCGCCCTCGTGCCCGATCGCCTCGGGGCCCCCGGCGATCCCGCGGGCGGCGGCTACCGAGGCGAGGGCAACTACATCGAGGCCGCGAGCCCCTGGGTGGCCTTCGCCGCCCTCGCCTACGCCCTCGCCGCGGCCCTCTCCCCCGCGGGCCCCCTCCTGCGCCGCCGGCTCGTCCTCGTCCTCGCCCCCCTCGGGCTCCTGCTCGCGGTCGAGACCCCGGGGCTGCTCGAGGTCTGGCGCCTCCTGCCCGTCGTGGGCCTGGGGGACACGGTCCGGCTCATGTCGGTCGCGTCGCTGCTGATCGGGCTGCTGGCGGGCGAGGCCCTGCAGGCGGCTCCCCGGGCGAGTCGGATCGCCGCGGCCCTCGTGCTGCTCCCCCTCGCCGGAGCCGCCCTCTTCCCCCCGGGCCTGACGCCCCTCGACGACTCCGTCGCCACAACCCCCGAGACGGACGAGCTCTGCGGCTTCGCCCTCCTCCCCGCGGAGCGCGTCGACGGCGTGGACTCCCCCTTGGAGGGCTGGCTGCACCCCGAGCTCCCGGTCGAGCGGGCCGGGCTCCGCGTCGAGCCCATCGACGAGACGGGCCAGGCCCGGGCCGAGGGCGCCTACGTCATTCCCCTCGAGCTCCACGCCGATCCGTCCGGCGCGGCCCGCCGCAACGCCCCCGGAGCGGTGGACGCGGCCCCGGAGGGGGCGCGGTGGTTCCGCACGCCCCACCTGCTCACCTCCCGCCTGCCCGACGGACACTGGCGCGCCACGGTAGAGATCCTCGGCCCCGACGGCACGGGGAAGCGACGCGCCGCGGTCTTCACCACGGAGCGATCGGTCGACCGCCATCCGGTGACCGTGCTCTGCCTCGCGATCGTCCTCGTCTTCCTCCTCCTGCATCCGGTCGGCGTGGGGGGATTCCTGCCCTGGTGCGTGGTCCTGCTCGCCCTCCTCCAGGCCCTGCACTTCGCCCGCGGCGTGAATCCCGCCGTACCGAAAGGGGCGGCCTTCCCGCCCACGCGCACCGAGGAAATCCTCGCCGACGGCCTCGGTCCCCACCGCTTCCTCTCGGATACCGGGGTGCTGCCCGCGGACACCGGGCTCGTGCGCGGGCTGTCCCACATCGAGGGCTACGACGCGATGGACGTCGCCGCCTTCAACCACTATCGCACCTACGTCCTGCCCCCCGGGGTCAATCCCCTGCTCGCGTGGAACGCGCGCGCGGTCGATCCGACGCTGCCGACCTTCCGGCTGTACGGCGTCGGGATGTTCGCGATGCGCGAGCGATGGGAGCACCCGGAGTGGGAGCTCGTGGCCAGCCCCGAGGGCGAGGGCGAGGCGTGGGCCGAGACGTGGATCTACCGGGCGCGCGATCCGTACCCGCGCGCGTTCTGCGTGCCGACGGTGATCTCCCTCGAGGAGCTCGGCGTGATCTGGGAGGCGGATCCGCGCGCGTGGAATCCCCTCGAGGTCGCCGCCCTGGACGAGGACTGGCGGCCCGCGACCCCCTTCGCGAGCGCGACCGTGGACACGCCGGAGTGGACGAACTCCACCGTGCGCGTCCGGGCCGAGCTCGACGGCGACGGCCTGCTCGTCCTGACCGACCAGGCCTTCCCCGGCTGGAAGGTCTACGTCGACGGCGAGGAGCGCGAGCTCTTCACCGCGAACATGATCTTCCGCGCGGTCGCCCTCGGGGCGGGCTCCCACGAGGTCGAGTTCCGCTACGAACCCCTCTCGATCCGGCTCGGGACCTGGATCTCCATTCCCGCCGGGCTGGGGATCCTCGCGCTGCTGATCCTCGGCCTCACGCGATACGGCCGTCCCCCGCGGCGGACCTGACCACCCGGCGAGCCGCCATGCCCGCCGCGACGAGACGCGAGCCGACGACCGAGGTGCTGGTCACCAACCTGGGGACCCCGGCGGCTCCCACCGCGGACGCCGTGCGCGCCTTCCTCGCGGAGTTCCTCTCCGATCCCCACGTCGTGCCCTGGCCGCGCGCCCTGTGGAAGCCCGTGCTCCACGGGATCGTGCTGCGGCGCCGCCCGCGCGCCGTGGCGGAGGCCTACCGGGAGATCTGGACCGAGAGGGGCTCGCCCCTGCGCGTGACGACCGAGGCGATCGCCGCCGCCCTGGGGGAGCACCTCGGCGAGGGCGCGATCGTCACCCCCGCCTTCCGCTACGGCGCGCCGTCGCTCGTCGAGCTGCTCGACCGCGCCACGGCGCGGGCCGCCCGGGTCGTCGTCCTGCCCCTGTTCCCCCAGCGCACCGCCTCGACCACGGGGACGCTCGAGGACCTGCTCGAGAGGGCGACCCGGGACCTGACGCTCGACCCGCCGCCCCGGCTCCTCCTCCTGGCCCCCGACGATCCCGGCTACGTCGAGGCCCTCGCCGCGCGCGCGGAGGACGCGGGCACCGGCGCTTGCGATCGCCTGCTCGTCTCCTTCCACGGTATCCCCGCCTCGGTCGATCGCCGCGAGGGCGGGCGCTACTCCCGTGATTGCGAGCGGACGACCGCGGCCCTGGCCGAGCGCCTGGGCCGGGACGAATCGGACGTCACACTCTGCTTCCAGTCTCGTTTCGGACCGGGGCGCTGGCTGGAGCCCGCCACCGCGGACCTCCTGGCTCGCCTCCCCCGCGAGGGGACCCGCTCGATCGCGGTGATCGCGCCGGGCTTCCTCACCGACGGCCTCGAGACCCTCGAGGAGCTCGGCGTGCGGGGTCGCGACACCTTCCTGGCCGCGGGCGGCCGGGACTTCCGGCTCGTGCCCGCGGTGGGGGATCACCCCGCCCTGATCGAAGCCTTCGCGGCCGTACTCTCGCCCGCGGGAAGAAAACCGGGACCCTGACACTCGTGTGACACACGGGGTACGGGCTCGGGCTATGTAGCGCGTCGAGGGGCAAGAGGTACCCATGGATCACTTCGGAGTCGTAGGCCTCTCCTGGAAGCAGGGGGGGCCCCAGGCGGTCGCACGCTACACCCTTCCCGCCGAGGGGCGGGTAGAGCGTATGACCTCGCTGGCGGAGGAGATCGGGGCTCGCGAGCTCGTCTACCTCGCGACCTGCTGCCGCGTCGAGCTCTTCTTCGTGGCGAGGCCCGGTGCCTCGGTGTCGCACGTGCGCCGCGCGATCTTCGAGGCCTTCTCGGACGGCCCTTCTCGTCCGGGAGAGGCCGAGCGCGCGCTGCGGGCCTGGGCGGGCGAGGGCGCCATCGAGCACCTCTTTCTCGTCGCTGCCGGTCTCGACTCGGCGCGGGTGGGCGAGAGCGAGATCGCGGGTCAGGTGCGGGAGGCCTACGCCGAGGCGAGGGGGCTCGGAGTCACGGGGCCGCACCTCGAACACCTCTTCGAGAACGCCCAGAAGGTCTCGCGACGCATCCGGAAGGAGACCGGGCTCGGCGGGGGCCGCACCTCCCTGGCCGAGATCGCGCTCGATCCCCTGCGCGAGCTCGGCATCGGCCCGGGCCGCACCGTGGCGCTGATCGGCGTCTCGCCGATGACGGAGCGCTGCGGCCGCTCCCTGGTCGCGTCGGGGGCGACGGTCCTGGTCGTGAATCGCACCCTTTCCCGCGCCCGGGCCCTCGCCGACGAGCTCGGGGAGCTTGCCCGGGCCCGCAGCCTCGAGGAGTTCCGCGAGGCCCCCGACGAGATCGCGGCCCTGATCTGTGCCACGAGCGGCGACGAGCCGGTCCTCGATGCGCGGACGCTGGAGCGACTGGCGCGGCGCTGCGGAGAGCGACTGCCGCTCCTGATCGACTTCGCGAATCCCCCCGACGTCGATCACGAAACGGCGCGGACCCTCGGCTTCGAGCGCCTGGCTCTGGAGGAGATCCTCGAGCGGGCCGAGGCCGGTCGTCGCCGCCGCCTGCGCGAGACGGCGGAAGCCCGGGCCTGGATCGACGAAGCCCTCGAGGGAGTCCGCCGGCAGATCGCGCGCCGATCCGCCGATGACGTCGCCGCCGCACTGCAGCGCGACTACCGGGACGCCGCCCGCGCGGCTTTGACCCGAAGCTTGCGGCGCGACTTGAAGGGGCTCGACGAGGATCAACGCGTTCGATTGGAGCGCTTCGTGGATTCCCTCGCGCGCCGGTTCGCGCACATGCCGACCACCGGATTGCGGGCGATCGCCTACCACGGAGGCCAGGAGGCCCTGAACGCCTTCCTGGGGGCCGCCGAGAATCGGCTTGCACCGGCATCGTCCGAGGTGCTGAGGTGAGGCCGCTCATGAAGTGGGGCATCCCGAGCACGAGAACGCTGCAGGTCGCGTTCATCGGTCTGTTCGTCATCTGCGTCGGCCAGGCCGCCTACTGGCTGGTCGACCAGGTGCAGCTCAGCTCCGAGATCCACGATCGCGCCCTCGCGCGGTACGACGACGACGTCCGCAACGCCGAGCTCATGCTCGAGGCCGGTATCTCCTCGGAGCGCGTCGCCGAGCGCAATGAGCACCTGGCCATCGACGCGGCGGGAGCGGTGAGCGTGCGATCCGTGGAGCTCGAGGCCATCGACCGCGCGCGGTTCCACCACATCAACCAGTACTGCTGGGAGGGCGGCTTCTTCCTCCTGGTGCTGGGCGCGGGCGGGATCGTGATCTGGCAGGTGCTGCGCCAGAGGGCGGACCTCCACCGGCGCCAGCACAACTTCCTCGCCGCCGTCACCCACGAGTTCAAGAGCCCCCTCGCGAGCCTCCGCCTCTCCGCGGAGACCTTGATGATGCGCGAGCTCGACCGCGACGCCCGCGCCCGTCTCGTCGAGCGCATGGCGGCCGACGTGGGACGGCTCGAGGTGATGGTGGTCAACATCCTCGACGCGGCGCGCATCGACGCCGGCGACGTGCTCGGGACTCCGGAGCGGATCGAGCTGTTCGCGGAGCTGAACCGCCTCGTCGAGACCGAGCGGGAGCCGGCGCACGCGCGCACGGTCGAGCTGCGCGTCGAGGCGCCCCCCGACCTGGCCGTCATGGCCGACCGTACGGCCCTGGGCATCGTGCTCGACAACCTCCTGCAGAACGCGGTGAAGTCGGTGGCGGGTGCGGGGGGCGGCACGGTCGTGCTCCGAGCGGCGCGGGACGGCGAGCTCCACCGGGTCGACGTCGTCGACGACGGCGCCGGCTTCGACCCCCGCGAGGCCTCGAAGCTCTTCGACGAGTTCTATCGTCCCGGCGACGAGCTCCGGCGCACGAGCAAGGGCACCGGGCTCGGCCTGTACATCGTTCGCAACCTCGTCCGGCAGGGCGGGGGAAGGGTGGAGGCTCACAGCGAGGGTCCCGGGACCGGCGCGACGTTCCGCGTCTGGTGGCCGGCGGCTCCTCGCGAGGAGGAGGCGCGATGAGCGAAGACGCGGCACGCATCCTCGTCGTCGACGACGAGGAGCACCTCGCCCTGGGGATCAGCGAGAACCTGATCGCCGAGGGCTACACGACAGAGGTGGCCTTCGACGGCCGTCAGGCGCTGGAATGTCTCCGCGCCGAGGACTGGGACCTCGTCGTGCTCGACATCATGATGCCCGAGCTGGACGGCCTGGAGGTCTGCCGGCGCCTGCGGGAAGAAGGCAACGAGGTGCCGATCCTCTTCCTGACCGCGCGCAGCAGCCTCGACGACCGCATTCGCGGTCTGGAGGCCGGCGGCGACGACTACTTGCCGAAGCCCTTCGCCCTGCGCGAGCTCCTGCTGCGCGTTGCGGCCATCGTGCGCCGACGCCGCTGGTACCGCGACGATGCGCCGGAGGACGTGCTCCGCTTCGACGGGAACGAGATCGACTTCCGCACGTACCGGGGGCGCTCCTGGGACGGAGTGGAGCACCACTTGACCCACAAAGAGGCGATGATCCTCAAGTACCTCGGTGAGCGGGAGGACGAGGTCGTCTCGCGCGAAGACATTCTCGAGAAGGTCTGGGGCTACGACGTCTACCCGTCCACGCGCACCATCGACAACTTCGTCGTCCGGCTGCGCAAGCGCTTCGAACGCGATCCCGAGCACCCGGTCCACGTCCACACCGTCCGCGGCGTCGGCTACCGCTTCACGCGCGAGGCGAGGGAGCAGGCATGAACGATCTGATGTTGCGCGTCCTGGCCGGCGAGGAGACCGAGCGCCGCCCGCTCTGGATCATGCGCCAGGCGGGACGCTACCTGCCCGAGTACCGCGAGCTGCGCACCGGCCACGGCTTCGAGGAGCTCTGCGCCTCCCCCGCGCTCGCCGCCGAGGTGACGATGATGCCGATCCGGCGCTTCCCCCTCGACGCGGCGATCGTCTTCGCCGACCTCATGAGCCCCGTCTCCGCGCTCGGCATCGACGTGCGCTTCGACCCCGGACCGATCGTCGCCGAGCCCCTGCGCACGGCGAGCGACGTCGAGCGGCTCGAGGTGCCCGCGGGCGAGGAGATCGCGCCCGAGGTCCACGCCACGCTCTCGCTCGTGCGCGAGGCGCTCGAGGGACGCGCCGTGCTGATCGGCTTCGCGGGCGCGCCCTTCTCGCTCGCCGCCTACCTCGTGCAGGGGCACGGCGGCAAGAGCTTCCCCCGGCTCCGCGCCCTCCTCGCCGAGGATCCGGTCGTCTTCGGGCGTCTGATGGAGAAGCTCTCGATGCTCTCCGCCCGCTACCTCGTCGCGCAGCACCGCGCGGGCGCCCAGGTCGTCCAGGTCTTCGACTCCTGGGTGGGGGACCTCTCGCGCGTCGACTGGGAGGTGCACGTCGAGCCCCACGTGCGCGCGCTCCTCGACGAGGTCGGCCGCGTCGGCGTGCCGCGCGTGTACTTCGCGAACGGAGCCCCGCACCTGGCCGAGGCCCACGCGGCGCTTCCCGGCGAGGGGCTCGCCCTGTGCTGGCGAACGGACCTCGCCGCGTTGCGCGCCGCGATCGGCCCCGCGAAGGCTCTCCAGGGCAACGTCGATCCCGCGGTGCTGCTGGCCGGCCCCGCCGCCGCCCGTCGCGCGACCGAGGCGTTGCTCGCCCGCATGCCCGCGCGCGGGCACGTCGTGAACCTGGGGCACGGGATCGATCCCGCCACGCCGCTGGAGAGCGTGCAGGCAGTGATCGACGCGGTGCACGGGGAAGGGGGCGCGAGGTGATCCACGGCGAGCGGAGCACCACCGCCGAGCTGCTCGCGCGGTACGACCGGCCGGGACCGCGCTACACGAGCTACCCGACGGCGGTCGAGTTCACCGACGAGTTGCGCGAGGGGCTGTACGAGGACAAGCTCCGCGCCGCGAACGAGCACCCCGACGATCCGCTCTCCGTCTACGTCCACCTGCCGTTCTGCGAGAAGCGGTGCCTCTTCTGCGGGTGTCACGTGATCGTCTCGCCGGATCGTGCTCAGGCCCGGCCGTACCTCGAGCTGCTCTCGCGGGAGATCGAGCTCGTCGCCGAGCGACTGGCATCGAGGCGAACCGTCTCCCAGCTCCACCTCGGCGGCGGTACACCGACCTACCACGCTCCCGCCGAGCTCGACGCGCTCCTGGGCCGGTTCTTCCGGCACTTCGAGACCGCGCCCGGCGCCGAGCTCGCGGTCGAGGTCGATCCGCGGGCCACGACCTTCGAGCACCTCGACGTGCTCGCCGCGCACGGCTTCAACCGCCTCTCGCTCGGCGTGCAGGACTTCACGGCCGACGTGCAGCAGGCCATCGGTCGCGTGCAGTCGCTCGAGCGCACCGAGAAGCTGATCGAGCACGCGCGCGACCGGGACTTCCGCGGGATCAACGTCGACCTGATCCACGGCCTTCCCCGCCAGACGCTCGACGGCTTCGAGAGGAGCGTGGACGAGGTCGTGCGCCTGGGGGCCGACCGCGCGGCGGTCTACTCCTTCGCCTACGTGCCCTGGATCCGGGGCCACCAGCGCAAGCTCGACGAGGCGAGCTTCCCGGACCGCGACCTCAAGCGCCGGCTGTTCGCCACCGCCCGCGAGCGCTTCCTGGCCGCCGGCTACGAGCCGATCGGCATGGACCACTTCGCGAAGCCCGATGACGAGCTCGCCGTCGCGCGGCGCGAGCGACGCCTGCGCCGCAACTTCCAGGGCTACACCGTGATCCCCGCGTCCGACGTGCTCGGTCTGGGGATCTCCGCGATCGGCGACATGCAGGGCGCCTACATGCAGAACGCCAAGAAGCTCTCCCATTACGGACGAGCGATCGAGAGCGGAACGCTCGCCGTCGAGCGCGGGATCGAATGCAGCGCGGACGACGTGCTGCGCCGCGAGGTGATCCACGAGCTCATGTGCAACCTGCGGATCGACGTGCCGCGCATTGAGCGCACCTTCGGCGTCGACTTCGCGGACACCTTCGCCGTCGATCTCGACGAGCTGCGCGTCCACGAGCGCGAGGGCATGGTGACGATCTCCGACGAACGGATCGAGGTCACCGCGCTCGGCGAGCTCTTCGTGCGCAACCTGGCGATGTGTTTCGATCGCTACTGGCGCGAGAAGCACCGAGGCGAGGAGAAGCCGGTCTTCAGCCGCACGGTGTGAGCGACATGCAGAAGACGCAGCGCCTGATCGTCATCGGCGGCGGCATCGCCGGCTTGGCCGCGGCCAGAGCGGCCCGCGAGGAGGCGGGGAAGGAGCTCGAGATCCTCGTGCTCGAGCGCGAGGCGCGCGTCGGGGGCAAGGCCACGAGCCACCGGGAGGACGGCTGGCACGTCGAGCTGGGTCCCACCGGCTTCCTCGACAACGAGCCCGCCCTGGACCGGCTCGTCGAGGTCGCGGGCCTCGCGAAGCTCCCCGCGCGCGCGGCGGCGGCGCACCGCTTCCTCGTCCGCGATGGGCGGATGCGCGAGATCCACGCGCACCCGTTGAAGTTCCTCGCGAGCGGCGTCCTTTCACCGCGCGGCACGCTGCGGCTGTGCGCGGAGCCCTTCGTGCGCCGGCGCGTCGATTCGAGCGACGAGAGCGTCTTCGAATTCGCCGAGCGCCGCCTCGGCCGGCAGGCCGCCGAGCGGCTGATCGCGCCCATGGTGCTCGGCGTGTTCGCGGGCGACGCGGGGAGGCTCTCGCTGCGTTCCGCCTTCCCGCGCATGGCCGAGCTGGAGGCCGAGCACGGCTCCCTCGTGAAGGCGTTGATCCGGCTGTCGCGCAGCAAGCGCAAGCACGGCGGCCCCGCCGGACCGTCGGGCGCGCTGACGTCGTTCGCGGGCGGGATCGAGGAGCTGCCCCTCGCCCTCGCCGAGCGCGGAGGCTTCGAGGTGCGCACGAACGCGGAGGTCGAGGCGATCGTCCACGACCCCGCCGCCGATCGCTGGAGCGTCACGTTGCGCGGCGCGGCGGAGAGCGTCCCCGCCGACGGTCTCGTGCTCGCGGGCGAGGCGTGGTCCGCGGCCGGGCTGCTCGCGCCTCTCGACGAGGCGCTCGCGCGCGAGCTCGCCGACATCTCCTGTCCGCACGTCTCCGTCGTCGCCCTCGGCTTCGACGAGGAGGCGCTTCGCCGCGTTCCCACCGGCTTCGGCGCCCTCGTCCAGCGCGGAGGTCCCCTGCGCATCCTCGGCGTCCTGTGGGACACGCACCTCTTCGACGGTCGCAGCCCCGACCGCCGCCTCCTGATGCGCGCCATGATCGGGGGCGCGGTCGATCCCGATGCGGCGAGCCTGAGCGAGGACGAGCTGCTCGACGTCGCGCGCCGGGACGTCTCGACGCTGTTCGGCCTGCGCGACGATCCCGTGTTCGCCCACGTGCGCCGCTGGCCCCGCGCCATCCCGCAATACGAGCTCGGCCACTCCGAGCGCCTCTCGCGAATCCGAGCCCGCCTCGCGCGTTGGAACGTCCGCGCGGCGGGACTCGAGCTCGCGGGCGGCTACCTCGAGGGAGTGGCCTTCGGCAAGGCGGCCCGCTCCGGAATGGAAGCGGGCCGCCGCGCCGTCCGTCGGATGGTCTCCTCCGTCACCGGCGAGCACGGAGGCCTGGCTCGTGGTCTCGATCAGATTCCGATCGCGCACTCGTAGGCACAGTGCAGGCAGATGCCGCCGCCGAAGCTGGCCGCCTGCGTGTAGAACACGAAGCCGCAGAGCTGCATGTCGTTCGGCACCGTGACCTGGATGATGACCGGATCGCCGTAGCCGGATGGTGTGCCGAAGAGCTCGCCGTTCGGGTCGGTGAAATCGACCAGGAGCTCGCCCCATGGGGTCGGATACGAACCCGACGCGGAGTAGGCGACGAGTATCGCGCCCACGTTGCCTGGATTGCACCTGGTGACGGACCCGACGAAGTCACCGCCGATCGTGGCCGGGGCGACGATGTCATAGCCGTCGGTCGCCGCATTGGCACCCGTTCCGCAGTACCACGTGCACGTTGCTTCGAAGATGTACTCGAGCACATAGCAGGAGCCCGAGTTGCTACCCATATCGTTGTCGTATGGTGTGCCGACTAGTGCCGTGTCTCCGAGAAGTGATACCGAATCACCGAAATGGTCACCGCCCGACCCATCGCTCGCCGTGAGCTTGGCCTCTTGGGTCCAGATCGTGCCGGTTCGTTCGAAGACGTAGACCGCGCCGGAACCCGGTCCCAGGTCGTCGGCCGATGCACCGGCCATCGCTCTATCTCCAGAGAGGGAGACGGCATTCCCGAACCAGTCATCGGCCCCCCCATCGCTCGCCGTGAGCTTGGCTTGCTGACTCCAGACCGTACCGGAGCGTACGAAGACGTACGCCGATCCGGACCAGGTGCCCGCATCGTCGTCAAATATCGCACCGACTATTGCCGAATCTCCCGAGAGGGAGACGGACCAGCCGAAGTAGTCAAAGGCCTCCGCATCGCTCGATGTGAGTTTGGCTTGCTGGCTCCAGACGGTACCGCTCCTCTCGAAGATGTACGCCGAGCCGCTTTGGGAGCCCGCGTGGTCGTTATAGGGCGCACCGGCCACCACCAGGTTCCCGGACAGGAAGACGGAGTGGCCGAGCCAGTCACCGGACGACGTATCGGTCGCCAAGAGCTTGGCCTGTTCGCTCCAAACCGTACCGGTCCGCACGAAGACGTAGACCGATCCACATCCGATGCCCACAGCGTCGTCCCACTGGGCACCGACCACTGCAGTGTCTCCAGAGAGGGATACGGACACGCCGAACTCGGCGTACTCATCCGCGTCGCTCGCGGTGAGCTTGACCTGTTCGCTCCAGACGGTACCGATCCGGGTGAATACATAAGCCGAGCCAGAATCTCCGCCTGCGTCATCATTCCGCGGTGCCCCCACCAGCGCCGTATCCCCGGAGAGCGAAACGGAAGTCCCGAAGGAATCACCGCTCGCTGCGTCACTCGCCCTGAGAATGCCCTGCTGACTCCAGCCGGTGCCGTTCCGCACGAATACGTAGGCCGAGCCCCGGTCGTCGTCGCTCGGCGCCCCCACCAGCGCTGCATCGCCCGAGAGGGAAACCGAGGTGCCGAACTCGTCATAGGCGGCCCCATCGCTGGCGGTGAGCTTGGCCTCTTCGCGCCAGACCCAGGGATCGATCGTGATCGGGAAGCTGGCTTGGGCGTCGTCCACCAGGATGGCGAGCTCCCCGTCATCGAAGCCC
>CAYRXS010000035.1:0-2386 GCA_964428225.1 uncultured Planctomycetaceae bacterium
TAGCGGATCCCCGTGATACTCGGGCGGGAGCAGGTGCGTGATGGTGCCGTCCTCCTCGAGCCGGGCCCGGACGATGGTGTCCGGTCGGTGGGAGAGAAAGGGCACGGAGAACAGCATCTTGCCGCCTGGCCGTAGCACGCGGCGGAGCTCCGCGAGAGCCTCGAGGTGGTTGGGAACGTGCTCGAGGACGTCGAAGGAGAGGATGGCGTCGAAGCTCTCCGAGTCGAAGGAGAGGGCGCGCAGGTCCTCGTGCCGCAAACCCTCGACCCACGCCGCGGCGGGAGGCGAGCCGTCCGGGAAGTACTCGCTGCCCACGAGCCTCGGGTACTTCGCGCGCAGGTGGGGATGGACGTCCCCCACCTGCTCGGTGAGGTAGATCCTCGTCCCGCCATCCGGCGCGAGCAGCCGCTCGAAGAGGTGCACTGAGGCCCTCATCCGGCTGTTGAGCAGGCAGCCGCCGCAGCGGAGGGTCTCTCTCCAGTTCGGCAGGCGATCTCCGTCGATCTCCATCGTGAGCTCGGGGCTCACGAGGAAGCGGGAGGGCTTCCCGCACGCCCAGCAGTCGCCGGACACCCGAAACTCCCCTTCCGAGCGGACCAGGGCCCGCTCGACCTCGAATCGCCGCGCGAGCTCGCTCTTTCTCGCCTCCAGGTACTCAAGGTACCTCGCGCGGGAGTCGATCCGTGCAATGGCCAGATCGGGCTCTCCGATCTCGAATTCGGTGTTCCTGGTCTGCATCCGCGAACGCACTCTCCGTCGTCTCCCCGCCTCGAAGGGCCTTCCTGGCGTCCGCCGGCCCCTGGACCGTCGGAACGAGGGGTGGGCGGCGCCGCGTGCGGAGAGCGGGATATAGTAGGAAAAGGTGCCGAACTTCCAACCCGATGAGCGCTTCGAGCCCGGCCGTGGCGGTCCGGGCATTCACTTCGAGCACGTCCATCGCTACTGCATCGCCGCCGCCGTGGTCACGGGTCGAGTGCTCGACCTCGGCTGTGGCTCGGGGTACGGAGCCCGGCTGCTCGCGGGGAAGGACCGGCCGGTGGTGGGCGTCGATCGATCCTCGAAGGCGGTCCGCTTCGCGCGCGAGCACTACGGCGGACCCGACGCCGAACACCTGATCTCCACCGTCCAGGCCCTCCCCTTCCCCCGGCGGACCTTCGACTCCGTCGTCTGCTTCGAGCTCATCGAGCACGTCGCGGACTACGAGCGGGTCCTGGCGGAGGCCAAGCGCGTGCTGCGCCCGGGCGGGCTCCTCCTGATCTCCACCCCCAACCGAGCGGAGTACACCGAGCGCCCCTCCTACCACAATCCCTTCCACGTCCAGGAGTGGGACCTCGAGGAGTTCGCGAAGCTCCTGAGGAAGTTCTTTCCCCACGTTCGCCTCTGGGGCCAGCGCCTGATGGCCGGCTCGCGCGTCTGGGACGTCACGTCCGAGGAGGGGCCCAACGGGATCCACACCTACCCGGTGATGGAGCCCGAGACTCCCGCCCTCACGCCCGAGCAGGAGCCGATGTTCGTCCTCGCCGCCTGCTCCACCCGCTCCCTGAAGGGTCGGGTGGCGGCGAAGATCCCCTCCGTGCTGAGCGGTCGACTCGAGTCCTTCCTCGAGGAGAACCGCTCCCACTTCCAGGCCTACGGCGAGGAGGTGTCGAGGCGCTACGAGGCCGAGATCACCAAGCTGCGGGACCACCTCACGCACTACCAGACCCAGAACGAGGAGCTGCGGGGGTGGACGGGCCGGCAGCAGACCACGCTCGATTCGCTGAAGGAGAAGGCGGGCGAGCTGGAGGCGGAGGCGGCCGAGGCCCGTGCTCGCTCGACGGAGGCCCAGGAGAGCGCGACCCGCGAGAGGGAGAGGGTCGAGGAGGAGGAACGCCAGCGCGAGCGGGCCGAAGCGAAGGGCTGGGAGGCCGAGGCGCGAGCCCTCGCGGAGTCCCGGCGCGCCGAGGAGGAGGCGAGCCGCCGCGAGCAGGCCCACGAGCAGGTCACCATCGAGCGGGAGCACCGTCGGGAGGCGGAAGAGCGGCTGCGGGCCGAGATCCGCCGACGCGCGGCCGCCCTCGCGGAGGCACACGGCGAGCGGACAGCCCGCACCGAGCCCGAAGCGCGGGCCCGGACGGAGATGGAGCGAGCCGGGGAGGCGCTCCGGCAGCGGGAGGCCGCCGACGAGCGGGAGGCCGAGGAGCGCCGGCGGCGCGAGGAGGCGGTGCTCCTGGCCGCCGAGGCCGCGTCGCGGGCCGACGAGGAGCACCGGAACCGCGAGCTTGCCGATTCCCGGGCCGAAGAGGCCGTATCCCGGGCCGAAGAGGAGCACCGGAACCGCGAGCAGGCCGATTCCCGGGCCGCCGAGGCCGCGGGAGCGGACGGCGTGCAGGTCGTGCTGCCGTTC
>CAYRXS010000035.1:2396-36611 GCA_964428225.1 uncultured Planctomycetaceae bacterium
GGTGCTGGGCTTTTCCGGGGGCGCGGTGGCGGGGTCCGGTTTTGTTTATGTGGGCGGTGGCCGCTGGATGGAGGTGGCGGCGGCGGCCGATGCCGCGGAGCGCGTCGACGAGGAGGAGCGCCGGCGCGCGAAAGAACATCACCGCCGTCAGCTCGCCGAGGGCGCGGTGGCCTTCGAACGCGAGCGGCGCGAGGAGGCCGAGGCCCGGGTGCGATCGGAGTCGCGCTGGAGGTTCGAGGAGCGACGCCGACGCGAGGTCGCCGAGGAACGCGCGAGCGAGGAGGAGGGGCGCCGGAAGGCCGCGGAGAAGCGGACGCTGGCCGAGGCGCAGCGAGGCTTCCTGGAGCGGCGCCGGCGCGAGCGTGCGATGACGCGAGCCCTCCGGGAGGAGGAGCAGCGCCGGGGCGCGGAGACGCGCCTCGAATCCGTCACCCGCTGGAGGGACGAGGAGCGTCGGGCGCGGGAGGCGTCCGCCGGGGAGCTCGCGGCCGAGCGCGAGCAACGCGACGTCGCCGAGGCACGGATCGGGGACCTGGAGGCGCAGACGCGGGATACCGAGGCGCGGTCGATCGAGGAGCGCATGCATCTCGAGGAGCAGCTCGCCCGGGAACGCGAGCGCCTGCACGCCGCGGAGCTCGAGGTGGCGCGCGGATGGGGGGAGGTCGACGCCATGCGCGGCACCCTCGTCTGGAAGATCATGATCGCCTACAACCGGTTGCAGGCGATGGGCCGATCGGCGCGGTCCCTGCTGGGACGGGCGATCGGCGGAACCCTGCGCTTCCTGCGGAAGGCCGTGCACGGCGCGTTCCGCCCGCTCGGCTGGTCGTACCTGCTCCTGAGTCTCGGGATCGAGGAGCTGGTCGCGCGGCTCCTCCCCAGCCGCCGCCGGAGGCTCGATCCGCCCGCGCCGGACGCCCTCCAGACCCCGAGTGGACACCGTCCCCGCGTCCTGATCGTGAGCCCGTACAAGGTCCACCCGCCCGATCACGGCGGCGGCGTGCGGATCTTCAATCTCGTGCGGGAGCTGGCCGCGACCTGCGACATCCACCTCCTGATCTTCAACCAGGCCGGAGACGATCCTGCCCAGCGCGAGGCCCTGCTCACCTACTGCGAGGGCGTCCACTTCCATCACTGGAAGCCCTCCTTCCGGCCGGATCTCCTGGGCCTGAAGGCGCCGAACGCCGGGCTCTTCGCCTCGGAGGATGCCGAGCGGAAGATCCGCGACATCCTGCAGACCCACCGGCTCGACGTCCTCCAGCTCGAGTACACCGAGCTGGGCCAGTTCGCCCGCGCCGCCCGGGGTCTGGTGCCCGTCGTGTTGACCGAGCACGACATCGCCCGGCGCCAGCACCAGCGCCGGCGCAAGCTCGCGTTCCACAAGCGATTCCCGGAGGGCAACGATTTCGGCAGCACCTACTTCGACTGGGTGCGGTGCTCCCGGTACGAGCTCTCCGTCTGCCGCCGCGCCGATCGCGTGCTCGTGATGTCCGAGGACGACGCGGACTTCATCTCCCGGTATCTCCCCGGCGGCCGCCGGCGCGTCCGGATCGCCCCGAACGCCGTGGACACCGCGAGCTACGACCCGTCGACGAGCGAGGTGGAGCGCAAGGGGATCCTCTTCCTGGGCAACTACCAGAACCTCCCGAACGTGGACGCCCTGGAATACTTCATGGCCGACATCTGGCCCTTCGTCCGCCTGCGCCATCCGGACGCGACCCTGACGGTGGTCGGAGCCTGTCCCTCGCCACGCGTTCTGCGCTATGACGGACAGGATGGGGTGAGCGTGGTCGGCCCCGTGCCGGACCTGCGGCGGACGTACCGCGAGCACCGCTTCATGGTCGCCCCTCTACGGGCCGGCTCCGGGACGCGGCTGAAGATCCTCGAAGCGTTCTCCTCCGGCCTGCCGGTGATCTCCACCGCGATCGGGGCCGAGGGAATCGAGTGCGAGAACGGGGAGCACCTGCTCCTGGAGGAGGATCCGATCCCCTTCGCGCGGGCCGTCGAGCGACTCCTCACCGACGACGAGCTGTGCGAAAAGCTCTCCCGCAACGGAAGGGCCTTGGCCGAGGAGCGCTACGACTGGGCGCTCTCGGCGCGCAGGTGTCTGGCCATGTACGTCGAGCTGCTCGACGGAAACGGCTCTCCCCCGAAAGACGGCCGCCGGACCGCCGAGCCGACGCGGGATGCCGAGCAGGACCCCGAGGGCAACGGGCGCGCGCGGAGCGGCGAGACGCCGGGAGCGGAGCTCGTCGACGTCAGCGTGGTGATCCCCACGAAGAACGGAGGCGAGCTCCTCGAGCGTTGTCTCGCGGGTATCTTCTCCCAGGAGATCGATCGTTCCTTCGAGGTCGTGTGCGTCGACTCCGGCTCCTCGCCGGAGCATCTCGAGCGGATGCGTGGATTCCCCGTGCGGATCGAGGGCATCGATCCGAAGGACTTCAACCACGGTTTGACCCGGGACCTGGGCGCCGGGCGGAGCCGCGGCGAGGTGCTGGTCTTCCTGAACCAGGACGCGGTCCCCGGCGAGAAGGACTGGCTGGCGAGGATGGTCGAGCCGCTCTTCGCGGGCGAGGCGCGCGTGGCCGCGGTCCAGGGGGGTATCCGCGAGCTGCCCGACCGCGCGAAGCGTTTCTTCTGGGATTCCTGTGGCGAGCGCTTCTACTTCACGCGGGAGTCGAATCGCTGGATCGCCGCCCATCGCGGGATCGGGTTCTCCACGGTGAACGCGGCCATGCGCCGGAGCGTCTGGCTCGAGCATCCGTTCGGCTGGGCGCCGATCATGGAGGACAAGAAGTGGCAGCAGGCGATCGTCGAGGCCGGCTACGAGATCGCCGTGGCCTACGACGCGTTCGTCTTCCACACGCACGACTACGGTCTGCGCTCGCTGGTGCGTCGCTGCGAGAGCGAGGGATATGGCTGGCGCACTCTCGGCGAGAGCTACTCGCTGGGCAGCATGCTCGCGGACATGCTTCGGCTGCGCGTCCATCTCGAGCTCCTGGCCGGAATCGCTCGCGGCCGGGTTCGGTCCGTGGCGGAGCTCTTCTTCCCCTGGCTACGCCCGCTCGCCCTGTACCGCGGGAACCACTTCGGGCGTGGGGTCAAGCACTGACGCCCCGTTCCCGTCACGCGAACGGCTGCCAGTCCGTCGGCGGCTCGGCTGCTCGTGAGCGATAGCGCCTCACCCGCAGGGGCGCCTCGAGCATGCCGAAGAGGTACCCGCGCAGTGCGCGCTTTTGGCAGCGGCACAGGATGGCGCCGGTCTCCCCGAACCGCGCCTCGGCGCGCGAGGCGATCGCGTTGCGCACGTACATCTTGAGTCCGCGGCGGAGTCCCCGGAAGCCGGCGTGTCGCCAGTTGATGATGGCTTCCGAGCGGCCCTGGGCCTGGAAGCGTCGCATCATCCAGAGGGGGGTGACCCGCTCGGCGGGGGTCACGTGTCGGACGCCGGCGCCGGGGACGTAGAGCACCTTTCCTCCGCCGCGCTCGATGCGCAGGCAGAGCTCGATCTCCTCTCCGGAGAGCAGGGAGCCTCCCTTGCGCCCGAGCTTGGTGCTGAAGTCGCCGAAGCGCTCGAAGGCCTCGCGCCGGAAGGCGACGTTCGTCCCGCGGGGGTATTCGTTGTAGACGAGCTCGACGTGCTCGTCCCCCTTGTCCCAGACGGAGAGGTAGGGCAGGAGCCGACCCGCGAACCAGTCGGGCAGCTCGCCCTCGAACTCCGGGAGGACGGGTCCGCCCGCGCACAGGACGTCCGGCCGCTCCAGGGTTTCGACGAGCGCCCCCAGCCAGCCCGGCGCGGGAACGGCATCGTCGTCGATGAAGGCGACGATCTCGGCCTCGCTCTCGCGGACCGCGGCGTTTCTCGCGGCGGACAGGCCGATCTCCGGCTCTTCCACGACGCGGACGCGGTCCGGGTGCTCGCGCTCGACGGCCCGGGCCACCTCGAGGGTGTCGTCGGTGGAGGCATTGTCGATGACGAGGAGCTCCCAGCGATCGCACGGGTGATCCATCGCCAGCAGGCCCGCCAGCGAATCGGCGAGGGACACCGAACGGTTGCGGGTGCAGACGACGACGGAGGCGAAGGCGCCCGGCGCTTGACCCTCGGGGCAGACCATCGATGGGATTCTACGGTGGGAAAATCCGAAACTGGAGGAAACCGATGGGGAGAAAGGGGGTCCTCCGGGCGGATTCCCCGGGGTGGTCGGGGGCCGGCAGGTGGGCCGGGTTCGCTATGATGCCCGCTGAACCCCGTGCACGTCCTCTACGCCTGCATCCAGATCCCCTCTCCCCTGGCCTCGAACGGCGGCGGCCAGGCCGCCTTCGAGTACCTGGAGACCCTGACCCGGCTCGCCGAGGTCGACGTGGTCACCTCCGTGGCCCCCGGCCGCGAGGCGTGGCTCGAGCCGTTGCGGAACCTGGTCGGCCGCACGATCGCCGTGCCCTGGGCGCCCTCGCTCCCCGCCCGTCTCGCCCGCTACGCCAAGGCCGCCCTCGGCAGCGGATCTCCACGCCCCTTCGTCAACCGCCCCTTCCTCGACGCCGTCCACGCCCAACTCGCGCGCGAGAGCTACGGCGTCGTCCAGGCGGACTGGACCGAGGTCGCGCAGTGGGTGCGACCTCCCGCGGGCGTGCGCTTCGTCTGCGGAGCCCCCGACGTCCGCGAGAAGCTGGCGGGGCGGCGGGTGTCGCAGTCCGAGAACCCGCTCGATCGCGCCTGGGCCCGCTGGCGCCGACGCCGCACGCGACGCGAAGAGGCGACGCTGTTCCGGCGCGCGGACACCGTACTCACCCTCTCCGAATCCGATGCGGCGAGGGTCAACGAGCTGGCCCCCTCGGCCCGCGTCTTCCCCGTCGTCTACAAGAAGGCGAGCCCGCCGACGGACACGGGTTCCCGAGACGAGCGAGATCCCGGGACCCTCCTCTTCGTCGGCGACTACTCACGACGGCCCAACCGCCGGATCGCGGAGCTCCTCCTCGCGGAAATCCTCCCCGCGATCCGCGAACACCACCCCGACGTCGTCCTCCGCCTCGCGGGCGGGGGAGCGAACGACGCCCTCCGCGCCCGGGCGCGAGGCGCGGGCGTCGAGATGACGGGCTACCTGCCCAGCCTCGCCGACGAATACCGCCGCGCGACCCTCCTCGTGGCGCCCGTCCCCATCGGCGGAGGGATCCACATCAAGATGATCGAGGCGATGTCCGCGGGGCTCGCCGTGCTGACGAGCCCCGTCGGGAACGACGGCCTCGCCGCGGAACCGGAACGCTCCGTCTTCCTCGCCGATTCGCCGGCCGCAATGGCGGAACGAGCGAGCCGGCTCCTCTCGAATCCCGACGAGATCGCGAAGGTCGCGCAGGAGGGCCGGGAGCACGTCCGCCAACGCTTCGGAGACGAGAGGGCCCTCGCCCTCCTCGGAGAAGCCCTGGGCCTCGGCGCATCACCGCCGGGCGGAAAATGAGGCAGGGACAACCCCCGAGCACCGGACCCGACGCGAATCGCCGGGTCCGGCGCTCCGGAGATCCCTCACGAACTCAATGCACCGTCACGGAGTCCGAATCCGTCAGACTCCAGTTGCCGACGCTCCCGATCAAGGCCTGGAAGTAGAGGGTCAGCCCTGTCGGCTGCTCGAGCGGGATGACCGCCTCGGTGAACAACAGCCCGTAGGACTCCACGAAACCGGCCGCCAGGAGGACGATCGACGCCGGGTCGATCAGCAAGACGCCGAACGGCGTGTTGATGTACGCCGGCGTGTCGCCGTAGACCGGAAGGCCGACCTGCCCGAACTCACCGGTGCAGATCACGGCGATCTCACGTCCCTGGAGGAGCTCTCCGCGACGGCGGATGTCGGGCCCGGGGGCGACCAACCCGATGAAGTAGACCCAACCGAGGCTGGGATCGTCGACCTGGTGGGTGATCTTGTCCTCGACCTCACTCGACACCGTGCTCCCGAAGTAGTTATCGGTCGCATTGATGCTGTCGTCGCACCCCTGGAGGAAGATGTCCTGGACGAAACTGCCCGTGAACCAGTTGGGGTTTCCGGCCCCATCGAAGTAGGCGTCCATCAGGAACGACCCGCTGGTCGCGCTCTCGTCGAGGACGATGCCGTACGCCATGCCGGAGAGGATGTTCCCCTGAGCGACGGCGACCGCGTCGTCATCGCCGAACACGCACTCGGTCGTGAAGAAGAAGCCGGTCGAGTCCGGGTTCCCAAGTCGGTGGTGGACGTAGTTGTCCGTGTAGGTGTGGAGCTCGGCCCCGAGTCCGAACAGCGTGAACCCCGTTCTACAGTCGTAGGCGGTGTTCTCGATGTAATCGACGGGCTCGTGGTTGCCGATCCCCTGGTACCCCTGGCCGCAGTTGCGGGCCTCGTTGTACTCGAAGATGGTGAGGTCGGCCGCCCCGTTCGACAGGTAGCCCAGGGGGGCGCCGTCGACGATGTTGCAGCTTCCCGTACCGCTCGAGCTGTTGTGATAGATGATCCCGGTGGCGACTCCGTCGTGGACGTAGTTGCCGTTGCCGGGCGTTCCGACGCTCCCGGTGGCGTTCCACATGAAGATTCCACCACCCTCCTGCAGGCTCTTGCCGAAGTCGTAGACCTCGTTGCGCAGGAAGGTGCCGTCGGTGCACGTGGCGTAGGCGATTCCGCTCGTAGCGGTGTGGATGACGCAGTCGGTCACCGTCAAGCCCGAAATCCCCGACGAGTAGACGGCTCGACGCGCCTGGTTGTAGACGGGCTGCTGCCCGTCGACCCTCAGGTTCTCGATGAAGACGTCGTCCGCGGTGACGGTGACGACCGTCATGTCCGGATGGATGGAGATCCCCTGAAGCACGGAACCGACGAGGGGGTCTGAATCCGTGCCGGATCCCTGCACGAGGCAGCTGCGATCGATGACGACATCTTCCTGATACAGGCCGGGCATCACGAACACGGTCCCTCCCGGCAGCAGGGACTGCACGGCGGGATTGATGGTCAGGAAGTCCGCCGTACCGTCGTCGTCCACCGTCACGTAGAGGTTGACGGTGTCCGCGAAGTCGATCAGGCCGAGCGCCGGATCGTCCACCTGGTGCCACAGGGTGTCCTCGATGAGCGCGGTGTTGACCGCTCCCCAGAAGTTGTGCGTGGCATCCACGTCGTCCTGGCAGTCCTGCAGGTAGACGTTGAACGTCAGGTTCCCGGCGAACGTGTTGTACTTCGCGGGATCCGAGGAGAGCGTGCAGGAGAGCACCGGCGTGTTGTTGGTGGGGTTCTCCCACAGAACGACCCCGTAGTCGGTGTTCTGCAGGACGTTGTCCGTCATCAGCAGCGTCAGATCTCCGAATCCCCACGGCGAGATGTCGGTCGAGGTGAACACACCGTTCGAGTCGACTTCGCCCTGACCGTCGATCGTGTTGCCGTCGGCGACGTTGCTGCCGGTGCCCGCGCCGAAGAACGTGAGCCCGGTGCCGCAGCCGGTCGCGGTGTTGTCAAGGACGTCGACAGTGGTGTTGACCGCGATGGACTGGATGCCCTGGTCGCAATCCTCCATGTCGTTGCCCTGGATCGTCACCGGTGCGGTGCTCCCGTTGGCCAGGAAGCCCAGATCGCATAGGGAGACGGTGTTGTCGGAGAAGGTGCCTCCGCCACCGGACTGGAATCCGATGCCGATCGAGCAGTCCACGACGTCGTTGTCGCGCGCCTCACCTTCGGCGCCGTAGAAGAAGATGCCGACCGAGTCCAGCATCATCCCCTTGATGTTGCCGACGGAGTTCAGGACGAAGCTGTGCCCCGTTCCGCCGGCCGCGGCGTAGATGCCTCGGTACACGACGTTCACGACCTCGCAGCTCAACACCTCGAGGCCGTTGTACGTGCCGGCCGAGTAGTCGGTGATGATCCCTCCCCGGGCGTCGATGTCGGGGCCCAGAGCGGGGTTGTTGCCGTCGACGGTCAGTCCGGAGATGGTCACGTCGTCGTCCTGGATGCGGAAGACCCAGGTCGTGGTGGTGACCTGCGAGCCGTTGCCGCTCCCGGGATTCGAGTTCGCGGGAGTGACGATCGTCTGCCCGATGCCGGATCCGGCAATCGTCACGGAGACGTCGACGATCACCTCCTCGACGTAGGTGCCGGGAGCGACCACGATCACGTCGCCGTCCGCGGCATTCGCGACGGCCTCGCTGATCGTGAGGTAGTCACCGGAGCCGTCGTCGTCGACGAAGATGGTGTCGGCGCGCGCGAAACCGGAGAGGAGCAGGCCGGCGGCGATGATGGCGGAGGAGGTCCGCACGATTCTCTTGTTGATGTTCATGGCTTCCTCCCTATCTCGACGGCGACGCGATGGCCGGGACCGGAGGAAGGGCTCCGTCGGCGAGCTCACCGCTGGGTTGCGGTATCGCCTCCTTCTGGAGCTCCAGGTAAGCGGGCGTGGGCAACTCGGCGGCCGGATCTACCGCGAGGGGTCTCGAGACCCTCTCTCCGGAGGATTGAACTCCGGAGGCGATGGCAAGCGTGCCGAATCCCAACCCGACAACGACGAGGGACACGAGCCCCAAGCGACGGGTAGTCATGGGTGAACTCCCTCCCGGGGAGCGGAATGGCGGGGAGATGGATAGGGAAGAGGATGCGAGAGGGGCTCACTAGGATAGTGGATTACCGGTCCCGGCGCCATCTCCCCCCCTCGGAGGGCCCTCCGGGCTCTTCCGCTCCCCCTCGGACGCACCAGGGAGGGGCTATTCGAACATTCCCTTCACACGTCCGGATCGGTAGTCGGGGAAGAACCCCTTGGGAACGTCGAAGCGAAGGTGTTCGCGAAGCACCGCGGCGAACACGTCGCGGAAGTCCGTGGTGACCTTCAGATCCCTCGCCTGGTAGAGGTCCTTGTCGCGTAGCCCCGTCCACTTCCCGTGGATCCTCCCCCCCGCGACGCGACCTCCGAGCAGCAGCATGAGCCCGCCGTGCCCGTGGTCCGTGCCGTAGTTGCCGTTCTCCCGATAGGTCCGGCCGAACTCGCTCGTGGTCATGACGAGCGTTCGCTCGGCCGCCGGACCGAGGTCCTGCATGAAGGCGGCGAGCGCGTCCCCGATCGTCGCCAGGAGATCGGGCATGGTGCCGGTGGTGCGTCCCTGCGTCGTGTGCGTGTCCCAGCCGATGACGTCGAGGGCCGCCACCTCGAGCCCCGCTCCGGAGCGAATCACGCGGGCGAGGGTTCGCAGCCCGCTCCCCAGCGAGGTGCCCGGGTACCGCACGCCGGCGCGCGTCTCCCCCTCCTCGACGATCCTCCGAAACTCGGCGAGGGTCTCCAGCGTGGCGCGCCCGGCGGCGTGCACCGCGTCTTCCTCTCCCCCACCTCCGAACAGCGGTTCGAAGAGATCGAGCGCGTCCTCGTCGTCCAGGACGCTCTGCCGGGGCACCGCTAGCGCCGGATGACGACCGCGAAGGGCTCGGGGGAGCAAACCCTGCATCGCCAGGGCACGCAGGCGCGACGGCGACTCCTCGTCCTCCCGACGCGAGTCCTCCCGGCTCGAGGAGAGATAGCGATTCAACCAGCCGTCCCGGACCGTTCGCAGTCCGGGCGCCGCGTATTCCATGAAGTCCTGCGCGTCGAAGTGGCTGCGCGTCGGGTGGGGCGAGCCGACGTTGACGACGGGTGCCAGCTGCTCCGAATCCCAGTACGGTTTCAACGCCGCAAGCGAGGGATGGAGCCCGAACTCGTCGTCGAGGCGGATCACGCCCTTCTCCTCCGCGGTGTCCTCCGGGGCGACGGCCAGCGTGGGGCGAATCTCGTGGTAGCAATCGTCCGCGTACGGGACGAGAGTATTGAGCGCGTCCATGCCCCCTCGCAGGAACAGGACGACGAGAGTCCGCGCCTCGTCCCCGCTCCCGAGGTTCCGGGCGAATCCCCCGGCGGAGCGCGGAAGGGCCAGCGCCGCCAGCCCGGCTCCGGTGGTCACCAGGAAGTCGCGTCGGTGCATTGCGGCCATCCTTCCGTCCTCCTATTGCCTCTGGAAATCGGGTGAGCCGAGGATCGTCCCCGCCAGGGTTCGCGCGAGCTCCTCGCGATCCGGAGAGCGGCTAGCCTCGACGTGCTTTCGCACCTGGTCGTCGAGGAGCCGCGAAACGCGCGGATCCAGGCCGGATGGCAGAAGGCGCAGGACGAGCGCCTCCTTCCAGCGCTCCGGCTCGTCGGCGGGGAGCTCGTCGAACAGCGAGTCGGAGACCTTCACGCCGGCGACCTTCCCCGCCACGAGGTCCCGTGCGAACTTCCAGCGGACGGCGAACGCGCCCGGGTCCAGCCAGGCCTCGGCCTGGTCGTAGTAGCCGGTGGGATCCGCGCACTCGTAGAGTGGCTCGTTCATGGCCCCCAGCGCGACCAGGATCCCCCGGGAATCCTCGATCGACGCCCCGGTGGCGCGCAGCGCGCTCACCACGAACTCGAACGGCCGCTTGAACTTCGACCGGTAGTGGCGGGGCGCGAAGAACTCGGGATCGTCGACGACGGCTCGATAGAGGGAAGGCAGATCCCCTCCCGTCTTGCGGAAGACGGTGGCGATCCTCGTGACCATGTCCTCGGGGGGATCGTCGCTGACGAAGTGACGGCAGAGCTTCCACGAGAGATATCGGGCCGTCCCCTTGTGGGCGCCGAGGATCTCCAGCACCTTCTCGCCCTCGGACTGGGGCCTCTTCCAGTCGTCCTTGATCAGGGCGTGGAGGAACTTCTTATCGCCCTTGTCGTGCATCTCGGGCCGGAACTCGAACTCGACCGGACGATCCGGCTCGGTCCGCACGGTCCACCCCGTAAGGACGCGGGCCACGCTCTCGACGTCGCGTTGCGAGTAGTAGTTGTCCACGCCGAGCGTGTGCAGCTCGAGCAGCTCGCGCGCGTAGTTCTCGTTGAGACCCCGCTGGGCGGCGATGTCGCTGGCCTCCCGACCCGCCTGCTTCGACTTCGTCTTCTGCCGGACGCGAAGCTCGATCTCCTTCAGCTCGGCCTTGGTCGGCGCGCGGCGCGACAGAGCGTTGTCGAGATAGACGAGCATCGCCGGGTGCTTCGCGCTCGCCTCGAGCATCTCGCCGAACGACTCGAGGAGGCACCCCTGGATCACCTCGCGCTCGTACTCGGTCGCGTAGAACCTCACGAGCCCCTTGTCGAGCGCCACGCAGAAGTGGTTCCGGAAGAAGTCGGCCGCCGCCTCCTGCACCTGGTTGCGCGAGTAGACGGCGTGGAGGAGGACGCGCTCCCTGAGCTCACGCGGGGGTACGTTCCGCAGCTTCTGGATCGTCCGCCGCTCATCGCGAGAGGCGCCCTCGGGAACGGGCTGGACGTAGCAATCGAGGATCTCCCGGCTCGAGAGATCGATCGACCCCAGCCTGCCGATGCGGGACTCGACCTCGGAGCCGCGTTCGCTCTTCGGATCGAGCTGGCGATCGAGCCAGCCGCGGACACCGAGCGCACGGACCTCGGCCACCAGCGCCGGAGTCGCGCCGAGGGAGAAGCGGGAGAGGAGGTGAAGGATACGTTGCTCCTGCGTCAGGGGAGCCGCATCACCGCGCCCGCCGGCCCGCGCGGCGGTCGTCTTCGGGGCTCGAGGAACGTTCGTCATTTGCATCTTCCTCCGTGATTCGGTCGCACTCGGGAGGTACGAAACGAAGCGAGCCATCGGACGCGAATCCCGCCGGACGGGGGCGGGGGGATTGATCCCACGCTCGTCCCCCGGTCTCGCGCGGAGAGGTTATGCTAGGCGAGCCTGACCGTTGAGTGAGGAGAGACCTGGACCCACGGCACTCGCAAGCCGCACCTTCAAGAAACGAACTCCGATGCCTCTACAAAACGCATTCATCCCCTACGGAGCCTACTGGAGCACGCCCTTCTGCCGCTGGCAGGGGAGCTTCGGCGGCTATCACGCGATTCAGCTGGCGGCCCAGGTCGGGTCGAGCTTCCTCGAGAAGGGAGGCATTCCCCCCCAGACGTTCGACGGCCTCCACCTCGGGATCACCGTGCACCAGAAGACCGATTTCTACGGCGCGCCGTGGCTGGCGGGCATGATCGGCGCTCCCGAGATCACCGGACCCACGATCTCCCAGGCCTGCGCCACCTCGGCCCGGCTGCTGGCGGGCGCGGCCCTCGAGGTCGAGACCGGCCAGCGAGGCTGCATCCTGACCGTGGCCTGCGACCGCACCAGCAACGGTCCGCAGCTCTACTACCCCAACCCGGACGGTCCGGGAGGCTCGGGGGAGTGGGAGAACCAGGTGATGGACAGCTTCAGCCGGGATCCCTACGCCAAGGGCGCGATGATCCAGACCGCGGAGAACGTCGCTCAGCGCTTCGAGATCGGCCGGGAGGAGCAGGACGAGCTCACCGTGCTGCGCTCCAAGCAGTACGAGGACGCGCTCGCCGACGATCGCGAGTTCCAGAAGCGCTACCTGGTGCCGGTCGAGCTGCGGCGCGGCAAGAAGGTCGTGGGATCGGTGGACGCCGACGAGGGCATCTATCCGACCACCGCGGAAGGTCTCGCGGGGCTGCGGCCCGTCATGCCCGACGGCACCGTGACCTTCGGCTCGCAAACCCACCCCACCGACGGGAACGCGGGGGTGGTCGTGTGCAGTCGCGACGAGGCTCGGCGTCTTTCCCGCCGGGACGACGTCACGATCCAGATCCTCGGCTACGGAGACGCACGCGCCGAGAAGGGCATGATGCCGACGGCGGTCGCTCCCGCCGCCCGCAACGCTCTTTCTCTCGCCGGCATCAAGGTGGAAGACTGCGCCGCGGTCAAGACTCACAACCCCTTCGCGGTCGCCGACGTGCTGTTCTGCCGGGAGATGGAGCTCCAGAAGGAGGATGTGAACCACTACGGCTCGCCTCTCATCTGGGGCCACCCGCAGGCGCCGATGGGCATCCGCGTGATCCTCGAGCTGGTCGAGGAGCTCGTGGAGAAGGGCGGGGGCTACGGGCTCTTCGCCGGTTGCGCCGCGGGCGACACGGCCATGGCGATGGTCGTGAAGGTCAACTGATCTCGCCCTCGCCGGGAAACGCCCTCGAATCGGGCGGGTAGGAAGGGACGCGCGGATCGACCGCGCGTCCCATGGGAAGCGTCGGCCGGGGTGCGGCCGATTCCCGGCGCGGACCTCGGGGATTCTCCCGAATCCGCCGCCGGTGGGCCGCGGGGGGATCATGCGCTAGACTGCCGGTCTCTCTCTCGCTCTACTCTCCTCGAGACCCTCGGGAGCGCCTCGATGATCGCCTCGTCCAGACTCGGAAACGTCTTCGCGATCCTCCTCGCGAGCTCCGTGCTCCTCCTCTCCGGCTGCGGCGGCGGCGGCGACGAGGGAGCCCCGATCGAGGAACGACCGGCGGCCGAGGAACCGGAGTACGACACCGACATCCCGATGGTGCGCTACGAGTGGGATCCGAGCGCGGGCGATCCGGGCGTGGCGGCCGAGGACGGAGGGCCCGGGTTCACGGGAGAGGGCTGGAGCACGAGGCTGGAATTCCCCGCGATCGGATCGTCGAAGGCCGTTCGGGGAGGCCGGTTCACGATGCGGATCCCGAGCTGGCCGGCGACCCTCCGTCTCGCGGGGAAGGACTACAACTCCGCGTTCAACTTTCGCGCGAAGGAGCTCTGTCTGGAGACCCTCCTGCGCACCCACCCCCACACCCTCGAGCTGATACCGAGCCTGGCCACGCACTGGAAGATCTCCCCTGATCGGTCGACCTACACCTTCCGCATCAATCCCAAGGCGAGGTGGAGCGACGGCGAGGAGGTGACGGCGGAGGACGTCGTGGCCACGTACCGGCTGTTCATGGACGAGCGGATCCTGTATTTCGCGAGCCAGCTCGTATTCGGCAAGCTCGGAGAGCCGGTCGCCCTGTCGAAGTACATCGTCCAGGTCCAGGTCGTGGAGGAGAGCTGGCGTAACTTCCTCTACTTCTCGACCGGCCTGACGATCATGCCCGCGCACGAGATCTCGATCCCCGGCGACGAGTATCTCAGCGAGTACCAGAACAAGTACACCGCGGTGACCGGCCCCTACACGCTGCACCCCGAGGACGTCGTCACGGGCCGGTCGCTCGTCCTCCGGCGCCGCGACGACTGGTGGGACGAGGGCAATCCGGCGTGGGCCGGCCTGTGGAACTTCGACGAATACGAGTTCGTCGTCGTCACGGACTCCAGTCTCACTCTCGAGAAGGTCAAGAAGGGCGATATCGACTACTACGACGGGGTCAGCGCCTCGCAGTGGGTCAACGAGCTCGTGCCGGAGAAGCTCGACGCCGTCCGCCGAGGCCTCGTGCAGAAGCGCAAGTTCTTCAACGACGATTCCGTCGGGCCCGCGGGGTTCGCCATGAACATGACGCGCCCTCCGCTCGACGACCTGAGGATCCGCAAGGCCCTCGCGCACCTACTGAATCGAGAGCAGCTGCTCGAGAAGCGGTTCTTCGGCGAGTACGAATCGCTGGACAGCTACTTCCAGTACGGAGACTATCGCAACCCCGACAACGGCATGGTCGCGTTCGACCTCTTCGCGGCGATCGACCTTCTCGAGGAGGCCGGGTGGACCGAGGTCGACGACGAGGGCATTCGAGTCAAGGGCGGCAAGCGCCTCGGGTTCGACCTCGCCTACCGCAGCGAGCTGGCCGTTCCGTATCTCACGATATACCAGGATGATTGCCGGAAGGCCGGCGTCGAGATGAACCTGACGGAGGTCGACGGGGCCACCTTCTGGAAGAACATCCAGGACCGCACCTACGACCTCGCCGATCAGGGGTGGGGCGCGCTCCCCTTCCCCAATCCCGAGACCATGTGGTCGAGCGAGCTGGCCGACCAGGGCAACAGCAACAACATCACGGCCTTCTCCGACCCGCGGGTCGACGAGCTGCTCGACGAGTACGACGTGGAGTACGACCTGGAGCGGCGCGCCGAGATCATCCGGGAGATCGACGGCATCATCTTCGCCGCCCATCCCTACGTGCTGTCCTGGTGTCTCCCCGCGCAGCGCGTCCTGTACAAGAACAAGTTCGGCATGCCGAAGTGGGGAGTGGGGAGGACGAGGGACAAGAGCAACATGATGTATTCCTGGTGGGTGGATCCGGAAGGACAAGCGCTGTTCGAGCAGGCGATGCAGGACGACTCGGTCGTTCTCCCGACGGAGCCCGTCGATCACCGCTTCTGGGCGGCCTGGCACGAAGCTCAGGAGAAACCCGATTAGCGGCTCGCGGTATGCAGACGTGGGGTGCCGCCCCTCGGGGCCCTAACGGCCCGTCGCCCTCATGGCTGCCTACTTCGCCCGCCGGTTGCTGCTCCTGATCCCGACCTTCGTCGGGATCACGATGCTCGTGTTCTGCGTCACCCGGTTCGTCCCCGGGGGGCCGATCGATCAGATGATCATGCAGGCTCGGACGGAGGGGAGCGCGGGGACGGACGCGGGAGGAGGCGAAGCCCGGAGCAGCGTCGACATCACCCCCGCGGCGCTACGGGCCCTCGAGCGACACTACCACTTCGACTGGCCCCTCTGGCGGCAGTATCTCCACTTCATCGGGCCTCTCAACCTCGACGAGCGGGGCGTCTTCGGCGAGGACGTCGAGCAGGGCGAGATCGTCAAGTGGATCGTCGAGGCCGGCGCGGTCGTCGAGGAGGAACAACCCGTCCTCCGCTTCCGGATGAGCGGAACCTCGGAGGATCCCGACGAGCCACCGCCGATCGTCTCCCGGGAGGTCCTCGCCCCCGCGAGCGGCACCGTCGTGTCGCTCCTCGCCGAGAGCGGCGAGCGCCTCGCGGTCGGCGCACCGCTGTACGAGCTCCGCCCCACGGGGGAAACCGAAGCCCGGACGATCGGCGCCCCGGACCTCTGGACCAAGCGATGGTCCGGCCTCCTCGCCGGCGACCTCGGCGTTTCTTACAGCTACGACGTTCCGGTCGGAGGCCTGATCGTCTCCCGCTTCCCGATCAGCCTGCGCTTCGGACTGATCGGGTTCCTGCTCGCCTATCTCGTCTGCATTCCGCTCGGAGTGCTGAAAGCGGTCCGGCACACGAGCTACTTCGACCTGCTCTCGAGCGCAGCCGTCTTCGTCGGCTACTCCATCCCCGGATGGGCGCTGGGAGCGATCCTACTCGTGCTCCTCGGGGGCGGGTCGGCGTGGGACGTGTTCCCCCTGGGCGGGATCCACGGCGAGGGATACGAGACCTTCACCGCGTGGGAGAAGGTGGTGGACAGCGCCTACCACATGGTGCTCCCGGTCATCGCGTACGCGGTGGGCAGCTTCGCGATCCTGACCGTGTTGATGAAGAACTCCCTGATGGAGCAGCTCGGCCAGGACTACGTACGGACCGCCTTCGCCAAGGGCCTGTCCGAGCGCCGCGTCATCCTGGTCCACGCCCTGCGCAACTCGCTGATCCCCATCTGCACCGGGCTGGGACATGCCCTGGGCCTCCTCATGGCCGGCAGCTATCTCATCGAGAAGGTGTTCAACATCCACGGCATCGGCCTGCTCGGCTTCACCGCGATCGAGAGTCGCGACTACGCGGTGGTGATGGGCGTGCTCGTCATCAACACGCTCCTGGTCCTGCTCGGCAACATCCTGAGCGACATCCTGTACGTCCTCGTCGATCCGCGCATCCGCTTCTCGTAGACCGATGATCGACACGACCCGCCAACCCGTCTCCGTGCTGCGCCGCCGCTGGCGCAGGTTCCGGACGTTGAAGCGGGGTTGGTACAGCTTCGTCGCCATTGCCGTCCTGTACGTCGTCAGCCTGTTCAACCCGCTCCTCATCAACAACCGGGCCCTCGTGGTGAAGTACGAGGGCAGCTACTACTTCCCCGCGCTGGGTAGTTACCACTCCGCGGAGACCTTCGGCCAGCGCTCCGCGTTCGGGCAGCCTCATGCCGGGGAGGCTCACTACCGCGCGCTGGACGAGCAGTTCGAGAGCGATGGCGGCGAGAACTGGGTGCTCATGCCCCTCTATCCCTACGGGTCGACCGAGCCGCTGATGACGGATCCGTCGCGCCCCGAGGAATCGCCCCACGCTCCCTCGGCCGCGCACTGGCTCGGAATCGACATGAGCGATCGGGACGTCTTCGCCCGGCTGGCCTACGGCTTCCGCATCTCGATCACGTTCGCGCTGGGAGTCGTCCTGATCGCCTACGCGCTCGGAACGGCGGTGGGCGCGATCCTCGGTTACTTCGGGGGTCGGGTGGACATCTACGGGCAGCGCCTCGTGGAGATCTGGTCCGGTCTGCCCTTCCTCTACACCGTGATCATCGTCAGCTCGCTCGTTCCCCGATCCACGTGGGTGCTCGCCGTCCTGCTCTCGGCCTTCTTCTGGATGAGGATCAGCTTCTACGTGCGCGGGGAGTTCTACCGGGAGAAGTCCAAGGACTACGTCGCGGCGGCCATCGCCCAGGGAGAGTCCGACCTCTCGATCATGCTCCGGCACATCCTGCCCAACGCCCTGACCCCCCTGATCAGCTTCGCGCCCTTCGCGATCGTCGCCGCCATCTCCTCGCTCGTCGCCCTCGACTTCCTGGGCCTGGGCTTGCCCGTGCCGACGCCCAGCTGGGGCGAGATGGTGAGCCAGGGGTTGCAGAACATCGACAAGTGGCAACTGGTGGCGTTCCCGCTCGGCGCCCTCTTCATGACCCTGATGATGGTCGTCTTCATCGGGGAGGCCATTCGCGAGGCGTTCGATCCCAAGGTGTACGCACGACTCCGGTGACGCGAGGATGACTTCCGACCGAGATCACCCCCTGCTCCAGGTCAAGGGCCTCCGCACGCGGTTTCGCGTGGAGGATCGCGAGGCCTCGGCGATCGAGGACGTGACCTTCGACGTCCGGCACGGCGAGAGGGTGGGCATCGTCGGCGAGTCGGGCTCGGGCAAGTCGGTGACCGCTCTGTCGATCATGCGCCTGATCCCGGATCCCCCGGGCCGGATCGCGGAAGGCGAGATCCTGTTCGACGGCCGGGATCTCCTGGGGCTCGACCACGGGAAGATGCGGAAGATCCGGGGCAGGCAAGTCTCGATGATCTTCCAGGAGCCGGCGACCTCGCTGAATCCGGTGTTCACGGTCGGGATGCAGGTGGCGGAGTCGGCGCGCTTCCACGAGGGCCTCTCCCGGGCGGCGGCCCTCGAGCGTGCCGTCGAGATGCTCGACCGCGTGGGCATCCCCGACGCGCGCAAGCGGCTCGCGGACTACCCCCACCAGTTCTCGGGCGGCATGCGCCAGAGAGTCATGATCGCCATGGCCCTGATCTGCAGGCCGGCGCTGCTGATCGCGGACGAGCCCACCACGGCGCTCGACGTCACGATCCAGGCCCAGATCCTGGACCTGATGAAGGACCTGCAGAGCCGACGGGAGGGAGCATCGATCCTTCTCATCACCCACGACCTGGCGGTGGTCGCGGAGACCTGCGACCGGGTGATCGTCATGTACGGCGGCCTGATCCAGGAGATCGCTCCGATCGAGGAGATCTTCGACGATCCGCGGCATCCCTACACGCGGGGGCTGCTGAGCAGCATCCCTCGCATGCGCGGGAAGGGAAGGCCGCTCGCCGCGATTCCCGGCAACGTCCCCGGCATCTTCGACATGCCCGAGGGTTGCCGGTTCCACCCCCGATGTCCGGAGGCCGTGGATCGCTGCCGGACCGAGGCGCCTTCCCTGCGGGAAGCGGGGCCCGGTCACGGCGTGCGGTGTCACCTCGTGGAGGAGCACGCGTGAACGAGAACACGGAGCTCCTCCTCGAGATCGCGGACCTGAAGGTCCGGTTCCCGGTCTACGGCGGGATCCTGCGTCACCGGATAGGCGCGGTTGGGGCGGTCGACGGGGTGAGCTTCTCCCTGCGCCGGGGCGAGGTGCTCGGGCTGGTCGGCGAATCGGGCTCCGGAAAGACGACGGTGGGCCGGGCCATCGCCAACCTCCACCGGCCGATGTTTCCCGACGTGGAGCTCGAGGGTCGGGTCGACGTCCACACCCCATCGGGCGTGGTGAACGTGAACGGCCTCTCCCGGCGCGCGATGATGCCCCACCGAGCCCGGATCCAGATGATCTTCCAGGACCCGTTCTCCTCGCTCAATCCGCGGCTCACCGTGCAGAGCATCATCGAGGGACCGCTCCGCATCCACTCGAAGCTCACGAGGGAGGAGCGCGGGGCGCGGGTGCGCGAGCTCCTCGAGCGGGTGGGCCTCCAGGCCGACTACGCCGAGCGCTACCCCCACGAGTTCTCGGGCGGCCAGCGCCAGCGCATCGGCATCGCGCGCGCCCTGGCCACCGGGCCCGACCTGATCGTCGCCGACGAGCCGGTCAGCGCCCTCGACGTCTCGGTCCAGGCCCAGGTCGTCAACCTGATGCAGGAGCTGAAGGACGAGCTCGGCCTGGCCTACCTGTTCATCGGCCACGACCTGAGCGTCGTCTATCACGTCAGCGATCGCATCGCGGTGATGTACCTTGGTAACATCGTGGAGCTCGGCAGCGCCGACCAGATCTGCAAGGCGCCGCTCCACCCTTACACGCGAGCCCTCTTGTCCGCCGTGCCCCGACCCGACCCGCGCCACGACTCGTCCGGAAGAGTGCGGCTCGAGGGAGACGTCCCGACGCCGCTCGCCCGACCGTCGGGATGCGGGTTCCGGACGCGGTGCCCCGTCGCTCGCGAATCCTGCGCGCGCGAGGTTCCCGCGCTCGAGGACCGGGGAGACGGACGGCTCGTGGCCTGTCCGCACGCCGAGGAGACCTCCGGTTGAGGTTGCCGACATGACAGATCGCACCCGGATCGTCGTGCTCGCGCTCGCGCTGGCCGTCGCGGCGTTCGGCGCCTACGGACAGGTGGGGGGCCACGAGTTCATCGGTCTCGACGATCCCGACTACGTCACCGAGAACCCGTGGGTCCGACAAGGGCTCACGTGGCACGGAATCGAGTGGGCGTTCACCCAGGACCACGTGGCGAACTGGCACCCGCTGACGTGGCTGTCACACATGCTCGACGCCGAGCTGTTCGGGCTCGATTCGCCGGGCGGGCACCACCTCGTGAACGTCTTCTTCCACGCGCTGAGCACGGTGCTCCTGTTCCTCGCCCTCCACGTGATGACTCGAAAGCCGTGGCCCAGCGTGGTCGTCGCGGCATTGTTCGCGCTGCACCCGCTCCACGTCGAGTCGGTCGCGTGGGTTTCCGAGCGCAAGGACGTGCTCTCCGCGGCCTTCTGGATGGGAACGATCCTCGCCTACGCGTGGTACGCGCGCGGTCCGAGCATCCGCCGCTACGCCCTCGTCTTCGTCCTGCTCGCGATCGGGCTGATGGCGAAGTCGATGCTGGTGACCCTTCCGTTCGTCCTGCTGCTGCTGGATCACTGGCCGCTGCGACGTCGCGAGGCGTGGCCCAGGCTCCTCCTCGAGAAGCTGCCCCTGTTCGGCCTGACCGCCGCCTCCTGCGTGGCGACGGTGCTCAGCCAGGGAGCGGGGGGAGCGGTGAGCGGCACGGCAGTGATGACGGTGGCGGTGAGGATCGAGAACGCCCTCTCCTCGTACCTGGTCTATCTGTACAAGACCGTGTGGCCGCTCGAGCTGGGCTGCTACTACCCGCATCCCGCGATCGTCGCGCCGGATTCCGCGCTGCACACGACGCTGGCCGTGACGTCGGGGATCGTGCTCCTCGCGGTGACGGCGCTCGCCATCCGGTTCCGCCGCCGCTTCCCGCCCCTCCTCGTCGGGTGGCTCTGGTACCTGGGCACGCTGGTGCCGGTCATCGGCCTCCTGCAGGTCGGCGAGCAGGGCATGGCCGATCGGTACACCTATCTACCCCTCGTGGGGATCTTCATCGTCGCGGCGTGGAGCGGGGAGGCGATCGCGATCCGGTACGCGAAGGCGAGGACGGGGATCGCGGTCGGGGGGGTGATCGCGCTCGCGGCGTGCACGGTCCTGACCTGGAGGCAGAGCGCGCACTGGAAGGGCTCGATCTCCCTGTTCGAGCACACGGTCGAGGTCACCGACGACAACTACTTCATCCTGCGTCACCTGGCCATCGATCTCGCGGGTACGGGAGACCTCCCGCGGGCGGCTCACTGCCTGGAGGAAGCGCGTCGCATCAAGCCCTACGACTCCGAGACCCTCTGCGCCCTGGGAGTCACCTACGCCAAGCTGGGTCGCGAGGAGGAGGCCGTTCCTCTGTTCGTGGAGGCGCTCGAATCGGCGCCGACCCACTACGGGTCGAACCTCAACCTGGGCATCTCGTACCTCCTCCGCGACGACCTCGACAACGCGGAAACGCGCTTCCTCGAAGCCAGCCGCCAGAAGCCCGAGGAATCCGAGCCGCACGTCAACCTGGCCGAGATCCACATCCGCCGCGGCGAGAACGTCGAGGCGTGCCGGCGACTGGAGACCGTCCTGCAACTGTGGCCCGACATGGTCCCCGCCCTGTACAAGCTCGGAGTGGCCCTCGCCCGCCTCGGGGAATTCGAGCTCGCCGCTCAGCGCTTCGCGCGCGTGGTCGAGGAGGCTCCGGAATACGCCGCGGCCCACAAGGACCTCGGTCTCGTGCTGCTGAGGCTCGGAGACCAGGCCGGAGCCACGCAGTGCTTCCGCCGCGCGCTGGAGGTCGACCCGGGCATGATCGTGGCGGCGAACCAGCTCGCCGTCGTCCTCGCCACGAGCTCCGACGCTCGCCTTCGCGACGGGGCGGAGGCGGTCCGCTGGGCGGAGCACTGCGCGAAGGCCACCGCCTATCGCAATCCGGGGATTCTCGCTACGCTCGCCGCGGCCTGCGCCGAGGCGGGGCGTTTCGAGGATGCGGAGAAGTGGCAGCTGCAGGCGATCGACCGGACTCCCCCCGAGCAGCAGCCGCGCCTGCTCGCCAATCTCGCGCTCTACCGCGCCGGGAAGCCCTTCCACCAACCCACGAGCGACTAGGACCCGGATGACGACGATCACCGCCGACGGCCCTCCCTTCTCCTACACGCCCCCGGAAGTGGCTGCGCCGAACGTGCGCCAGGTCATGACGACCTTCACCCCCCCCACCCCGCGGGGGCCGGTGCTCATCCATACCGATGCGCACAACTTCCTGGATGCCGCTCCGCGAACCGAATTCGACGACGTCGCCGATCCCTCGGTCGTCTACGTCACCGCGCTCTACCGCAAGGGAGTGACGATCGTCTCCGCCGGGCTGTCGGGATTCAACGGCGGACACGTGGGGGGAGGCTTGTGGCGGTCCTACCACTCCAACGACTACCTGAACGACTGGATCAGGACCTGGCCGGAGCGGGACGCGGAGCACGTCATCCAGAAGGTCAAGCGCATGCTCTTCTCGGGCACCCTGGCCGGCAACGCCGGCATGATCGGGTGGGTGGGAGTCAGCTCGGGATCGATCGCGGGCCTGTCGTGCGCCCTCGGCCCGGACCGCAAGCGGAGCGCGGGCAGCGAGCAGGTGCGAACTTCGACCCGGATTCGCTTCGGCATCGCCCTCGAGCCGATCGTGTGGAGCCCGGCCTATGACCTTTCGCTCGCCTCGGGAAAGCGCTGGCCGATGGGCGGGGTGGGCGACGCTCCGGCGGCCCACATGGAGGACGTCCCGCACGAGATGCTCGTCGAGAGCAGTCCGCTCAGCTGGCTCGCGGACATGGACGCGGCCGGGCTGCCGCAACCTTCTCTGTACGTGGCCTTCGACGAGCCGGCCGAGAGCACGAACTTCGACTTCGACGGAGACGGCTTACCCACTCTGTACGACTCCCTGACCACGGTGCATCCCTACTGGCAGGGGGTGGTCCTGGCCCGGAGCCTGGAGCAGGCCAACGCCCGGCGCTACGAGCGACGCACCCGCCTGGTCGTCACGAACGGCATCGAGCTGCCTCCTCCCGACGACGTCCACGACATCGTCGTTCCGCGATTGTACGGGCAATACATGCAGACGGATCTCGTAGCCTGGCTCGAGCGCGAGCTGCGCGGCACCTCCTTCCGCCGCGTCGGCCGCCCCGAACCGATGGATCCCGCTCCGCACCCGCCACCGGAATAGACCATGCGACGCTTCCCGATCCTGGCCCTCGCCTTCGTCCTCCTCGCCCTTTCCCTCCCCCTCCGCGCCCAGGATCGGATTCCCGGAGAGCGCTGGATGCGCTACGCCGCTCCGGAGCAGGCCGGCTGGGATCCCGACCGGCTCGAGGAGGCCCGTGAACGATGGGACTCGCTGTCGTCCTCCGCGTTCCTCGTGGTGGAGAACGGGATCGTCGTCGTGGCCTGGGGCAACGTGGACCGCCGGTACATGTGTCACTCGATGCGCAAGAGCCTCATGGCGGGGATGTACGGCATCCACGTGGACGCGGGGACGATCGACATCGAGAGGGACATGGCCGAGCTCGGGATCGACGACGAGCCGACCCTGACGGACGAGGAGAAGACGGCGCGGATCGTCGACCTCCTCCGCGCCCGCTCGGGGGTGTACCGCCTCGCGGCCTACGAGCCGCCCCAGAATCCCAAGCCGCCCCGCGGCAGCCACCCGCCGGGCACGAACTGGTGCTACAACAACTGGGACTTCAACACCCTGGTCACGATCTTCGACCAGGAGACCGGGACGAAGTTCTTCGAGGAGTTCGGGAAGCGCTTTGCGGATCCCCTGGGCATGCAGGACTACCGCGCGCGGGACGGCTACTACCACTACGAGCCTGACAAGTCGATCCATCCCGCCTACCCCTTCCGCATGTCCGCCCGCGACCTGGCTCGGTTCGGGCTACTGTTCCTCTACGACGGCGCGTGGGGAGACGAGCGGATCCTCTCGGAGCAGTGGGTGAAGGACTGCCGCACGTCCTATTCGGATTCCGGAACGGGCGGCTACGGCTACATGTGGTGGATCTACCACGATCCCCGCGTCCGGCCGCACGGCATGTACTCCGCGCTCGGCTTCGGCGGACACGCGGTCGACGTGCTGCCGGGGATGGGCCTCGTCGTCGTGACCCGGGTGGACACGTACCGGGGGAAGCAGGTCGGCGGAGGGGATCGGCTCGACCTGATCTCCCTCGTCCTCCAGGCCAAGGTCGGGGAGGGCGAGGACGATCTGAAGCTCGTCCCCCTCGAGGAGACGATCCCCGATCGCGGCGAGCTCTCCCGCGAGCAGCTCGAGGCGCTCGTGGGCTCCTACACGGTGTTCGGAGTCGGGGCGGGCGAGATCTCCCTCGAGGGGAACACCCCCGTCGCGGAGATCCCCTCGCTGGGGAGCTTCGCCATCTTCCCGGTCGAGGGGTCGATCATGTGGGCGGAGGACTCGGAGGTCCTGTTCTCGATCACCCCGCCGGCCGAGGGCAAGCCGGGAAACATCCTCATGGAGAGCGTCTACAGCCGCCCGGCCGAGGCGCTGGCCGGGGCCGGAGACACGGACGGCGCCCTCGAAATGCTCGAGCGGGGCCTCGAGACCTTCCCCATGTCCCCCACTCTCCACGTGGTCATGGCCGAGGTCGTCCGGAGCACCGGGGATCCCACCCTGGCCCGGGCTCTCTGCGAGACCGCTCTCGAGCTGGATCCCGAGAACGAGGAAGCGCGCGATCTGCTGCGCCGAATCGGGGATCGGTGACGATCAGCCGATCGCCGCGCGGCCGCGCAAGCCTTCCCAGTAGCGTTCGATTCCCGCCTTCACCTCGTCGAGGCCGATCTTGCTCTTGCGGAAGCGGCCCTGACCGTCGATGTAGGTCGCGAGCACGTCCCAGTCGAAGTCCGGCTCGATGTTGATCACGGTCTTGTGGCCGTCGAACACCTCGATGACCGGGAAGAGACCGGAGCGGATCGCGTAGCGGATCAGGTTGATCCCCTCGGAGGGCTCGGACTTCCACCCGATCGGACAGGGGGAGAGGATGTGCAGGAAGCGGAAGCCCTTCGTCTCGAGGGCGTAGCGCATCTTGCGCATCGCGTCGTCGAGGTGCGCCAGCGAGATCGAGGCCACGTAGGGCACTCGGTGCGCGGCCATGATCGAGAGGATGTCCTTCTTGGGCAGCCACTCGCCGACCGGGGTCGTGGTCGTGCTCGCCCCCATGGGCGTGGCCGAGGAGCGCTGACCGCCCGTGTTGCCGTAGATCTCGTTGTCGTAGCAGATGTAGAGCAGGTCCTCGTTGCGCTCGGCGGCCGCGGAGAGAGTGGCCATCCCGATGTCGTACGTCCCGCCGTCCCCCGCGAAGCAGATCACCCGCGTGGGATCGTCGTTCATGTTCGCGATCTGGGCGAGCCCGGTGGCGACCGCCGCGGTGGCGCCGAAGGTCGAGGAGATGACCGGCGCTCCGTACGCGGAGTACGGGAAACGGCCCGGGCTCACGATGCCGCAGCAGGCGGGGATGACGATCTGGATCTTCGTGTCCGCCACGGCGCGGCTCAGCATGCTCCAGGTGATGGACATGCCGCAGCCGCCGCAGTTCGTGCTGCCGGGACGCAGGAGCGGCTCGGGCCGGTCCCGCTCGGTCTGGGCCATACCGTCGAGGATGGGCTCGATCATCAACCGACCTCCATGATGTGCGGTTCGCCGCTCTCTTCCCGCCGTCCGATGTCGGCGATGATCTCCGTGATGTGACCGGGGAGGATGTCCCCGCCCCCGAGCCCGATGATGTAGTTCTGGATCAGGCTGTCGCTCGAGCAGAGCCCCCGGATCTCCGCCCAGAGCACGCCGCCGATCCCCAGGCTGATGTCGCGATCGAGGATCGCGATGCGAGGCCGGCCCGCGAGGGCCTCGCACAGGGCCTTCTCGGGGAAGGGCCGGTGCATGCGGACGCGCAGGGATCCGACCTTCTCTCCGCTCTCCCGGGCCTCGTCGACCGCCGTGCGCGCGGTAGCGGCCGTGGTGCCCATGGAGATCACCACGGTCTCGGCGTCGTCCATGCGGTACGGAACGATCGGGTCGGCGAGGCGGCGTCCGAAGATCTCCTCGAACTCGTCCTGGCATTGGGCGTAGACGTCCCACACCCGGGCCATCGCCTCAGCGTGCTGGACTCGGTGCTCCTCGGTCTCGTGCGGGAAGTCGAGCCCGCCGATCGTCACCGGTCGATCGGTCACCTGGTGCGGGAGGTTCATGATCGGGAGGAACCGATCGACCAGCTCCTGGTCGGGCACCTCCGTCTGCATCATCGTGTGCGAGAGGACGAAGGCGTCCTGGCAGACCATCGCCGGGCAGAGGATGCGCTCGTCCTCCGCGAGCCGGTAGCTGGCGAGGATGCTGTCGAAGACTTCCTGGTTGTCCTCGCAGTAGAGCTGGATCCACCCCGCGTCGCGCAGGAGCAGGGTGTCGTTGTGATCGACCCAGATGTTCCAAGGCGGACCGAGCGTGCGGTTCACCGCCATCATGACGATCGGCAGCCGGTAGCAGGCGGCGGCGATCACGTTCTCCGTCATGTAGGCGAGGCCGTTGGAGGAGGAGGCGGTGAAGGAGCGCGCTCCCGAGAAGGCCATTCCCATGCAGACGGCCATCGCACTGTGCTCGCTCTCGACGCGGACGAAGTGCCCCTTCTCGAACTCCTGGTTGCACAGGAACTCGATGCACTCGCTCTGGGGGGTGATGGGGTAGATCCCTCCCCCGAAGCCGCGACCGTTGCGGTTCGCGCGACCGGCCAGAGTGGCGGCCATGCCCGCGGCGTGGTTGGCGCTGAGGAATTCGGTGGTCATAGCGTTGTCATCCTCATGGCCGAGCGGGGGCATTCCTCCACGCACAGCCCGCAGCCCTTGCAGTACGAGAAGTCGGCCTCGTAGCCTTCGCGAACGCGGCGGACGACGCCGTCGGGGCAGTAGACGAGGCACGTGTCGCACTCGGTGCAGTGCCCGCAGGAGAAGCAGCGGTGCGCCTCGGCGAATTCGGGCAGCCCGTGGTTCACCTCTTCGTAGTTGGCCTTGCGTGAGTCCGCGGGCGCGGTGCTCTCCTTCGCGGACTCGACCCGCGGGAAGTGATCGAGCCGGATATCGGTCACGGGGACCGCCTCGCGGCGCTCCGGACGCTCGAAGACCTCGACGTCCTCCCCGAGGGCCTGCAGAGCCAGGCCCACCGTGCGCCGCCCGCTGCCGATGGCGTGGGTGACGGTGCCGTCGCCGGTCGCGACGTCGCCGGCTCCGAAGACGAGGAGCGGCTCGTCGCCCTGGAACATGCGTCCGTCGCGCAGCTCCCAGCCGTCGGGGAGCAGGTCGAGGTCCGCGCCCTGGCCGAGGGCCAGCAGCACGTGATCGCACTCGAACCGCGACGTGCGGTCGGTGACGACGGGGCGGCGGCGGCCCGACTCGTCGGGCTCGCCCATCTCGACCTCGGCGAGCTCGATCTCCCCCACCTTCCCATTCCCGTGGAAGCCGATCGGCTGGCGCTGCATCTCGAAGGCGATGCCCTCGTGCTGCGCCTCCTCGATCTCCTCGCGGATGGCGGGCATCTCCTTGTACGTCCGGCGGTACGCGACGGTGACCCGGTCCGCGCCGGTCCGGAGGGCGCTGCGAGCGCAGTCCATCGCCGTGTTGCCGCCGCCGAGAACGACGACGTGACCGGACATCTGCTCGACCGCCTCCATGTTGAGCCGGTAGAGGAAGTGAATGCCCTGCTCGATGTTGTCGAGCTCGGCGCCGGGCACCTTCAGACCGCGCAGCCATTGCAGCCCGGTGGCGAACAGCAGCGCGTCGTATTCCTGGTGGAGAGCGGCGAGGCGTTCCTTGTCGAGGAACTCGCCGCAGCGGGCCTCGACGCCGAGGGCGAGGATGTCGCCGATCTCGCGGTCGAGCGCCTCGCGATCGAGCCGGTAGACGGGGATGCCGGTGCGCAGCACGCCGCCGAGCTCCTTCTCGCCCTCGAAGATGACGGCCTCGTGGCCGGCCTTGGCTACCTCGTAGGCCGCGGCGAGCCCCGCGGGACCTCCGCCGACGATGGCGATCCGGTGGGGGTTCGGCTTCTTGTCGACCTTCTTCACGGCCACCGGCGCGTGGTCGGCGATCCACCGCTCGAGCCCGCGGATGTGCACGGAGCCGTCGTACTCGGCGCGGTTGCAGCCCTCCATGCACGGAGCGGGGCAGACACGCCCGCAGACCGCAGCCAGCGGGGTCGTGCGTCCGAGGATCTCGGAGGCGGTCTCCTCGCCGAGCCCCTGGGAGAGGGTCTGCACGAAGCGGACCACGTCGTTGCCCGCCGGGCAGAAGGCGTTGCAGGGCGCGAGCTTCTCGACGTACTCCGGCCGCTGCGAGCTCCACGAGCCCGTCCGGAGCCCCGTGGGAGGGCTCTCGAGGTGCTCCTGGAGCGGATCGACGGGCGTGGTGTTGAAGAGCGCCGGCTTCCCGTCCTCGACCGTCTCCGGCACGTCCTTCGCGGGCCGTACCTGGACCACCTCGTAGGCTTCCTTGGCCGCGTCGAAGTTGTTGAGCAGTCCCAGGACGCGGTAGGTCTCCTCGAGGGTCTCCAGGGAGATGCCGTAGAGCTTCGCGTAGGCCCCGGCGATCGTCGTGTTCACGATGACCAGGGAACGCGTGCCGATCCCGTGCCGGCGGGCGATCTCGGTGGCATCGACGAGGGCGAGTCGGCATTGCTCGTACCGTTCCCCGAAGCTCTCCATCGGCTCCGACGAATTCAGGAGCAGCGTGCCCCCCGGCTTGAGCCCGTCCAGCGTGTCCTCCCCGAGCAGGCTGTGGTCCAGCACGAGGAGCTGGTCCGGGAAGTACACCTTGTTTCGGTTGGTGATCGGCCCGTCGCTGATGCGCGTGTACGCCCTGACGGGCGCGCCGGAGCGCTCCCCGGCGTAGTCCCCGAAGGTCTGCACACTTTGCCCGAGCCGAGCGTAAACGGACGCGAGGATCTTCGCACAGGTGACTCCACCCTGCCCCCCGCGGCCGTGCACACGGATTTCGAACGAGGTAGTCATACAAAGCAATTTATACCAGATACGGTGCTCGTGATCCATGGCGGGCAACCCCTTCGAGAGCGCGTAGCGCGCTCAAAAACGCGGTTTCCCGCTTGACGAGAGGTTCCGGACAGGTCGGTCAAACCGCACCTGTTTCGTGCGGTCTCGAGGAGCGCCATCGGTGACCGTCGCCTCGTTCCTCCGGCGTGAGGTGAGTCCTCGCGAAGTCACCGAAAGCGAGTGGCGCAAGCCGCGCGGAACGAAACGGCCGACGAGGTTCGCACGACGGCCCGGCGAGGTCTCCGCTCGCGAGGAGAATCGACGTGGAGTGCTCGCCCCGATGCAGTAATCAAGCTGTAATCGCGGCGAATCCGGATCCGACGCCCACGTAGCCACGCTATTCCCTGTCGAACCCGGTGGCCCATTCCGGGTCGCGCCTCTCTCCCCACCCCGCCGGAGCTTTCCGATGAGCCACCAAGAGCGCTGCACTCCCGTCCTCTGTGGATCCGCCCTCGCCGTCGGTCTCGCCACGGTCCTGCTCGCCTCGGCCCCCGCCGCCCAGGACGATGCCGTCCGATCGATGCGGGTCGTCGAGGACCGCGGCACGTTCACCTACTACAACAACGAGGAGGAGATCGGCACCTCGACGTCGGTCTGGAAGGGCGACGGCACCTTCGAGAACGAGGCCCTCATCGTGATGATGGGGCAGCGGTTGGAGTCGTCGGTGAAGGTCGAGGTGGACGAGGAGGGCCACTGGACGACGATCGAGATGCAGTCGCTCCGCGGGCCCGTTCGCTTCACACGGACCGGCGCGAAGGTCGAGGTGGAGCACGCCGGCAAGAAGGACTCCCTGGAGCTGAAGCCGGGCACGGTGCTCATGGAGGACATGAGCCCCGCCCTCATGAGCCAGGCCATCGCGGCCTACGACCACGATGCGGGCGGGGTGCAGTCGCTACCCACCCTCTTCCTGCCCGGCCTGCTCCTCGACGGCACGCTCGAGTACCTCGAGACCTTCGAGCGCTTCGTCGACGACAAGCACCAGGTGTTCCGCCGGTACCTCTACAACCTGCCGGGGGTGTACAGCATCCGCGTGGTCGTCGACGAGGCGGGCCGCGTTTGCTACGCCGAGTACCCCGAGCAGCACGGCGTCTTCACCCGCGAAGGCTACGACACGCTCGCCGTCGCGAAGAAGGCCGACGCCCTGCTCTCGAAGGCCGAATACGAGGTCGTCCTGGAGAAGAACGTCGGCGTTCCCATGCGGGACGGGATCGAGCTGGCGACCGACGTCTACCGCCCCGACGCCGAGGGCGAGTTCCCGGTCATCCTCGTGCGGACGCCCTATAAGAAGGAGATGGGGGATCTTCAGGCCCGCTTCTACGGGAGGCGCGGGTACGTGTTCGCCATCCAGGACGTGCGCGGACGATTCGCCTCGCCCGGCGAGTGGAAGCCGTTCCGCCACGAGGCCGACGACGGTTTCGACGCGATCGAATGGCTCGCCGAGCGGGAATGGTCGAACGGCAAGGTCGGCATGATCGGCGCGTCCTACCTGGGCTGGGTCCAGTTCTTCGCGGCGAGTCGGAAGCCCCCGCACCTCGTCACCATGATCCCGAACGTCGCCCCGCCCGAGCCGTACTTCAACTTCCCCTACGAGGCGGGCGGGTTCTTCCTCGCGGGCGCGCTGACCTGGACGATGATCGTGGAGAACGAGGCGACGGCGGACCTGTCGGGACTCTCGTTCGAGGGCGCGCTCGGCGTCCTGGAGGACGACAAGATCGAGAGCCTGCCCGTGATCGATCTCGACAAGGCGTTCCTCGGCCGCGAGGTTCCCTACTGGCGCGAGTGGCTCGCGCACTCGAGCCTGGACGACTACTGGAGGAAGCTCGACTTCATCGAGGCCATGAAGGGCCTCGACATCCCGGTCTATCACCAGTCGGGCTGGTTCGACGGGGACGGGATCGGATCGAAGCTGAACTACCTGGGCCTGGCCGGGAACGGCTACGAGAACCAGAAGCTCGTCCTCGGCCCCTGGGGGCACCGGGACACGGATACTCGCTCCGGACCCCACGGCATCGACTTCGGGCCCAAGGCGATCATCGATCTGCAGACGAGCTATCTGCGCTGGATGGATCGGTGGCTGAAGGGCATCGAGAACGGCATCGACGAGGAGCCGGCCGTTTCGCTCTTCGTGATGGGAACGAACGACTGGCTCGAGGGCGAAACCTATCCCCTCGAGGGGACGGTCATGACGCCGTACTACCTCTCCGGCGGGGAAGGGGACGGGGGAATCCTGACGACGGAGGTGCCCACCGGCGAGGCGGCGACGCCCGACGAGTACGCTTACGATCCCGGCGATCCCACGCCGGCGAATCCGGAGGGCCGGAAAGATCTCCTCGTCTACACGACCCCTCCCGCGACCGAGCCCCTGACCATCGCCGGGCCGGTGTCCGTCGTGCTCCATGCCTCCTCGTCCGCAAAGGACACCGACTGGTTCGTGAGGTTTGCCAAGCGGCGCAAGGACGGCAATCCCGCCTACCTCGGCCGGGGGCTGATCCGGGCGCGCTATCGCGAGTCCTTCTCGGAGCCGAAGCTGCTCGAGCCCGATGAGATCTACGAGTACCACATCGACCTCTGGCAGACCGGGATGCGCATCGACGAGGGAGAGCAGCTCATCGTCGTCGTGTCCTCGGCCCTCTTCCCGGTGTTCTCCCGCAACCTGAACACGGGCGGCCACAACGAGACCGAGACGGAGTTCGTCACCGCCCACCAGATCATCTACCACGACGACGAGCACCCGTCCCACGTGCTGCTGCCGGTCATCCCCCGGCCGAAGTACGGTCGCCGGTAGCCGCGGCGCCGGGGTCGGAGTATCTTCGCGCGCGATGCAGCGCTTCGCACTGATCGGATTGTTCGCGTTCTTCTCCTTCGCCGCTCGACCCCCGGAGGACGAGGAGTCCGTTCCCACGCTCTGGCGGATCGTCGAGCGGGCCGTCGAGGTCGGCGGCGCGCGAGAGCAGATGCAGACGGTCCTGGACCACCTCGCGGGTGTACCCGGCCAGCGGAGCACGGTGGTCGGCCGTCCCTCGCGCGTGGACGAGAGCCTGAAGGAGCCCTGGAAGGCTCCCGGCCGCGCCGCGGAGCTTCGCGACCTCCTCGCCTCTCCGATTCTCGGTCGGTCGCCGGCCCCGCTCTCGTCCCTGGCGCCCGGCATCGCCGCCTGGCTCGACCGGGAGGACTACGAGGAGCCCTCGGCCGACGCGGAGGATCCGGGCCTGGCCGAGCTGCATTCCCTCTGGGAGGAGCTGCAGGACGACGAGCTCACCGGCCTCGACCTGCTCGAGGCCCTGAGCCGGTACGTGGGCCTCGCCGGGGTGCTGCTCACCGAGACCCTCGACGGCATGGACGACGAGGCGAAGGCGCTGCTGTTCGAGCGCCACGTCGACTTCTGCGAGGCCTGGTACCGCTCGCACATGCCGGACAACCGCAAGGACGAGCAGGCGACCCTGTTGCAGTCGGAGCTCTACGGGGCCTTCAAGGGGCGGGTCATCATGCGCGACGCCGTGGATCGCGCGCGCAACCTGAGCATCGCCTCCGCGCTTCTGCGGCTTTGCGCGGAGGAGTTCCGCGCGAGCCTCGCCGCGCGGCTGAAGGACTGCGAGAAGACGTCGGCTCCGGAGGGCTTCGGGGGCGATATCCGAGCCGTGGTCGGAGAGACGCCGGGAGAGCGTGTCGTCCTGGGCGGACCGCGCAAGAGCAAGTACGAGGACGCCGCCGCCCTGATCATCGATCTCGGCGGGAACGACCAGTACTCCCGGGCGGCGGTGGTCGACGATCCCGAGCAGCTCGTCGGCATCGTCCTCGATCTCAAGGGGAAGGACACCTACGAGACCGATTCCCCCGGTCCCGCCTACGCCGTCGGCGGGGTGGCGATCCTTCTGGATGCCGGAGGGAACGACACCTACTCCTCCAAGCGCCTGGGCCAGGGCGCGGGCGTGTTCGGCTTCGCCCTGCTCGCCGACCTGCGTGGAGACGACGTGTACACGATGCACGACTACGGCCAGGGGCACGGGCTCTGCGGAGTCGGGCTCCTCTACGACCACGAGGGCGACGATACGTACGAGGCGTGGGCCGTCGCTCAGGGCGGCGGAATCGGATACGGCTTCTCGGCGCTCGTCGACGGCGACGGCGACGATTCCTACCTCGCGGACCTGGTCTGGCCGGACGTCTACGGGAACTCGGGCCCCGACTGCTACCACGGCGCCTCCCAGGGCTACTGCACGGGCCTGCGCTCCGAGGTCGCGGGGGGTATCGCCGCCCTGATCGACCTGGGGGAAGGGAAGGACCGCTACCAGTCGGGCAACTTCAGCCAGGGGGGTGCGTACTACTTCTCGTTCGCTTTGATGTACGACGGCGGGGGCGACGACGAGAACTTCGGCTCACGCTACTCCCAGGGCTTCGGAGTACACCAGGGCGTCGCCCTGCGCTGGGACGCGGGGGGAGATGACAAGTACACGTGCCGTTCGGTCGCCCACACCGGCATGGCCTGGGACGAAGGCGTCGGCTTCTTTCTGGACGACGAGGGCGACGACGAGTACCGCGTCGGCGGTCTGGGATGCGGGGGAGCAGCCCAGACGGGCATCGCGGTCTTCGTCGACGGGGGCGGCAAGGATCTCTACGAGGCCAAGACCCAGAGCCTGGGCGATACGGGCGGCTCCGAGTACCACGACAAGCCCTCGATCGGAGTGCTGATCGACCTGGGGGGCGGCAAGGACCGCTACTCCGGGGAAGGGAGAGAGGACAACGTGCTCGACGTCGACGAGGGAGTCGGGGTGTTCCTCGACACGAAGGCGAAGACGCTCGAGAAGGCGTTGAAGGACAAGAAGCTCGAGCTTTGAGGCCCACCGTGAGGAATCCTTGGCCCCGCAATCATAGCCTCCTACGATGCGAAGACACCTGAGGGAGCTCACCGGCTCTCGACCAGCGAGGGTAGAAGCATGATCGACGTCAAGGACGCCGTACGGATCACGTTCGAGTACGTCCGGGAGCTGTTCCCGCCCGAGGAGATACCGAACCTGACGCTCGAGGAAGTCGAGATCTCACCGGACGGAGACCACTGGTTCGTGACGGTCAGCTTCCAGCGCAGCTATGCGAAGTCCCCCATCGAGGCGATGACGGGCCACCAGAGCGCGCCGATCTACAAGATCGTCAAGGTCCACGCGGAGACCGGCCAGGTCCTCTCCATGAAGATCCGGACCGTGTGATCCGGGGTCTCGCGCTCGACGTCTCGAATCAGGTGGCCGGCGTCACCTTCGACGCCTTCACGCGCCGGAAGTGGGCGCTGAAGTGGCGGAGGACCTTCGGGGCCCAGGCGACCTCCACGCCGCGAATCTCGTCGCGTCGCGCGAACACGCGACGGATGATCTCGATGACGTAGTCCTTGTGGCTCTGGGTGTAGGTGC
>CAYRXS010000036.1:0-36255 GCA_964428225.1 uncultured Planctomycetaceae bacterium
TCGCAATGTCTCATGCCGTGGTGGGATGACGCTGGCGCCGAAGGCGCCGTGTCCAATGTATCGTCCGTGTGCATCGTGGACGCATCACGGCCAATCGTGACCCGACCTGGTGATTCGACCTCTGTTCAGGAGACTCGGTCGAATCACGACTGGCCTCGAAGCGTCCGTGACGCCCACGGGCGATATACCGGACACGGCGCCTGCGGCGCCAGCGTCGTCCCCCACACGGCATGAGACATCGCAGTGGGTCCCATTTCGTTTCTGGTCCATCTCCTGACGGAGATGGACTTGGTGGTTCTACTGAGGCCGACGATTACGCAATGGGTTCTCCGACCGCGTGGGGAGCTCTTGCGCTCGGGCGAAGTCCACCGTCCCCTTCATGATCCGACGTACGGGGAGCTGCAACGGCGCGTCGTCCCACGTACGGGGAGCTCCGTGCGTGGCCGACCGTTCTGTGACCTCCGGCGCACGCGCGTCGTCCACCCCGCGCACAACGATTCGGCCCGGAAAGCTCCGTGCATGGCCCACCGACCGGAGGCCTCCGACGACGAACGTCCCCCCCTCGAAGAGAATCGACTCCGGGGGCCAAATCGGGGGCGCCACGCATTGAATCCGTCCCTACTCCTTGGCCCTCGCGACTCTGCGGTTGACCCGCCCCCGTGGGGGGGGTTCGATCTGAGGCGATGAGCACGGCGGCGGAGAGCCGGGACCGCGGGAGTCGGCTGCGCGAGGCGCGGGGCGTCCGGGGGTGGACGGCGGAGGACTTCGACCCGGGGACGGGGAGCGGAGAGGATCCGCGAGCGCTCCTCGACACGCTGTTCGAGCTCGAGCCGGACATGTGGATGCGGAGGATGCCGGGGCGAGAGACCTTCGGCTGGCCCGGGCGCGAGGAGCTCGTCGTCAAGCGGACCTCGGGGGGCGAGGCGCGGGACTGGTGGTACGAGCTCTTGCGCGACGACGCGCCGCGCTCGCCGGGACGACGGGAGGCAGAGAACCTGCTCATGCTCCGCGATGACGGATTGCCCGCGCCCCGCGCCCTGGCCTGGGTCGAGGAGCGCGAGGCGACGAAGCACCCCTCCCTCGGCGGGCGGGGACGCCGCAGCGCGGTGGTCATGGAACACGTGCCCCACGCGCGGACGCTGCGGGACGAGCTCGCCGCGACCACGGCCGACCAGGTCCGGACGCGACTCGATGAGCTCGCGCGCCTGGTGGCGAACCTGCACGACGCGGGGTGGTACCACCGCGACCTCTACCTCCAGCACTTCGTGGCGCGGGACGACGACGGCGCGCTCGTCCTGCTCGACGTGGGACGCGCCCGCAAGGAAGACGAGCCGCGCGAGCGCTGGTTCGTGAAGGACCTCGCCGCCCTGCTCCACTCGGCTCCGCCGACGATCGATCGCCCCGCGCGGATGCGGTTCCTGCGCGACTGGCTCGCGGGGCGGGGACTCGAAGGCACGGCCGCCCGCCGCCGGTGGGCCCGGGCCGTGCTCGGCAAGGAACGACGCCTCGCCGCCCACGCCCCGCGGCACGTGGATCCGGGAGGGAGCCGATGAGGGAGCCGGCCGCCTCGCAGATCGAGCACCTCGTCGTGCGCGCCCCGAACTGGGTGGGGGACCTCGTCATGGCCACCCCGGTCCTGGAGGCCGCCCTCGCCGATCCCCGCTTCGGCCGGGTCACGATCGCGGTGAGGCGGCATCTCGTCGACGTGCTCGCCGAGGGCCCTGGCGCCGATTCGGTCCTCGCCCTGGCGAGCAAGGACGAGGAGACCGCCCGCCTGCGCGGGACGAAAGCCGACGCGATCCTGCTCCTCACGAACTCCCTCGGCGCGGCCTGGCGCGCCTGGCGGGCGGGGATCCCCCTCCGCGCGGGAGCGGCGCTCAATCGTCGGGGGCTGCTCCTGACGCACCGGGTCGTGCCCCCGAGCCGCCTCGGGCGCCGCGCCCCCATCCCCACCGCGCACCTGCACCGCGACGTGGCGGGGCTGCTCGGGATCCTCGTCCCCTCCCTGCGCCCGCGTCTCCACCTCGGGGACGAGGTCCGGGCCGCGGCCCGCGCGGTCCTCGCGGAGGCCGGGCTCGACCCGGGAGAGCCCTACGTCCTCTGCGCGCCCGCCGCGGCCTTCGGCGCCGCGAAGCTGTGGCCGCCCGAGCACTTCGCCGCCGCCCTCGACGCGCTCCACGAGCGACGGGGCTGGCGCGGGGTGATCACCGGGGGGCCCGGCGAGGAGGAACAGATCGAGGCGGTGCGCGCCGCCTGCCGCCACTCCGCGACGAGCCTGGCCGCGCTGCCCCGCGACCTCGCGTCCCTCAAGGCCCACGTCGAGGGAGCGCGGCTCGTGCTCGTCGGGGACTCGGGTCCGCGCTGGTACGCCGCGGCCTTCGGCGTGCCCTGCGTGACGGTGATGGGGCCCAATTACCCCCAGCTCACCGCGAGCTCGCTCGAGCGCTGCGAGGTCGTGCGGCTCGAGGACCTCGACTGCTCGCCCTGCGCGCGGCATGTGTGCCCCCTCGAGCACCACGCCTGCATGCGGGACCTCGAGCCCGCGCGCGTCGTCGCGGCCGCCGAGCGGCTCCTGGCCAAGGAGGATCGGCCGTGCTGAGGATGGGACCCCCCCTGCGCACGGACGAGCGGCTGCTCGTGCGCCTGCCCAACTGGCTCGGAGACCTCGTCATGGCTGAGCCGGCGGTGCGGGCCCTGTACCTGCGGTACGCGGCGGACGGGGCGGCCGAGCGGCTGTCGCTCGCCGCTCCCGCCCACCTGCTGACGATCTTCGAGGACGCCTTCGAGGGGGCGCGGCGGATCCCGCTCGCGGATCGTCGGGACGCGAGCGCGGAGGCGTGGCGCGGGCACGACGTGGCGCTGCTCCTGACCGGCTCCTTCCGCACCGCCTGGGCCGCGGTGCGGGCGCGGATCCCGCGACGCGTCGGCTGGGCGCGCGACGGACGGGGCTGGCTGCTCACGACCACGATGCGGCCCGCCCTCGAGCGCGGGGGCCTGCCGCTGGGGGTCGGCACGAGCGGCCGGGGCCGCCGGTACCTGCCCCGGCCCTTCGGGGCGTCCTGCATCGAGCTGCTGGGGCTGCTGGGGGTCTCGGTGGGGGACACGCGGCCGGGGCTCGCCGTGCGGCCCGAGCTCCTCGATCGCGTGCGCGCGCGCCTCGCCGACGCGGGGTGGGATCTCGGGGCGCCCTTCGCCCTCGCGAACGTCGGATCCCGCCCGGAATCCGCCAAGGGGTACCCGGCCGAGCTCTGGGGGCGCGCCCTGGAGAGCCTCGCCCGGGACGCCGGGCTCCCCGTGCTCCTCGTCGGCGGCCCGGGAGAGCGGGAGGCGGTGAGGGCGGTGGCCTCGGGCCTCCGCGACACGACCCACCTGGCGCTGCTCGATCCGCCGGCGACCCTGCGGGAGCTCGCCGCCCTGTGCTCGCTCGCCGGCGTGGTCCTGACCGCCGACAGCGGCCCCCGCCACGTGGCCGAGGCCGTGGGAGCCCCCGTGGCCTGCGTGGCCGGCCCCACGGACCCCCGCCACACGGCCGACCACCTCGAGACCACGCGCCTCGTCCGCGTCGAGGTCCCCTGCGGCCCCTGCCACCTCGAGCGCTGTCCGGAGCGGGGCGAGGACTGGCTGCGGTGCATGAAGCGGGTCGAGCCCGAGCGGCTCGCACGGGCCGCGCTCGATCTCTATCGCTACGATGCCGGAGGAGGTTCCCCCCGATGAGCGCCGTACTCGACAGCTTCCCCCCCGACGTCCCCGACCGGCCCGAGCTCGTCACCGTCGAGCGCGCGGGCGACCTCGTGTGGATCACCATCGAGCGGGAGGAGGTCATGAACTGCCTCTCGTTCCCCACCCTGCGGCGGTTCCGCACCCTGCTCGAGGCGCTCGCCGCGGACCTCACGATCCGCTGCCTCCTGATCACGGGCCGGGGCGAGCGGTCCTTCTGCACCGGCGCGGACCTCAAGGAGCGCAAGGAGATGTCCGAGGACCGCGCCCGCGCGCACGTGGGGCAGATCAAGGCCCTGTGCGGGGACGTGGCCGCAATGCCCCAGCCCACGATCGCGGCGATCAACGGCTTCGCGTTCGGCGGCGGGACGGAGCTCGCCCTCGCCTGCGACCTGCGCGTGGCCGCGGCCCACGCGACGCTCGGGTTGACGGAGACCTCGCTCGCGATCATCCCCGGGGCGGGGGGCACGCAGCGGCTGCCCCGACTCGTCGGGCGGGCGCGGGCCAAGGACCTGATCCTGACCGCGCGGCGCGTGGCCGCCGAGGAGGCGCTGCGGATCGGGCTCGTCGACCGCCTCGCCCCGCCGGGGAAGCTGCACGAGGCCGCGCTCGAGCTCGCGGGGGCGATCGCCGCCAACGGACCCGTGGCCGTGCGCGCGGCCAAGGCCGCCGTCGACGGAGGGTTCGAGCTCCCCCTCGCCGAGGCGCTCGAGCACGAGACGCGCTGTTACGAGGGGGTCCTGCCCACCGAGGACCGCCTCGAGGCCCTCGCCGCCTTCGCGGAGAAGCGCAAGCCCGAGTTCCGCGGTCGGTAGCCCGCGCTACCGCGGGATCTCGATCAGCTCGACGTCGAAGATCAGGGTGGCCCGGGGAGGGATCCCACCCCGCCCCCGCTCGCCGTAGCCGAGCGAGAAGGGGATGACGAGCTTCCGCTTGCCTCCGACCTTCATCGAGCCGACGCCCTCCGTCCAGCCCGGGATCACCTGGTTGAGGCGGAAGGTGGCGGGCTCGCCGCGGTCCACGGAGCTGTCGAACTTCTTCCCCGTGGTCAGCCAGCCGGTGTAGTGGACCTTGACCTCCGTGCTCGGACCGGCGGGCTTCTCGCCCGTGCCCTCGCGGATGTCGTAGTACTTGAGGCCGGAGGGCGTCTCCGTCCACTTCCCCTCGACCGGATCTCCCGGGAAGCGCGCCTGCGTCGCTCTCGAGAGGACCTTGCCGGTCGCGGCGTCGATCACGACCACCTCGAGCGCCTTCGGAGTCATGACGCTCACCGTGAAGCGCGGCGTCTCCCGCTCGACGAAGGTGACGCGACCGGCCTTGCCGACCTCCACCTCCACCTCCGCGAGCTTGATCGCGTCGAGGATGGTGATCTTCTGGCTCGAGAGCAGGGCGAGGGTCTCGGCCGGATCGGGCGGGATGGTCTCGTAGTCCTGCGGGGCCATCGCGCGGATGGCGGGAACCGCGGCCGCTCCGAGGAGCAGGGGAACCAGGAGGAGGGCGAAGTTGCGGATGCGCATGAGGCTTCTCCGGGAGGATCTGGGCTTCAAATGGGTCGGTCCGCGCCGGCGCGCGGGGCGGGAGGGATACCACGACGCCCCCCCCGGGGTACAGGGCTGACCCGTACCGGGTACGTCAATTGCCTCCGGGACCCCCGAGCCGGGCGTCCTCCCCGTTGCTCAAGGGATTCCCCCGCCCCGGTCGACAGACCAGACGCGCGCGTCCCGCTCCGGGTGGGAAACGGGCGGCGCCAGAGCGTATCCTGCCGCGCCCCCTCCCGAGCGCCCACCGATGCCCACCGGTCACCCGACAGCCAACTTCAGCGACTCCGACCAGGGGCTGTTCAGCCCGGAGGAGATCCAGAGGCTGATGCGCATCGAGTACCAGCGCTCCCTGCGCTACGAGTACCCGATCTCGCTCATGCTGGTGGAGGTGGACCGGCTCGAGTACCTCCACGATCTGTACGGCTTCGAGTCCCGCGAGGAGATCCTGCAGGCCGTCGTCGCCCAGCTGCGCTCGATCACGCGGGCGAGCGACTTCCTCGGCTGCATGTACAACGACCGGCTGATGGCCCTGTTCCCCCACGCCGAGGACCGGGCCGCGGCGGCGATCGCGGGGCGCCTGCTCCGCGGATGCCGGGAGCTGTCCTTCGAGAGCGACGGGCGCACCCTGCGCATCACGCTCTCCGCGGGTCTCGCCTCGGTCACCCCGGCGCGGGAGGTCGACTTCGACAAGTTCGTCGAATCGGCGGAGGAGGGGCTCCGCTTCGCCGCGGAGTGCGGGGGAGATCGCTACATGCGACGCGAGGCCGCGGCCGACATGATCGAGGAGCTGCGGGCGGAGCTCGAGGCCGAAGCGCGCATGCTCCGGGAGGAGCGCGTCTCCATCGCCGCGCCGATCCCCGTCATCGAGGACCTGCCGACGCGGTCGGTTGGAGACCGCATCCGCGAGCTCTTCCGGGCCGTGCCCGATCGGTCCGAGGAGCTGAAGAGGCTCGAGGAGGACGTCGTCCTCTTCGCGCAGGAGAGCGTTCAGCTCGCCCGCGATCACGCCGTGGCCGAGAAGGTGGAGGAGCGCGCGGTGCAGGTCGACGTGCTGGAGCGGCGGGTCAACAAGCTCAAGGAGCTCCTCGACACCACCGAGGAGGAATTGCACCGGGTCGCGGCGCTCAAGGGGGTGGACAGCGGGATCGCCTCGGTCTACAGATCCGTTCAGGGCCTCTCCGAGGACGAGGAGGACTTCGACCGCAAGAAGGAGGTTCTCACCATCCTCTTCGAGGCCAACGTGGAGCTCAGGAAGAAGATCCGGGGGGAGTCTTGACCGAATTCCAGGTTCGGCCATCCTGAGCCCCGCTCTCGGACAATCCCGATGGAGAAGGACGACGAAATGACCGCGAAGAAGAACAAGGAAAAGGAAGAGTCCGCCGAGAAGGACCACGGCGTCCTCTACATGGGCATCGACCTGGGCACCTCCCGCACCTCGGTCTCCGCCAGCAACGGCGTGCGGGAGACGATCTCCTCCTACGTCGGGTACCCGAAGGACGTGGTGAGCCAGAAGCTGCTCAAGAAGGACGTCCTGTTCGGCGAGGATGCGGCGAAGCACCGGCTGTCGGTGAACTTCTATCGCCCCCTCGAGCACGGCGTGCTCAAGCACAGCGACAAGAAGAACGAGGATGCGGCCGCGAACCTCCGCGCGGCCAAGGACCTGATCGGCGAGATCATCCGCATCGCCCAGCCGCGCAAGGACGAGCTGGTGTACGGCGTGATCGGCGCGCCCGCCCAGGCCTCGATCAACAACAAGGAAGCGATCATCGAGGCCGCGCGCGAGTCCGTGGACTCGGTCATGCTCTGCTCCGAGCCCTTCGCCGTCGCCTACGGCCTCGACATGCTCGACGACGTCCTCGTCATCGACATCGGCGCGGGCACCGTCGACCTGTGCCGGATGCACGGCACGATGCCCGAGGAGACCGACCAGATCACGCTGCACCCCGCGGGAGACTACGTCGACCAGAACCTCAGCGACCTCATCCACGAGAAGCACCCCGAGGCCCAGTTCACGGTGCAGATGATCAAGGAGATCAAGGAGCGCTATGCCTCCGTCGCCGAGGAGATGGAGCGCTGCATCGTCAACCTCCCCGTGAAGGGCAAGCCCACCGAGTTCGACATCACGGAGGCGCTGCGGACGGCCTGCCGGAGCATCGTCCCCGCCATCGTGAGGGGGCTCGGCGAGCTGATCGCCACCTTCGACCCCGAGTTCCAGGAGCGCCTGAAGAGCCGCGTCCTGCTCGCCGGCGGCGGCAGCCAGTGCAAGGGCCTCGACACGGCCATCGAGCGCGAGATGCACGAGATCCTCGGCGGAGGCCGGGTGATCCGGATCGAGGAGCCGATCTACGGCGGGTCCAACGGAGCCCTCAAGATCGCCCACGACATGCCCGCGGAGTTCTGGGAGAAGCTGAAGTGATCTGCCGCTCAGCGGCGGACGCAGTCCGTCCGTTGCAGCGGCAGTGGGTTGAGCCGCCCAGTCGGCCCAACCGCGAGTTATCCTGGAAGCCGTGAACGCGGCGGGAGAGTCGAGCGGGACAGGGCGCACGATCGCCACGGTGCTCGCCGTGCTGGCGGCGGTCGCGTTCTCGACCTTCGTCCGGATCGACGTCGCCTTCGACGACCCGAACTTCGACACGGAACGCGTCGAGGGGATGCTCAAGAGCGATCCCGGGCTCCTCTACTACGTCACCGAGCGGATCGTCGACGCGGGAGGGCTGCCTCCCGACGACTTCCGGGCGGACCCCCGGGTGCAGCACCCCGAGCTCACCGACCTGCCCGCGGAGTTCACCGTGGGCCAGGAGTTCCTGGCGGCGTGGGCGTACCTGGCCTTCGGCGGGGAAATGCCGCTGCACACGTTCTGCGTGGTGCTCATGTCGCTGCTGGCCAGCCTCGCGGCGGTGGGGGTCTTCGGGCTCGCGAGAGAGCTGACGGGCTCGAGGGGCTGGGCGTTCCTCGCCCTGGCGGTGTTCTGTCTCCTGCCCGCCAACTACCGCACGATCGGGTTCATCCTGATCCGCGAGGACCTCTCGTTTCCGCTCTTCGCGATCCACCTGTGGCTCCTCGCGCGGGCGGCGAGGGTCGGCACGGCCCGTGCGTACCTGCTCGCGGGGGTGCCGCTCGCCGCCGCCCTGGCCACGTGGCACGCGATGGCCTTCTTCGTCGGCATCGAGGCGGGCTGCGTCTTCCTCTGGTTCCTGCGCGACGGCCACGGGCCGTTCCGGGCTCCGGGGGCCTGGACGGTCCTCGTCGCTCCCGTGGCCGCGGCCGTGCTCGTCCCCGCGACGAGCCAGGCGGGTCTGCTCACCTCGTGGCCCATGCTCTTTGCCGCGGCCATGCTGGTGGCCGCTCTCCTCCGCGGTCGGCCGGGCGCGGGGCGCCTCGGCGCGCTCGCCGCCGGCGTGCTCGTCGCCGCGGGCCTCTTCGCGCTCTCGCGGTGGGTCGGGGGAGGGACCGCGTACGACCACGTGCGGGACGTGCTCACTGCCAAGCTCCTCCACCTGGGGACCCTCCCCGAGGACCCGACGGAGATGTCGTTCGACGCACGGCTGCTCTGGCAGGGGCCCTTCGCCACCCTGCAGTGGAGGCAGGGTTGGATCCTGCTCGGGTGGGGGCTCCTCCTCGTCGCCGCGGCCGCTCCGCGCACCGTCGCGACGTGGATGCGAGGCGAGCGGGCGGGCGAGGGCGTGCTCCTCGCCTTCGCCTGGGCGTCCCTGCCCGTGGCGTGGATGGTCGGGCGGACGGTGATCCTCGCCGGACTGGTGATCCCCGTGGCGGGGGTGCTCGTGCTCTCCCGACTCGAGCGGAAGCGGATCGCGGTCGGGCTCGGGGTGCTCCTGCTGCTCCTGCAGGGCTCCGCGTTCGTCTCGCACATGGGGAGCGGTCGCGGCATGTGGTACCAGTGGTACTTCCCGCCGGGACGGCAGGAGGAGATCGCCACCCTGGTCCGCTGGGTGAACGAGAACGTCGAGGAGGGAGAGGCGATCGCGGGCGACTTCATGAACTCCACCGCGATCCTCGCCCACACGCACCGGCCCATCGTCCTCCAGCCGAAGTACGAGACCGAGCACAGCCGCCGTCGCGCCCAGGCCTTCCTCGAGACCTTCTTCCAGGGCACGCCCGAGGACATGCGCGAGCTCGTGCGCGATCGGTTCCGGTGCCGTTACGTGCTCTTCGATCGCTACACGCTCGGCGAGATCTCGCCCTACGTCGGCGGGCTGCATCAGGGCGAGGATCCCCGACCGGGAACGGCGGCGGAGCTCTTCCTGAGCCGGGACGCCGAGGTGCTCACGGGAGTGCCCGGCTACGAGCTCGTGTACCGCAGCCCTCCGACGATCCGCACGGTGAGCGGGAATCCCTACGACTTCTTCCGGCTCTACCGGATCGTCGAATAGCGCCGTACGGCGTCAGTCGGCGTCGTACCACTCCTCCGTCTCGCGCGCGATCTGCTCGATCTCCTCCGCGGAGTATCGCCGCCCCCGGCCCACGCCGGGGCAGCAGGCGCGCACCGGTCCGTTCCACGCCTCCTCGTCCAGGTTCTCCTCCCAGAAGGGCCAGGTGGCGCACTGCTTCGGGCGGACGGGGTAGATCGCGCAGGCGCCCGAGGCCTCCTGGAAGGGGCAGGCGGGCTCGTCCATCCGGAGCAGGATCCAGCCCTCCTCCATCCGGCAGAAGCGCCGGAGGAAATCGCCCTCGCCCAGGTCGAGGAAGGCGGCGATGGCGCGCACGTCCCGGCGGCTCAGGTAGACGTAGGTGTAGGTCCCGTGGTTGCGGCAGCAGTTGCCCGAGCGCTGGCACTCGAACCGTAACCCCTTTGCATACCAGCTCTTACGACTCATCGCGGGAGTGGGGTCCTCGTTGTCGCCAAAGTGTGCGGTTACCGAACATCGCCGTGAGATAGGGTTCCGTGGAGTGCGAATTCGCACAGGTCCTCGCTTCCGCCCCATGACCTATCACATGAAGCTCGTCGTCGTCGAGGAGGGAACCCGGTCTCCGCTCGACTTCGACGCCCCCGCGATCCTCATCGGTCGCGCGATCGACAACGACATCCGGCTCTCCGATCCCCTCGTCTCTCGCCACCACTGCCGCATCGAGGTCGGCGAGGAGGGGGCGTGGCTGCTCGACCTGGGCTCGGCGAACGGCACGCTCGTCAACGAGAACCGCGTACAGCGCAAGCTGCTCTCCCCGGGGGACGTCGTGACCCTCGGCGGGGCGCTGCTCACCGTGGAGGAGGTCGGAGCGGCCGAGCCCGAGCCCCCTCCCGGAGACACCCAGGTGATCGAGGACGAGGACGTGGCCCGCGCCCTCGGCCGTGACGACGATCTGGGGGACGTCGGGGTCCACACCCTGACCGGCGAGGCGTTGCGCCAGCGCGACAACCTGCGCGTGTTCGCCCGCATCACGCGCGAGCTCGTGCGCGAGACGGAGCTGGAGCCGCTGCTCCGCCTCATCGTCGACTCCGCGATCTCGCTGGTCGGAGGCGAGCGCGGCTTCCTCCTCCTGAGCGAGAATCCCGCGGCGGTCTCGGACCCCACGCGCATGAAGGTGCGGGTGGCCCGCGCCTTCGACCGCAGCGACATCGCGGTGCCCTCGTCCCGGCTCTCGTCCGGGATCGCACGGCGCGTGGTGGAGAAGGCGCGGCCCATCCTGTCGGTGGATGCGGGGCGGGACGAGCGCTTCGCGGAGATGGCGAGCGTGGAGGACCTGCGCCTGCGCTCGGTCATGTGCCTGCCCATCGGGAGCGGCGGGTCCGTGGAGGGCCTGCTCTACGTCGACAACCGCCTGCAGCGCGGGGCGTTCACCGAGGACGATCTCGACCTCGCCGAGCTCCTCGCCGGCCAGGCGGCGATCGCCATCAAGAACGCCCGGTTCGTCGCCGAGCTGCGGGAGCGCAACCAGCGGCTCGTGCAGTCCGGCAACCAGATCCGGAGCCTGAACGAGCAGCTCGGCTGCAAGATCCGCGACCGCGACAGCGAGCTCTCCGTGGTGCGCGCGGAGCTCGAGCGCGAGCGGGGCCGCTACGACTACGGCTCAATCGTCGGCGCCTCCGATCCCATGCGCCGCGTCTTCCACGAGCTCGACCGGATCATCGAGACCGAGCTCCCCGTCCTGATCCAGGGCGAGTCGGGCACGGGCAAGGAGCTGATCGCCCGGGCCATCCACTTCAACGGTCCCCGCAAGGACGAGGCGTTCGTCGTCGAGAACTGCGCGGCCCTGCCCGATTCCCTGCTCGAATCCGAGCTCTTCGGCCACACGCGGGGCGCGTTCACGGGCGCGGACCGGGCCAAGAAGGGGCTCATCGAGCAGGCGCACGGGGGGACGCTCTTCCTCGACGAGATCGGGGACATGTCCTCGGAGATGCAGAAGAAGCTCCTGCGCGTGCTGCAGGACGGCGAGATGCGTCCCCTGGGATCGAACCGGCACATCGTGGTGGACGTCCGCCTCCTCGTGGCGAGCCACCGCGACCTCGAGGGGATGGTCAAGGCGAGCAAGTTCCGCGAGGATCTCTTCTACCGCGTGAACGTGCTCACCCTCCGGCTTCCCCCGCTTCGCGAGCGGCGCGACGACATCCCGCTGCTCGCCGAGGCGCTGCTCGCCCGCGCCGCCCGCGAGGCGGGGCGTCTGACCACCGTCCTGCCGCACGAGGTCCTCGCCGCCCTGGCCGCCTACGACTGGCCGGGCAACGTCCGCGAGCTCGAGAACGAGATGCGCCGGATCCTGCTCCTCGGCGGGGACGCGATCAGCCTGGACCATCTCACCCCCCGGATTCGCGAACACCTCGCCTCGGCCGAGGGCGCGGATCCGGAGCGCGAGCTCCCCGTCGTCGTCGGCGACCTCCGCGCCGCCGTCGCCCGCTTCGAGCTCCGGGCCATCGAGGACGCCCTCGCCGGCGCGGGCGGGAACAAGAGCCGCGCCGCCAAATCCCTCGGCATCAGCCGGTTCGCCCTCCAGCGCAAGCTCGACAAGTACGGGATTGCGACCGCCAGGCCGGAGACCGGAGACTCTCGAGCCACGTAATACCGATGCGCCTCCTTCCCCGAGCGTTGCCCGTCCTCGCCGCCGGGATCCTCCTCGCGCTCCTGGGATCCCTCGCCCTCGCGGACGTCGTCGTCCTCAAGGACGGGCGGCGGATCGAGGGCAAGGTCGTGAGGAAGACCGAGACGGAGATCGTCGTCGAGACCGCGGTGGGGGAGATGAAGTTCCCGCGCTCCGAGGTGAAGGAGATCATCGAGAAGAAGACGCGGGACGAGGAATACGAGGAGCGGCTCGAGGCGTGCGAGAGCGCGGAGGACTTCTACCAGCTCGGCCGGTGGTGCCAGCGGAATCGCCTCAAGCGTCGCGCGGAGAAGCTGTTCCGGCGCGCGATCGAGAAGGATCCCGACCACGCGGGCGCGCGCAAGGAGCTGGGCTTCGTCCGGCACGGGGACGACTGGGTGACTCCCGAGGAGCGCGACCGCCGCATCGCCGCCGAGTACGAGGCGGAGATGAAGGCCAAGGGCTTCGTCCGGTTCGAGGGGCGCTGGGTGAGCCCCGAGGAGAAGGCGCACCTCGAGAAGGGCGAGGTCCTCCACGAGGGCCGATGGATGCCGAAGAAGGAGGCCATGCGCCTGCAGGGCCTCGAGGAGTACGAGAGCGAGTGGTACCCGATCCCCGAGGCCCGGGGCCGCCACGCCGCCGCGGGAGCCGTCGCCGCCGCGCAGAGACCACTCCAGCTCTACCTGAACGAGGAGGCGATGATCTGCGGCACGATCCCCGTCGCGGAGCTCGAGCTGATCGGAGCGGGAATCCTGCGGGGCCGCAAGTGGTTCAACGAGGCGTGGAAGGTGAAGCCGGGGTTGAGGCTCTTCGGCGGCCGGCTCGCCGAGCTCTACGTCTTCGACGATCAGGACGCCTACCTCCGGACGATCCCCTACATCGCGGAGCGCTCGTATCACGTCCCCCGCGGCTGGCAGGAGGCGGTGGGCAAGTCCTTCGGATTCGTTTGGACGGATCCCATCGCCATCTCCTCGGTCACCCAGAAGAAGAGGAGCCGCCGCGACCTCGTCGGCCACTGCTACCACCACCTCGGTCACCTGATGCTCAACCGCCTCGGCTACGAGGGCAAGCTGCTGCCCCCGTGGTACGACGAGGGAGTGGCGGCGCTCACCGAGCTCCGCGCGCACGGCCACAACGCCGTGTTCTGCCGCGCGGGCGTCGGCGAGCGGGCCGGCACGTCCTCCAAGGGAGGCCGGGTCGCGCTCGACTGGAGGATGTACCGCGACGGGACCTGGCGGACCCAGTTCGCCAAGGCCCTGGAGGGCGGCCAGGTCGAGCCGTTCGATCGGCTGGCCCGTCGCGAGTTCAGCCAGCTCGAGCTGATCGACATCGCCACCTCGATGGCCATCGTCGAGTGGCTCGAGAGCCGGGGCGACGAGACGCTGCTGCGGTTCCACCGCGCGCTGCGGAGACACAAGCTCGCCCCGCACTCCCCGCGTCGAGTCATCGCCTCGGGGCACCGGCGTCAGGAATACTTCGACCAGGCCTTCCGGGCCGCGGTGGGCATGGACCACCGCCAGGCGGACGACGAGTGGCGGCGATGGTGGATGAGCCGCTGACCCCCCGGAGCAAGGGCGCCGACCGGCCCGTGATCCCGGGCTACGAGGTCGAGGGCGTGCTCGGGCGCGGCGCCACCGGCGTCGTCTATCGCGCCCGGCAGCAGCCGGTGGGCCGCGAGGTGGCTCTCAAGGTCCTGCACCCCGAGCTGTCCGGCAAAGAGCGCGTCGTCAAGCGCCTGCAGCGCGAGGCCCGCACGACGGCCCGGCTCGCCCACCCCCACCTCGTCTCCGCGGTCGACTTCGGCGAGACGAAGGGGCAGTGGTGGTACGCGATGGAGTTCGTGGATGGCCCCTCGCTCGCCCTGCGCCTCCGCGAGGAGGGACGCCTGCGCGAGCGCGAGGCTCTGCGGCTCTTCATCCCCCTGTGCGAAGCCCTCGGCCACCTCGCGCAGCACGGCGTCGTCCACCGTGACATCAAGCCCGCCAACATCCTGATCGACCACGCGAGCGGCGCCCGGCTCGCCGACCTCGGGCTCGCCTTCGCCGACGACGAGGACAAGGACCTGACCAAGCAGGGGGGCACGCTCGGCACGCCCGCCTACATCAGCCCCGAGCAGGCGGTGGATCCGCGGAGCGCCGACGTTCGGAGCGACCTCTGGTCCTTCGGGGCGACCCTCTTCCACGCGGTGTGCGGTCGGCCGCCCTTCCGGGCCGAGAGCGCGGCCGAGGTCCTCTCGTGCGTGCTCTACGCTCGCATCCCGCACCCCCAGGAGCTCGAGCCCTCGCTGTCCAAGGGCCTCTCGCTCGTCCTGCGCAAGTGCCTCACGCGGGAGCCGGAGAGCCGCTACCAGACTCCGGAGGAGCTGCTCGCGGACCTCGAGCGGATCCGGGAGCGCCGTCTGCCGAAGGTGCGCCGCGGCCAGCTCGATCCCGTGCAGACGCGCCACGATCCCCGCGCCACCTGGTGGGTGGTGGCGGTGATCGTCGTCGTCGGGCTCGCGGGGCTCCTGTGGGCGACCGGCGCCCTGCGCTCCGACGCCGGCGAGGGAAGCTCCACGGTCGCCGCGAAGCCGACGCCCCACGCGTCGCTCGAGGACCTCGCCGTCCGGGCGGACGCCGATGACGGGCTCCTCGCGCAGCACCTCTCCGAGCACGCGGCCCTGGAGGTCGGACTGCCCTCGTACAACCGGGAGCGCTGGGAGGAGGTCGGGAGGACGCTGCACGATGCCCTGCGCGACGAGATGCGATCGCTGCGCGAGGACGTGGACCGCCGTCGCGCCGACGCGCTCGCCGACCGGGACTTCGCACGGGCCCGTGGGCTCATGGGCGACGAGCTCGGCCGAACGCTCCTCGCCCGGACCGGCTTCCGCCTCGCGGACGTCACCGCCGAGCCGAGCTTGAAGCCCTTCGGCCTCTGGCGGGCCCGGCTCGTCGCGGAGACCGATTCCCTCGAGAGCGCGCTCGTCGAGGAGATGGAGACCGCGCTGGCGAAGTGGACCGATTCGCGGCTCGAGCGCGTCGGTCGGCTCCTCGAGGTAAAGGACTGGAAGCGAGCGCGGAAGGAGCTGCTCGTCGAGGACGCCGCGCTCCTCGCCGCGATCAACTTCGGGGACGTTCGCCTCGGCGAGAAGCGGCGGGAGGGTGTGCTCGGCCCCGTCCGGAGACGCCTCGAGCTGCGCCGCCAGCAGCTCGACGACGCCTGGGCCGAGCTGGATCGCGACCTGCGCCGGGAGGTGAGCGCGCATGGCGAGCGCCTCGCGAAGAGGCTCGACGAGGAGAAGTCGTGGTTCGCCGCGTCCGCCGAGCTCGTGGAGGGCTTCGAGAAGCTGCTCGGCGATCGCGGGCTCACGCGGGAGCGCATGCCCGACGACCTCCCGCACGCTGCTCTGGACCGGCTCGAGGAGCAACGCACCGAGCTCCTGCGTCTCGAGGACGGTCTCCTCGAGCAGAAAGCGCGGCGCGCCCTCGCGGAGACGGTCCGCCTCTCCGAGCCAGGATGGAGGAATCGGGAGTACGAGGAGGTGCTGCGCCTGTGGGAGGCGGTCGGGGGCGACCTGGAACGTCCCGCGGGCCTCCCGGAGGCCGGCTGGCGCGACGAGCTCGTCGCGGAGGTCGAGCTGCGGTGCGTGGAGTCGCGGCGCCTCGGGGGCCTGCTGCAGCTCGCGGCGCTGCGGGTGAGCGAGCTCGACGGCCAGACGGCCGACCTGCGCATCCGGGGGATCCTGTACGAGGACCGCCGGATCGTCTCCGGATCCGATCCCCTCGCGGACGGCTTCCTCCTCGTGGGGCTCTCGGAGCGGCTCGACCTCCGCAGCCTGGCCACCGCCGAGCTCGAGACCCTCGCTGGTTTCCCGGCAGAGGATGAGCTCGACTCCGACGGGCGCCTCCTGGTCGCGCTCCTGCGCCACCGTGACGGGGAGTTCGAGGCCGCGAACCGTGCCCTGCGCGGCGGGGGGGGCGAGCTGCCGACGAAGGGGATCCTCGGGCGGCTCGCCGAGGACCTGGGCGTGCGCAACAACGACGCCCTCGCCGAGCTCGAGTACCGACGCGGGGCTCGCCTCGCGGAGGCGGTGCGCCTGCTGGGGCAGGTCTTCGACACCGAGCTCCAGAAGCGCGACCCCACCCGCGTGTTCCTGCGCATCGACGAGCTACTGGGCGACTACGCGGACCTCCCCGAGGTCCAGGCACGCCACGCCGAGCTGGTCAAGGTCCGCGACGGTCTCGTGGGCCGGGCGAGCGCGATGATCGAGGACTTCGAGCGCGTCTTCGGTCCGGCCCACGTCGAGTTCCCCGCCCTGAACCGGGTTCGGATGGAGTTCGACTTCCTCGACGAGGAGGTCGGCGCCTGGGAGAGCGGCGACTGGGCGTTCGACAACCAGGGCTGGAGCCCGGAGCCCCGGGCCGCCGTGACCCGGCTCGACGATCTGCGCCGGCAGGTGGGGCCCACGCTGATCCTGCGGCGGCCCCTGGACACGTCGGGCGGCGAGATCGAGCTAACCCTGGTCGTCGCCCAGCCGGCCTCGGACCGGACGCGGTTGCTCGTCGTGTCCGCGGCCGGTTTCCACGTCGCCTTCGTCGGCACCCACCTCCCCGGACCGGACCAAGGCGAGCGCCTCGTGCTGTCCACGAGCAGCCTGGAGGAGCTGCTCGACAAGATCAGCCGGGGCGAAGGGGAGCCGACCGGTTCCCTGCTCACCCCCGGGGAGACGCACGAGCTCCACTTCCGGCTCTCCCCGCGGTCGGGGAAGATCGTGGTCCGGGTGGACGGCCGGGAGATCCCCCACCCGCAGCTCAAGCGTCCCGACCCGGGCGCGTTGCGCATCCGGCTGCGCTCCTGGGAGAAGGTCTCCCTGCGCCGCGCGGTCCTGACGGCGCGGCGGTGAACCGGACCGCCGTCAGGGGGAGATCCTCACTCGGGAGCGAACTGCGTGAGGATGCGGGGGAGGGAGGGCATGCTCGCGAGGTCGACGAGGTCTTCGACCGCCTCGAGGGCCTCGCGGATCTCGCGGGGCTCGGCGCCGCACAGAACCGCGCCGCGGACGTGGGAGGCGAGCTGGCGCTCCTGACCGAGCGCGGCGAGGCAGGCGACGCTCAGGAGCTCGCGCCGGGCCGGTGAGAGCCCGGGGCGGGTGAGCACCCGTCCGTAGGCGTGGCCCTCGATCCAGCGCGCGAGGGCGGGATGGTAGGTCTCGAGCTCCTCGCGAACCGCGGGCGCGTTCTCGGCGTAGATCCGCTCGAAGAGGGCGCGACCCGCCGCGAAGTCCTCCGGCGCGGGCCCGGTCTCCTCCGGCTCCGCCGCCCCGAGGCCCCCGACCTCCGCGAGCCTCCGGCAGGCCTCGACTACGCGCGGGTAGCCGGTGAAGAGATGGGTCTGGAGCACCGCCTCCCGCCAGGCGCGGTCCGGCGGCTCGCTCGCGCCGCGGCGCACGTCGCGCAGCACGTCCCAGCGGCCGAGGCAGATCGCCACCGACAGGCGGAGCAGGGCCGTGTCTCGATCCGTGAGGGTCATGGGCGGGGAGCTTACCGGGATTCAGGCGCCGTCGGGGCTCTCGAAGCTCCCAACCGCCTCGCCCAGGCGCACCGGCCGGCCCGGCTCGAGGTCCGGACGGGAGCGCGCCGCGCCGGGAGGGAGCAGGAGCACCACCGTCGAGCCCATCTCGAACCGCGCCAGCTCCTCGCCGCGCTCGAGCTCGCGCGGGGAGTCCGGGGAGGGCGAGGTACCTGGCTCGATCCCGACCACCCGGATCCGCCCCACGTTCAGGGCGCCGACCATGACGAGGAACCAGGGCCCGCGCGCCGTGTCCAGGCGGAGGACGACCCGCTCGTTCGTGCAGAGCACCCGATCGCGCCGCGCCAGGACTCCGGGCGCCACGGAGCGGCGCGAGCCGTCGACCCAGCGCACCTCCGTGAGCCGGGCGCGCTCGGGGGCGTGGACGCGGTGGTAGTCGCGCGGTGAGAGGTAGATGGTCCAGGCCCGGCCCCCCTCGAGCTGCTCGATCCCCGCCGCTCCGTCGAGGAGCTCCTCGATTCGGTAGGGGCGTCCCTTCGCCTGCAGGATCGTTCCCTCGCGAACGTCGCTCACGTCCTGCAGGGTGCCGTCGCAGGGCGAGATCAGGCGGGCGGGATCGGGCTCGATCGCGCGAGCTCCCGCGGCGAGACGTCGGACGAAGAAGGCCCCCAGGCTCGGGTAGCCCCGCGGGGAGAGCTCGGCCTCCGCGGGATTCGCGCCCGTCGCGCGGCAGTAGACGCCGTAGAGCGGAGCGCGCAGGAAGGTGGGGATGCGCCGGTCGGCCAGCCAGCCGACGAGGAGCGAGAGGCGACGACGAGCAGGAGTGCCCATGCGCAGAGAATAGAGAGCCCGGCTCGTTCCGCCATCGTTCCGTCACGGAACGGCGCGTGGCGAGACAAGCCGGGCTCGGTACGCGGGCTCCCGTCGGTGGCTCAGCCGCCCCCGCGGCCACCGCCGCGGCCGCCACCGCCGCCCATGCGACCGCCGAAGTTGCCCCTTCCGCGGCTGTTCTCCGACTGCCAATCGGTGATCTGGGTGGCGACGTTCCCGCCCAGCTTTGCCGCGAGCTCCTGCTCCTTCCATTCGTTGACGAGTCGCATCTGCTCGCGCATCTCGTCCCGGCCGCCGAAGCCGTCCTCCCGCATCATCTCCATCATGGTCTCGCGACGGGCGCTCTCCTCGAGGAGTACTCCGAAGAGGATGTCCTTGTCCGCACCGGCGAGCCCGACGGCCTCCGCGATGCGATCCGCCTCCCGGAGGAGCCGCTCCTCGTTGCGCTGCTGTCGCTCGGCCTCGCGATCGAGACGCTCCTGCTCCTCCTTCTGGGCGAGCACGTCGAGGACGAACTCCCGCGCCTCGGGACTGGCCAGCTCCTCGGCCTCCTCCTTCGTCATGACGACCCCGCGGTCGTTGCCGAGGGCCGCGACCACGTTCTCGAGATCGGCGATGCGCATGGCGAGATCCTGGAGCAGCGGATCGCTCGCGGAGGCGTCCACCATCTCGGAGCCCAGGGTCGAGTACGAGCCGACCTCGCCGACGAGGGCGTTCTCGTCGCCCGGGGACACGATGGTCCCGTTCGAGTCGGACGAGTCTCCGCCCTGCAGGAGCTCGTGGCCTGCCGCGGTGAGGATCGAGGCCAGTATGGCCACAACGATGATGGGGAAGATGTTCTTCATGGCATGTGGTATGTCGGAGGCTCGGGCTCCGGACCGTAGCGGACGCTCCTCCATGCTATCCGAGGCCCCGGCGGGGGTGGCTCCCCGTTGCCCCTGGAACCGGGCCCTCCCGGCCGGGTTCCCGCGAATCGATGCCCTTTCCGCCCCTCGGACGACTCGAGGCCCGTTCATAGCACTCCGAAGGGGCGCCGCGTTGACAGGTTTCGACCGTACCCTTACAACTTCCGCCCTTCACCCCCCCCCCGGCCGCTCCGACCGGGCCCCTTCCTCCCATCCTCAACGAGGCTCACTCCCCATGGGCACAGCCGGTACGGTCGTGATCCTGGCCGCGGGTCAGGGGACGCGCATGCATTCGCCCGGCCCCAAGGTCCTGCACCCCCTGTGCGGTCGGCCCATGCTCGGCTACGTCCTGGACCAGGCGCGCGGGCTCGATCCCGAGCGGATCCTCGTCGTCGTGGGACACGAGGGGGGGGACGTCGAGGCCTGGGTCCGCTCCTCGGAGCCGGACGACCGGATCCGCTTCGTCACCCAGGCCGAGCAGCTCGGCACCGGACACGCGGTCCTCACCTGCCTCGACGAGCTCCGGGAGAGCCCCGGCCCGGTGGTGGTCCTCTACGGGGACATGCCCCTGCTGTCCCGCGAGAGCCTCACGGCCCTGTGCGAGGCCCAGAAGACGGACTCCGCGGCGGCGGTCACCGCCTTCCCCTCGACCCCGCGGGGCTTCGGTCGGATCGTGCGCGACGGCGAGCGGTTCCTCGGCGTGGTGGAGGAGAAGGACGCCACCCCCGAGCAGCGGGCGATCCGGGAGGTCAACGTGGGGGTCTACTGCTTCGCGAAGGAGGACCTGCTCGAGCTCCTCCCGAAGCTCTCCAACGACAACACCCAGGGGGAGTACTACCTGACCGACGTCCCGGGGATGGTCCTCGACCACGGAGGGAGCGTGGCGACCGTGGTCCTCGAGGACGAGCAGGAGGCGATCGGCATCAACAGCCTCTTCCACCTCTCCGAGGCCCGGGCGGCCATCCAGGAGCGGATCCTGCTCGCCCACCTCGCCGCGGGGGTGTTCTTCGAGGATCCCGCGACCACCTACGTCGACTACGGCGTCGAGATCGGGATCGGCAGCCGCATCATGCCCTGCACCGTCATCCGGGGGGGAGTCCGGATCGGATCGGGCTGCGAGGTGGGGCCGTTCACCCACCTGAGGCCGGGGACCGTGCTCGAGGACGGCGCGGCGATCGGCAACTTCACCGAGGCGAAGAAGGCGATCGTGGGCAAGGGCACCAAGGCCAAGCACCTGACCTACCTCGGAGACGTGCGCATCGGTTCTCGGGCGAACATCGGCGCGGGGACGATCATCGCCAACTATGATGGCAAGCAGAAGCACCACACCGAGATCGGTGATCGCGCGTTCATCGGCAGCGGGACGGTGCTCATCGCGCCGACGCGGGTCGGAGAGGGAGCTCTCACCGGCGGCGGCGCCATCGTGACCAGGAACTCCGACATCCCGCCCGGGGACGTCTGGGTCGGAGTCCCCGCCAGGCCCCTGAAGACCGCGAAGACCGCCGCCCCTGCTGAGAAGGACGGAACCGAGGAGGACCGGTAGGCCCCCAGGAGATTCCAGAGCCGTGCCCAACAGCTACAGCGACACCATCCGGCTCATCGCCGGGAGCGCCCACCCCGAGCTCGCCCAGGCGATCTCGGAGACGATGGACATTCCGCTCTGCGACGCGGACGTCGGTCGATTCCCGGACGGGGAGATCGACATCAAGATCAATGACGACCTGCGTGGGGCGGACTGCTTCGTCCTCCAGCCCCTCTGTCCGCCGGTCAACGAGAACTGGATCGAGCTCCTGCTGCTGCTCGACTGCCTGCACCGAGCCTCCGCGGGACGGATCACCGCGGTGATGCCCTACTACGGCTACGCGCGGAAGGACCGCAAGGACGAGGGGCGAGTGCCGATCAGCGCGAAGGTCGTGGCGAACACGCTCACCACCGGGGGCGTGGATCGCGTGCTCACCATCGACATGCACGCCTCGCAGATCCAGGGCTTCTTCGACATCCCCGTCGACCACCTCTACGCGAAGCCGGTCCTGCTCGAGGCGATCTCGGAGATGGACATCGAGAACCCGGTGGTCGTCACTCCCGACGTCGGCGGGATCAAGATGGCGCGCGGCTACGCCAAGGTCCTCGGCGCGGGTCTGGCGATCGTCGACAAGCGCCGCGTCTCCGGATCCGAGATCGAGGTCGAGCACATGATCGGCGACGTCGACGGACGCAACGTCATCATCGTCGACGACATGATCTCCACCGGCGGATCGATCGCGGAGGCCTCCCGCGTCGTCCGGAAGCACGGCGCGAAGAAGATCGTCATCGCCGTATCCCACGCGGTCCTCTGCGGACCCGCGGTCGAGCGGCTCGACGACTGCCCGGCGGACACGATCCTCGTCACGGACACGATCCCGAGGCGGGGCGAGGTTCCGCACCAGCTCCGCGTGATCTCGGTGGCGGGCCTCCTGTCCCGCGCCATCGCCAACCTGCACCGCTCACGATCACTCAGCGTCCTGTTCGACAAGCTCGAGGAGGACGACGACTGACGAACCCGTTCCTTGTGCCGCGATCTTCCGATTGACGAGGCGGCAAAACCCCCTGTGTTTCGAACCATCCAGGGAGACCTACCATGGCTGAGACGCTTCAAGGCATCATTCGCGACAAGCTGGGCACGCGCAGCTCATGTGTTCTGCGCGCCCAGGGCCGCATTCCCGCCAGCATCCAGGGAGAGGGCAAGGACCACCTGAACCTCTCCCTCGAGGCCGATCAGTTCCTGGCGGCCCGCCGCCACCAGGAGCGCCTGTTCGACATCGAGCTCGACAAGGGCGATCCGGAGACCGCGATGGTTCGCGAGCTCCAGTACGACCCCTTCGGCGAGCACATCATCCATATCGAGTTCCGGCGCGTCGTCCGCGGTCAGGAGACCGAGGCCGAGGTCCCGCTCGTATTCCACGGCCACCCGAAGGGCGGCATCCTGAACCACCTGGTCTCCACCCTGCTGGTCCACGCGATTCCCTCGAAGATCCCCGACAAGCTCGAAGCGAAGGTCGACGAGCTCTCCACCGGGGACTCGCTCGTCGCGGGGCAGATCGAGCTTCCCGAGGGCGTCCGCCTGGGAGCGCCCGAGGATCTCCAGGTCGCGGTGATCGTCACCGCCCGCGGCGTGGAAGAGGTGGAAGCGGAGGCCGAAGCGGCCGCCGAAGCCGAAGCGGCTGCCGAGGCCGAAGCGGCGCCGGCCGAGGGCGAGGCCCCGAAGGCCGAGACCGAGGAATGAACCCCTCTCCGCCCCCCGGGCCCTTGCGCCCGGACGCGGGGACCCTAGACTGTTCGCCCCCCGAACCCGGATTTCCCCGGGGGAAGGGGGCAATGCCTCTCCGTTGAGCCCCATGGGCAGGTCCGTCCGACGCCTGGTCTTCGGACTCGGCAATCCCGGCCCCGACTACGCGGATACCCGGCATAACGTCGGCTACCGCGTGCTCGATCGCCTGGCGCTCCACGAGGGGTTGTTCTTTGAAGCTCCCGCGACCCTGGACGGGTACGAGGGCCCCCGCGCCTTCACCGTCGCGCGCTCCCATGATCCGGACGCGCTCCTGGTGAAGCCCGAGGCCTTCATGAACCGCTCCGGGGACGTCGTGGCTCCCATCGTCCGGTGGGCGGAGGTGGAGCCGGCGGACGTCCTCGTCGTCTACGACGACATGGACCTCACTCCGGCGAGCCTGCGCCTGCGCCCGTGGGGCGGTGCCGGGGGCCACAACGGGATGCGCTCGATCATCCAATCCCTGAGCACGGACCGCTTCCCTCGACTGAGAGTGGGAATCGGCCGTGCCTCGACCGATGCGGCGCGTCACGTGCTCTCTCGCTTCACCCCGGACGAGGAGATCGAGATCTCGATCTCGATCGCGGAGGCGGCCGAAGCCGTCCTCTTCTTCCTTCGTCAGGGGGACATCGAGAGGTGCATGACGCGGTTCCACAGCCGCTGGAATCAGGGCTCGACCACCTGAGAAGAAGAGCGAGCCCGCACGACAATCAGGAGTGATTCACGATGTCTCGAATCTACGAGACCATGTTTCTCATCGACAACGATGCGGTGCGGGCGAGCTGGCAAAAGGCCAAGTCGACCGTCGTCGATCTCGTCGGGAAGCATGGAGGCAAGGTGCACACCGCCCGCCGGTGGGGGGAGCGCCGCCTGGCTTATCCGATCCGTCGCCGCCATCGGGCGACCTATCTCATGACCTACCTCGAGCTGGATCAGGAGGAGATACCGCCCATGAGGCGTGACCTCGAGATCAACGAGGTCGTCCTTCGTCACCTCATGCTCCGGGCGGATTCGATTCCCGAGGAAGAGGTCAAGCTGTCGGAGGCCGAGCAGACCGACGACTTCGCCGTCCCGGAGCCGCCGGCCGACGATGCGGTCGACGAAGTGGAAGTGGCCGGCGAGGACGAAGGCGGCCGGCCGTCGAGAGACGCGGCCCCGAAGGCCGACGCCGAGAAGCCCGCCGCGGCGGAGGCGCCGAAGGCCGAAGAGGCCACGAAGGCCGAGACCGCCGAGACCGAGACGGCCCCCGAGGCCGCCGAGCCCGAGAAGGCCTCCGAGGTCACCGAGCCCGAGAAGGCCCCCGAGGCCGTCGAGCCGGAGACGACGCCGGAGACCGTCGAGGAGCCCGCTGCATCCGAGCAGGTCGAAGAAACCCCCGCCGAGGAAGCGGAAGGAACCAAGGAGGACTGAGCCATGCCCCGCAAAGTGAGAAGACGGAGAATGGGTGGTGGTCGCGGTCCCAAGAAGCTCAAGCTCGGACTGGGTCCGCAGGATCCGATCAACTACAAGGACCTCGAGCTCCTGCAGAAGACCATCGGATCCCAGGGGCAGATCCTCTCCCGGCGGCGCACCGGCCTGACGGCGAAGCAGCAGCGCGCCCTGAAAGAGGCCATCAAACGCGCCCGTCACCTGGCCCTGCTGCCGTTCGTCGGCTGAGCCCCGCGGAATCGGAGGTACGCGATGAAGAACGTCAAGGTTCTGCTGCGGGAGAACGTCCACGATCTGGGCACGATCGGCGAGGTCGTGGAGGTTGCTCCCGGCTACGCCCGCAATTACCTGATCCCTCGTCGGTTCGCCGTCGAAGCCACCGCGGCCAACATCAAGGCCCTGGAGCGACGGCGTGAACAGGCCATGGCCGAGATCGCCGCGCACGAGGCCGAGATATCGGCCAAGGTCGAGGCGCTCGCACAGGTGAAGCTCTCCACGAAGGAGAAGGCCGACGAAACGGGAAGCCTCTACGGCTCGGTGAACGCGGCGACGATTGCCCGCATGATGACCGATGCCGGGTATCCGACGGACGAGAAGCACGTGCGGCTCGAAGAGCCCATCAAGGCCGTCGGTTCCTACGAGGTGCCGATCCACGTGCACGGGGATCGGTTCGCCGGCATCCAGCTGCTCGTCGAAGCCGAGTAGGGCGCGGCGCGGGGAGCTCACCCGCTCTCGGGATCCCGCTCTCCTCTCGAGGGGAGCCGGATCCGGAGCGCCGCTCCGCGCGTCCCCTCCCGCGGCCCGCACGAGACGATTCCCGGGTTCATCCCGGCGTCTTCCACGCCTTCTCCCCGGATTGTCCACAGACCGTTCCTCGCGGTTCGAAACCGGACTCGGGGGGGCGTTTCGACGCTCGCTACCGCCGTCTCAGGCGGGTATCCTGCCCCGGCGTTTCATGAACGACAGGCTAACCGGCAAGACGCCTCCCCGGAGCGAGGAGGCGGAACGCGCCCTGCTCGGCGCGATGCTCCTCGATGCCTCGCGCATTGCCGAGGTCTGCGAGATCGTCGGCGCGGACGACTTCTCCGAGAAGCGCCACCGCTCGATCTTCGCGTGCCTCCAGATGCTCGCGGACGAGGGCGTTCCCGTCGATTTCATCAGCGCGGGAGAGAAGCTCCGCGCGATGGGCCTGTTCAACGAGGTGGGGGGAGCGGAGTACATCGTGGACCTGGCCAGCCAGGTCACGTCCTCCGCTCACGCGCTGCACCACGCCCGGCTCGTCGCCGACACCGCCACCCTCCGCCGCCTGATCCGCGAGGCGTCGGAGATCGTGGGGGAGGCCTTCGACACGCGCCCGGACGGCGAGACGGTGCGCAAGCTCCTCGACGACTGCGAGCAGCGCATCTTCTCCCTCTCCCGTCGCGAGGAAGGGACCGGGGTCGGCTCCATCACCGACGCCCTCACCGAGACCTTCCGTCGCATCGACGCCGCCTCCCACCGCGAGGGGCTGACCGGGCTGACCACGGGCTACGTCGACCTCGACCAGATCCTCTGCGGCCTGAACGGCGGCGACTTCATCGTCGTCGCCGCGCGTCCGTCGATGGGCAAGACGTCCCTCGGTCTCAACATGATCGAGAACGCCGCGCTCTCCCGGCCGGAGTGGCTGGATCATCCCCCGGTCGTCCTGCTCTTCAGCCTGGAGATGGGGCGCCAGCAGCTCGTCAGCCGCATGCTCTGCTCGCTCGCGCGGGTCGACGCCCACCTCCTTCGCTCGGGGCGGATACCCCAGGAGGACCGGTCCGAGCTGACCTCCGCCGCGGACCAGCTCTCCCGGACGCGGATCTTCATCGACGACACCTCGAACCTGACGATGATGTCCCTGCGCAGCCGGGCCAGGCGACTCAAGGCCAAGGAAGGCCTGAACATGATCGTCGTGGACTACCTGCAGCTGCTCTCCTTCCCGCGCTCCGAGAACCGCCAGCAGGAGATCAGCAGCATCTCTCGCTCGCTGAAGGGACTGGCGCGCGAGCTGGACGTGCCCGTGGTCGCCATGGCCCAGCTCTCCCGGCAGGTGGAGCTCCGGGATCCCCCGCGACCCAAGCTGGCCGACCTGCGCGAGTCGGGTTCGATCGAGCAGGACGCCGACGTCGTCCTGATGCTGTACCGTCCCGAGTACTACGATCAACAGACGGAGGACCTGAAGGGGCTCGCGGAGATCATCTGCGCCAAGCAACGGAACGGGCCCACGGGGACGATCAAGCTGCGGTTCTTCCAGAACACGATGCGGTTCGAGAGCTGGGCTCCCACGAGCTCGGAAGCGCTCTCCATTCCCTGACCGAGTGAGCATGAGCCCGCCGCTTTCCCGACCGAGCATCCGTCGCGCGCACTTCGAGCGCGGCGTCCTCGGGCGCGTGCTCTTGCTCGCGATGCTGCTCGTCCTCGCGCCCGCTCTCGCCGCGACCCCTCGGCCGCAGGACGAGGAGGGCGCCGCCGCCACCGACGAGCGCGCCGACGGTCCGATCGTGCACCGCATCTCGGTCATGGGGGCGGAGCACCAGAGCGAGACCCAGCTCGTCCGCACGCTGGGCCAGCCGATCGGTGAGCCCATCGACCTGGAGGTGATCGGCCGCGGGATCGGGGAGCTCTGGGAGCTCTATCACGTCCGCGCGACCGTCTACGAGCAGGGGCTCGAGCTCGACGGCGTCAGCGGGATCGAGCTCTTCCTCGTTGTCGAGAATCTCCCGCGGGATCTCGAGCCGCGCTTTGTCGGCAACGTCGAGATCGACCTCGAGGAGCTCTACGAATGGGCGGGCCTCCGGCCCGGCGAGGAGCTCTACCTCGACCAGGCCGACCGGGTCCGCGAGCGCCTGATTCGCGCCTATCGCAACGAGGGCTTCTACTTCGTCGAGGTCGAGGACGTCCAGCGTGTGGGGGCGGTCGACCCGGAGACGGGCGAGGAGATGGCGCCGGACGTGATCTTCAACATCCGCGAGGGCCCGAAGGTCCGCGTCCGGGACATCGTGATCACGGGCAACGAATCGATCGCCACCGGGGGCTTCCTGTTCTTCAAGCGGGGCCTGAGGAAGCTCGCCGGAGCCAAGCTCCGCAAGCCGAGGTTCTTCAACCTCTTCTCCAGGGCGTTCGTCGAGGAGATCCTGCAGGCGGACATCGTCGCCATGCGCAACGTGTACCGGGACCAGGGCTTCCTGGATGCCGTGGTCGGGCTGGATCGGCTCGAGTTCAGCAAGGACCGGAGCTGGGTGACGATCCACATTGCGGTGGACGAGGGCGACGTCTACACGATCGGCTCCATCTCGGTGGAGGGGGTGGAGTGGTACGTGGATCAGGACGGGAACGATGCGGAGCGTCCCGTCGAGCTGGTCTTCTCCGAGGAGGAGCTCCTCGCGCTCCTGGAATCGAAGCCCGGCGAGCCTCTGCTGGTGTCGCGGCAGAGGGAAGACGAGCGCGCCCTGGCCCTCCGCTACGGCCGCGAGGGCTATGTCACGGATGACTTCGACTCGCTCGGCGTTGGGGACAGCTTCGAGTTCCTGGATCCCGAGCTGCTCTTCGACGAGGACGACCCGATCGTCCACGTGACCTACCGCCTTTCCCAGGGCCGGCAGCTCTTCATCCGCGAGATCCGCACGGCCGGGAACCTCCACACCCAGGACGCGGTGATCCGCGATCAGATCTCCCTGGACGAGGGGGACGTCGTCGACCCCCAGGAGATCCGGGACTCCCTGCGGCGCATCACCGCGACGGGGTACTTCTCCGATCCGATGAACGAGCTGGAGCATCCCCCGCCCAGCTATCGCTTCGAGGACACGTCCGATCCCAACTGGAAGGATCTCGTCTTCGTCGTCGAGGAAGGCCAGGTCCTCCAGTTCAACGTCAGCGGCGGCGTCAGCACGAACACCGGGGCCTTCGGGATCATCACCTACTCCCAGCGGAACTTCGACATCACGAACCTCCCGCGGTCCCTCGGAAGCCTCATCGGCGACGTGGCCGGACGCCGCGCCTTCCACGGCGCCGGTCAGGAACTCCGCCTCCGCGCTTCCCCCGGAACGGAGATCAGCTTCTACGACGTCTATTTGTCCGAGCCCGACCTGCTCAACCGCCATCGCGACCGGATCAGCGGCAGCATCCTCGCGCGACGCAACCGCCGCATGTACCGCTCGCACGACGAGGACCGCAACCAGATCGGCTTCACGCTGGGCCGGCAGGTCGGCGCCGACTCCGGCGTGTTCGCGGGCTACACGTGGGGCAGCGTGGAAATCTCGAACCTCGACCGGGGCGGCGAGCCGTCGCTCGGATCGGCGCTCACGGTGCCTCGCTTCCTGAAGGACCAGGAAGGAGAGAGCGACCTCGCCTACGTCGAGTTCGGCTATCGCATGGCGACCCTCGACAGCCGGCTCAGCCCTCGCAATGGAGTGAGCTTCAGCTGGACCAACCAGCTGTACGACGAGGGCCTCGGCGGGGACTACGACTTTCACAAGTCGGAAGTGCGGTTCGACTTCTACGACGAGTTCGACGAGGAGTCCGAGGACGTCTCCGACCGCTACCACCTGGGCCTCGACGCGGGAGTCGCCTATCCCTACGGCGACACGGACAACGTTCCCTATAGCGAGCGCTACCATCTCGGGGGACAGAGCCGGATGCGGGGCTGGCGGTATCGCGGAGTGGGCCCCAACGAGCTCGACTATCCGATCGGCGGCGAGACGTACCTGTACGGCACCATCGACTACCGGCGCCCGCTCGTGACCTCGACGCAGCGGGGAACGTACCGCGAGATCGAGATGATCCACGGGGGCTTCTTCGTGGACGTCGGGGTACTTGATCCCGACGCGTTCCACGTCGACCTGAACGAGACGCGGCTGTCGGCGGGGATCATCTTCGGAATCACGAGGCCGCTGCCGATCGTGTTCAGCTTCGGCTTCCCGCTTCGCGAGGGGGACGGGGATCGGACGCAGGTCTTCGCCTTCAACATCAGCTACAACTGAGTCCGGCCCGCCGTCGCGGGCGGTCTCGGTCGGTGCGGGAGAAGGGGAGGGCCAGATTCGTTGACATGACTCGGGGGCTTGGATAGACCTCTCCTAGTCCACAACACCCACCGGGGGCCAGACCGCACAGTAGGAAGGCCATGAGGGGCTCGCGTGAGCCTCGTTCCCATGATCACACGCACGATTTCCGAGATCGCTGAGCTCTGCGGCGCCACTCTCGAGGGAGATGGAGCCCGGCGTATCGTGGGTCCGGCGGCGCTCGAGGAAGCGGGACCCGACGAGGTCAGCTTCCTGGGCAACTCCCGCTACCTGGCCGCGCTGGAGACGACACGCGCCGCGGCCGTGCTGGTCGCACACGACGTCTCGCCGACGAGGGAAGGGCTGACGCTGCTTCGGTGCGAGGATCCGAGCCGGGCCTTCACGCGGGTGATCGAGGCGTTCCGGCCCGCGGAGGAGAAGCCGCCGCCGGGAGTGCACCCGAGCGCGGTCGTGGATCCCACGGCCGATCTCGGCGAGGGGATCGCGATCGGACCGGGTTGCGTCGTGGGGGCGCGGGCGCGCCTGGGGGACGGCGTGGTGCTGCACCCCGGAGTCGTCGTGGGAGCGGACGTCCGGATCGGGGAAGAGACCGTCGTCTATCCGTCGGCGGTGATCTACTGGGGGGTGGAGGTAGGGAGGCGGTGCATCGTCCACGCGGGGGTCGTGCTCGGGTCGGACGGGTTCGGCTTCGAGCCGTCCGAGGCCGGGTGGCGCAAGATCCCCCAGTGCGGCACCGTGGTCGTCGAGGACGACGTGGAGATCGGCTCGAACTCGACGATCGACCGCGGACGATTCGGAGCGACGAGGATCTGCGCGGGCGCGAAGATCGACAACCTCGTGCACATGGCGCACAACGTGATCGTCGGAGCGGGAGCCCTCCTGATCGCACAGGTGGGCATCGCGGGGTCCGCGAAGATCGGAAAGGGCGTGATCCTCGCCGGACAGGTCGGGGTCGAGGGACACGTCACGATCGGCGACGGCGCGAGGGTCGCCGGACAGGCGGGAGTCACCAAGAACATCGAGGGAGCCAAGGACTACTCGGGAACCCCCATCCGGCCGCGGATGAGGCTGCTGCGCTCCCAGGCCTACATCCGTCGGATTCCCGACCTCATCGAACGGATGCGGGCGCTGGAGGCGAGGATCGCCGAGCTGGAGGGCGAGAAGTGATGCGGCTTCAGCGAACACTACGGACCGCGGTCGAGCTGAGCGGAGTCGGCCTGCACACCGGAGAGCCGGTCAACGTCCGGATCCTCCCCGCCCCGCAGGGGACCGGGGTCGAGTTCATCCGAACCGACCTCGCCGATGCGCCGCCCATCCCCGCCCACGTCCGCTACTACTCGACCCAGGACCGACGAACCAGGCTCGAACGCGGCTCCGCCGAGGTGGACACGGTCGAGCACATGCTCGCCGTCTGCAAGGGACTCCAGGTCGACAACCTGCGCGTCGAGCTGTCGGGACGGGAGCTGCCCGGACTCGACGGAAGCGGGCAGATGCTCGTCGATCTGTTCCACCAGGCGGGCGCCGTAGAGCAACGCGCCGAGGCCCGCGTCTTCCGCCTCGAGCAGCCGATCTACGTGCGGCACGGCTCGGCGACCCTCGTCGCGCTGCCCGCCGAGAACCCGCTGCTCACGCTGCAGTACATCGCGTCGTTCACGGATCCCGAGGTCGAGGGAGGCTCGTTCCAGCTCGAGGTGACGCCGGAGTCGTTCGTCTCCGAGATCGCCTCCGCGCGCACGTTCTGCCTCGCCTCCGAGGTGGACATGCTCCGGGCGGCGGGCCTCGGGAAGGGGGCCACGCGCGAGAACACCGTCGTGCTCGGAGATCCCGAGTCGGTGCTGCGCATGCCCGGCGAACCGGTCCGGCACAAGCTGCTCGACCTGCTGGGCGACCTGCACCTGCTCGGCGCCGATCTGCAGGCCCACATCATCGCGACGCGGTCCGGGCACAAGACGAACGCCGAGCTCGTGCGACGCCTGCTCGACGTCATGGAGGCCCAGGAGACCGGCGGTCTGATCCGGCGGGAGACGGGGATGGACGTGCGCGAGGTCATGCGCATGCTTCCCCACCGGTATCCCTTCCTCCTGATCGACCGCGTGCTCGAGGTCGAGGGGTATCAGCGAGCCGTCGCCCTCAAGAACGTCTCGATCAACGAGCCGTACTTCGAAGGGCACTTCCCCGACAAGCCTCTGATGCCGGGCGTCCTGCAGCTCGAGGCGATGGCCCAGCTCGCGGGCGTGCTCCTGCTCCGGAAGCTCGAGCACACGGGCAAGCTCGCCGTCCTGTGGTCGATCGACAAGGTCAAGCTCCGGGCGCCCGTGGAGCCCGGGGATCAGCTGCGCATCGAGGTCGAGACGATGCGGATGAAGGGCGAGCTGGCCCAGGTTCGAGGCAAGGGCCTCGTGGCCGGGCGGGTCGTATGCGAGGCGGTCCTGACGTTCACCATGGTCGAACCCTGAGGGCGTTGCCGACGAGATCACCGAGAGGACGCACGAAGGACAATGGCAACTGACATCCACTCCAAGGCCGAAATCGCGAAGGGCGCCGAGATCGGACAGGACGTCCACATCGGCCCCTACACCGTGATCGGACCCGACGTTCGCATCGGAGACCGATCGTGGATTGGACCCCAGGTCGTGATCGACGGGGTGACCACGGTGGGCAAGGAAAACGTCATCTTCGGACAGGCGAACATCGGCGGGGCGCCGCAGGACCTGTCCTACGAGGGTGAGCGCACTCACCTCGAGATCGGCGACCGCAACACCGTGCGCGAGTTCGTCACCATCAACCGGGGGACGGTGAAGGGCGGAGCCATCACGAGGATCGGCAGCGACTGCCTGTTCATGGCGTGCTCCCACGTGGCCCACGACTGCGAGATCGCGGACCGCGTGACGCTCGCCAACAACGTCCTCCTGGCCGGCCACGTGGCCGTGGGACAGGGCGCGATCATCAACGGCGCCGCCGCCGCCCACCAGTTCGTGATGATCGGCCGCCACGCGTACGTCGGGGGCCTGACCCGCATCATCCAGGACGTGCCTCCGTACATGATCCTCGAGGGTCACCCCGCCCGGGTGCGCAAGGTGAACGTCATCGGGCTCGAGCGCGCGGGCTTCGACAACGACTGGATCCAGGAGCTGCGCGCCGCCTACCGCCGCATCTACCGCTCGGGAGAGCCGCGACACCGGGTGATCGAGACGCTGAAGACCGAGAATCCCTGCGGGCTCGTCCGGGACCTGATCGAGGCCCTGCAGAACACCGAGCTCGGGTCGAAGGGCCGGTATCGCGAGACCCTTCGCGACGAGTTCCTCCGCCGCGGTCGCGAGCGCCTCTTCGGCGGGACCCCGGTGCAATGAGCGCCGCCAGAACGACGCGGGTGGCTGTCGTCGGCGTGGGGCACCTCGGCTCCATCCACGCCCGGATCTACGCCGACAATCCGAACGCGGAGCTGGTCGCCGTCGCCGATCGCGACGAGGAGCGCGCCCGGAGCCAGGCCGAGGAGCTCGGCTGCGAGGCCTGCCGCGATGCGACCGGCCTCCCGGATTCGGTGGAGGCGGTCAGCGTCGTCGTCCCCACGAGCCTCCACGCGGAGGTCGCCGTCCCCCTGCTCGAGCGCGGCGTCCCCTGCCTCGTGGAGAAGCCCCTCGCCGCCGACCTGGACGGCGCCGACGAGATCCTCCGGGCGGCGGAGCGTGGCGGGGCGGTCCTGCAGGTGGGGCACGTCGAGCGGTTCCAGCCGGGCGTTCGCAAGGTGCGCGAGCTGGGGCTCGAGCCCCGGTTCATCGAGTGCCACCGGCTCTCCACGTTCAGCTTCCGCAGCATGGACGTGGGCGTGGTTCACGACCTGATGATCCACGACCTGGACCTGGTGCTCGACCTGGTCGGCTCCGAGGTGGAGAGCATCGACGCGGTGGGGGGGGCGATCCTGACCGACGCCGAGGACCTCGCCTCGGTCCGCCTGATCTTCGCCAACGGAGCGCGGGCCAGCGTGACCGCCAGCCGCGTGTCGCTGTCCCCGATGCGGCGCTTCCGCATGTTCTCCTCGTCGAGCTACGTGAGCCTCGACTTCACGAAGAACTACGGCCTCATGGTCCGGAAGGGCCCGGAGTGGGAGGCGGGGCGCGAGGACCTGCGCACCCTGGATCCCGCCGAGCTCGCCAAGCGGCCCGACTTCATCACGGGAGACATGCTCGACGTCTCGGAGCTCGAGCTGGCGGGGCAGGAGCGACCGCTGCAGGCCGAGCTCGACGCCTTCCTCGGCTGCGTGCGGGACGGATCGGCCCCCGAGGTCCGGGGAGAGGACGGCCGGCGCGCCCTGGCCCTCGCTGAGGACATCGTGGCCCGGATCCAGGCCCAGGGCTGGTAGGACGCGTTGTCCTCCCCGCGAAGGGGTGGTAGATTCTTTCGAAGGAAGTCACCCTGGCGGCGCAGGTGACGCGGTCCAAACCCTAGAGCCTAATTTCTCCAATTAGGGCCCTCCTCATCCACGGCGGCAGCACCGCCGGGTGTCGGGCCCACCTGGACCTACGGGTTCAGGGATTGACCGCACACGGCATCGCCGGGAGCTTCCTGTTCTCGCGTACGCGGCCGGGGAATCACCGCGCGAGGACCGTTCGCGCGAGGGCACCGAATTCGCGCGGAAGATCACCTGATCGCCACCCGCGGCGCGGCTATGATCCGTCGCAGGGTCGGCCCCTTCGCGGCTCACGCCCCTCCGTTCTCGTCGAAACGAGGCGCGGTCCGCGCGATCGACCTTCGCACCTCCGCCAGCTCACCCGGATCTCCACACCGACATGCGTGCGCTCGTCCTGCTCCTCGTCGTCGTCGTCGCCTTTCTGCTCGTCCTGAAGTTCTACCCCTCCTCGGAGGTCGAGGGGGCGGGAGAGGAGGCCGACCCGAGCGAGGAGCCGGCCGACTTCGAGAGCCAGTTCCTGACCGGACCCGAGGCCGGGGAATCGAGCTGTCCTCCGGTCGTCGAGGAGCCCGTCACGGGCACCGGGGCCGGGGAGTCGGTGGAGGCCCCGCCCCCGCCGCCGCCCGTCGAGACCGGCTCGAACGGCGACGAGGCGGTCCTGGGCGGCGCGCTCCTCCACGACTCTCCCCGCGAGCTCGCCCGCGTCCTGGAGGCGCAGGGCGTGCGGGGCGCCCGGAGCCAGTGCCTGCGGGCCTTCTCGGAGGCGGTGGCCGGCAACCGGGCGGCGGCCGAGTCGATCGCGGCCGCGATCCCGGAGGCCTCCGGCCTCCTCGCGGAGGAGATGGAGCTGCTCGAGCTCGCCCTGGGCGAGGCGGGCATCGTCCCGCGGCCCGCCGCGGCAGCGAAGGACGGACCGGTCGTCCTGGCCATGCGGATGGCCCTGCTCGGCCTGGAGGCCCGCCAGCTGCTCGAGGCGGGCACCCACGCGGCCGCGGCCCGGGACTACTCCGAGCTCCTCCTGGTCGAAGTGGACGCGCCCTGGCCCAGCGACCGGGACACCCTAGTCGCCTGGAGCGACGGGCTGAGCGAGGCCCAGCGGAACCACCGGTGGAATCCCCGCGGGGAGTGGCCGTCCGTGACGATGGAGGTCCAGTCGGGCGACCACCTGACCCGCATCCGGACCCGCTACCTGGAGGCGCACCCGGATCGGCTCGTGTGCACGGGGCTGATCGAGCGCGCCAACCGGATCACCGGCTACATCCATCCCGGCGACGAGCTCCGGATCCCCACGGACCCGGTGAGCGTGATCGTGGACCTCGACTCCCGCTGGACCCTCTGCCGCCACGGAGACGAGGTGGTCGCGGCCTGGGAGGTCGGGATCGGCCGTCCGGGCGAGGAGACGATCACCGGCGAGTTCACGGTGGGGACGAAGAGCACGAACCCGATGTGGACCAAGATCGGCCAGGACCCGATTCCCTTCGGGGATCCCCGCAATCCCCTCGGAACCCGGTGGATCGGCTGGAACCAGGACGATCGGCCCACGAGCTACGGTTTCCACGGCACGAAGGAGCCCGAGAGCATCGGCCAGGCCGCCTCGGACGGCTGCATCCGCCTCCACAACGCGGACGTGGAGGAGCTCTTCGAGATCCTCCCCGTGGGCGCCCCGATCTTCGTCCGGCAGTGATTCCGGGCGCCGGGGGCGGCGTGGTCCGGATCCCGGGACCGCCCGAACGGGACCCGGGACACCGCGCGCTCCCCGCCCGCGCGAATCCCTCGAATCCGGGGGCCCGCAAGCACAGTGAGACCAAGCGGTTAGAACGCCGACTCAGGAAGTCCCGCGAAAACGAAGCACGCGCTTGACGGTGCCTTCAGAGAGCCTATGATCCTCGGCCCGCAGTCGGGTGGCACATGGCACCTCGCGGCCGCGGTACGTTGCAAAACTCGAACAGCTCGGCGGCTGAGGAACGCCCTCGCCGCGCCTTCCAGAGGGGCCTAACCCTCCCCTTACGGAAGGTGCAAACCAGGGCCGACCGCCGCTGCAGCGCTCTTTGACAATCAGGGTGGCCCTTGAAACTCGTGCGAGCATTGGCTGCGCATCGGGGACCTTTGCCCGAGGCGCGGTCATCCAAAAACCAAAGATCAAAACCGATTCAAAAGCAATTGAAGGGTTTGATCCTGGCTCAGAACGAACGTTGGCGGTGTGGATTAGGCATGCAAGTCGTGCGCGAAAGCCTTCGGGCGAGTAGAGCGGCGAACGGGTGAGTAACACGTAATCAACCTGCCCCTGAGACCGGAATAGCCACTGGAAACGGTGGGTAATGCCGGATGGCCTCCAGAGTTGGCATCGACTTCTGGAGTAAACGGCGGCTTCGGCTGCTGCTTGGGGAGGGGATTGCGGCCTATCAGCTTGTTGGTGGGGTAACGGCCTACCAAGGCGATGACGGGTAGCCGGTCTGAGAGGACGATCGGTCACACTGGGACTGAGATACTGCCCAGACTCCTACGGGAGGCTGCAGTCGAGAATCTTCCGCAATGGGCGAAA
>CAYRXS010000037.1:0-36227 GCA_964428225.1 uncultured Planctomycetaceae bacterium
GCAGCCCCCCTCCCAACGCCCCATCGGGCGACGATGTGAGGCTATGATAACCGATCTCTTACCCCCGTCAATCAAGGCCGCAGGGCCTTACGGAGTCGCATTTGGCATCTCACCGGCGCGGGAGGTTGCGCGCCCGACCACACCCCGCTCGACCTCCGCCACGGCCACCTGCTCGACGCCCCTCGTCCTCGCGCCCGAGAGGACTCGACCGCTCGCACCGGCGCGCATGCGGACGCCGTCGTTCCCGAGGCCACGGGGCGAGCCGCGGGGTGCCGTCGAGCACCCGCACGGACGACTCCTCCGCTCGAATCTCCGGGGGAGCGAATCGAACGCCATTCGATCCGTTCGGTTTCCTCACGCGGTCGGCTGGGATCCCCAGGACACGACATCATCTTCCACGACTCGCCCCGCGATGCGCTCCGCCGAGACGCCGCGGGGCGTGGTCGTTCATGAGCGGATGGCGAAAACGGCGCGCACGCGGCCACCACCCCGGGGAGCACGACTCTTACGCCACTCGGCGGCGCGAATCGGCACAATGGTCCCCCGCCGTCGCCCGCGACGGACATCGGACCTTACTCGGGGAGATCGAACCATGAAGATGCACGAGCTCGTCCGGCGCAACCGCTCCTACCGCCGCTTCCACCAGGACACAGAAGTCGATCGCACCACGCTCGAGGAGTTGGTCGACCTCGCGCGCCTCTCCGCCTCGTCGAGGAACGGACAGGCGCTCAAGTTCTACCTGGCGTGCGACGAGGCGCGGAACGACGCCATCTTTCCGCACCTGTTCTGGGCCGGCTACCTGAAGGACTGGAAGGGGCCCGAGGAGGGAGAGCGGCCCGCGGGTTACGTCGTCGTGCTCAAGGACACGAACCTCGAGAAGGACGCCACTCCCGACCACGGGATCGCGGCCCAGAGCATTCTGCTCGGCGCCACCGAGCGCGGCCTCGGCGGCTGCATCATCGGGATGATCACCCGCAAGGACCTCGCCCCGGCCCTGGGGCTACCCCCCCACCTCGAGATCCTGGTCGTCATCGCCCTGGGCAAGCCGAAGGAGACGGTGGTCATCGACGAGATCGGCGAGGACGGGGACATCAAGTACTGGCGGGACGAGGACGGCGTGCACCACGTCCCCAAGCGCGCCCTGCAGGACATCATCCTCGGCTGACCGCCCGCCCGCGGAATCGACGTATCGACGGAGAGCGACGGTGGGTATCCTGGGGCCATGATCCTCTTCCTTCTCGCCCTGAGCGCGGGAGCCGTCGCACCCGCGCCGACCTGCGCGCCGCCCCTGCCGGTGCTCGTCCAGGAGGACGAGGCGGAGGAGCCGCCGGACGATCGGGAGGAGGTGGAAGAGCTGCTCGAGCAACTCCTGGATCACACGCGACGCCTGGGCAAGAAGGATGCGTGGGCGGTGGAGGTCATCGGGAAGCTGCGGGTCGAGTTCCGCCGCTCGGGGCCCCACGACCGCCGCGACATCGTGAAGGGCATCCACCGCGCGATGAAGGTGAAGCGGCGGACCGCCAAGGACGGGACGCGCCAGCGCGAGCTCTTCCTCGAGGGGGCGAAGGTCCTCGCGGAGATGGGGCCGGAGAGCGTCGATCCGCTCATCCGCCTGATCGACGATCGCAACCACGCCGATGACTATCAGGTGCGGTGCGCGTTCATCTCCTCGCTCGGCAAGACGCGGGACGAGAAGGCGGTGCGGCGGCTGCTCGATCTGCTCGACGAGTTCCAGGCCCGCCTGCAGGCCTCGGCGGCCACCGCGCTGGGCAACTACACGAACCTCGACCAGAAAGCGCGCAAACGCATCTTCGAGGACCTGCTGAAGCTCCTGTGTGGCACCTCGGCCGCGATGCAGGACGAGCAGAACAGCTCCACGCTCCGCGATCGCTGGGGGCGAATCTCCGGTCCCTGCCAGAGCAGCATGCGCAAACTCTCGGGCGCGAAAGAGCACAGCCCCGAGAAGTGGCGGCGCTGGTGGAACAAGAACAAGCGCAAGAACTGGGACGAGGACCGAGGGTGACGGCGGCGCCGGCCCGGCCCGCCTTCGCTCCGGGACGAGCGCGATGATCGCCCACAGGAACCTGCTGCGGCGCAAGATGCGCTCGCTGCTCACCGTCACCGGAGTGGCGATCGGGGTGGCCAGCGTCGTGGCCCTCATCTCCGTGGCGCGCGGATTCCGCAAGCAGTTCAACGCCTTCTTCACCGCGGGCGATGCGCACCTGGTCGTGAGCTTCCGGGGCGCGGCGGATCCGTTCATCTCCTACCTGCCCGAAGCGCTGCTCGACGAGCTGCGCGCGCACGAGGGGATCGCGTCCGCTCATCCGGTGCTGCTGGCCGCGAAGCAGATCGAGGCCACGCCGATCTTCTTCTTCTTCGGCACGAGCGAGGGGAGCCCGTTCCTCGAGCAGATCCGCATCGTCGAGGGGCACGGGGTCTTCGACGTCGACGGGCCGGAGCACCGGCTGTGCATGGGCAAGGCGACGGCCGAGTACATGAAGCTGGAGGTCGGGTCGATCCTCGACGTCGCGGGCGAGGACTTCGAGGTCGTCGGCATCTTCGAGACCGCGTCCGCGTTCCTCGAGGCCGGCGGCCTCATGCCGTTCGCCGTGGCGCAGCGGGTGGCGGGGCTCGAAGGGCGGATGACCACCGCCCTGATCCGGCTCGAGGCCACCTCGACCGAGGCGATGGTCGAGGCCGAGCGCGCCCTCGAGGAGGCGTTCGACGACGTCGAGGCGACGCTCCCCGCGGAGTTCACCGAGGCGTTCGAGGAATTCGAGCTCGCGGAGGAGGCGGTGCACGTGTTCTCCATCCTGGCGATCATCGTCGGGGGCATCGGGGTCATGAACACGATGCTGATGAGCGTGTTCGAGAAGACGCGCGAGATCGGCATCCTGCGCGCGATCGGGTGGAGCAAGACGATGATCGTGCGCGAGGTGCTGTTCGAGGCGGTCCTGATCTCCCTGCTCGGGGGGCCGCTCGGAATCGCCCTCGGCATGCTCGGGGTCGAGCTCGTCGGCGAGATCGGCGAGCTCTCCTGGGTCGTCGGCACCTACGAGCCGAGCCTCGTCCTGCAGGCCCTCGCGGTAGCCGTCGGCATGGGATTGACCGGAGCGATCTACCCGACCTTCCGCGCGACCACGATCACCCCGATGGAGGCGTTGCGGCACGAATGAAGAGCGAAGCCCCGCTTCTCGTCGCCGAGCGCCTGGTCAAGACCTACGACCGGGGACGGGTGCGCGCCCTGGACGGCGTGGACCTGACGCTCGAGCGCGGCGACTTCGTCAGCGTGACCGGGCCGTCGGGGAGCGGGAAGAGCACGCTGCTGCACCTGCTCGGCGCCGTCGAGCGTCCCGACGCGGGCCGCATCGTGCTCGACGGACGCGACCTGGGCCACGAGTCGAGGCTCGCCCGCCTGCGCGCCGGCTCGATCGGGTTCGTCTTCCAGCTCCACAACCTGATGCCCGCCCTCGACGCGCGCGAGAACGTCGAGCTGCCGCTGTACGCGCTGCACGTGCCACGTCGCGAGCGCCGGAGGCGGGCGGCGGCCATGCTCGAGACGGTCGGCCTCTCCGATCGCCTTGGCCACCGGCCCGGAGAGCTCTCCGGGGGCGAGCGCCAGCGCGTCTCGATCGCCCGCGCCCTCGTGAACGATCCCCGCCTCGTCCTCGCCGACGAGCCCACCGGCAGCCTCGACCAGGCGACGGGAGGCCAGATCCTCTCCCTGCTCGCCGACCTGCGCGCCCGCCGCGACCTGGCCCTCGTCCTCGTCACCCACGCCCCGGACGTCGCCGCCCGCGCCGATCGCACGATCCGCCTGCTCGACGGGCGGGTGGTCGAGGCCTGATTCTGGGTTCTCGGGGGTGGGCCGGCGGCCCGGATCGGCCCTGCGAGCCCCCATGCTGTATTTCTTGCGGTCGGCGATGCGCGGAATCCAGAAATCGGCGCCCCAGCGCCCGCCAGGGCACCTTGGTCGCTAAATTCGTATATTCGGTCCACTTATCTTGTTGGTTTCCAGATTACCCATTAGCCTTCGCTCTTCGATGTTCCAGTCGACCACCGAGCTCGGGATTCGAGGCCTGGTCGTGCTGCTGGCCCTGCGGGGAGACGGCCCCGTCCAGTCGCGCGAGATCGCCAGTCGACTGGGAGTGTCCCCCGGCTACGTCACGAAGGCATTCCAGCCGCTCGCGCGCATGGGCTGGCTGCACTCGATGCGCGGGCGCACCGGCGGGTGGGAGCTCACCGTCGATCCGAAGACCGTCACTCTGGCCGACGTCGTGCGGGCCCTGGAACCTGACGAGCAATGGCGAAGGTGCGTGATCGGTCTGTCCATCTGCTCCCCCGACGATCCCTGCCCGCTCCACGACGCGTGGGGCGAGGCGCGAGGCCGCATCACCGATGCCCTGGAGAAGACCACCCTGGACGAGCTGTGGAGGTTCGCCCCGGGCTCCGAGTCATGAGCTACGCCGCCCAAGTCCCCGACGCCCGGTACTTCCGCGAGCTGGTCTGCTGCCAGAGCGCCTGTCCCGTGGGCACGGACGCGCGGGGCTACGTCCGGGCGATCGCCGACGGGGACTTCGGGAGGGCCTATCTCATCGCGCGGGGACCCAATCCCCTCGCCTCGATCTGCGGGCGCGTCTGCGGCGCGCCTTGCGAGGCGGCCTGCCGGCGGGGGGTGATCGACGACCCGATCTCCATCCGCGCTCTGAAGCGGACGGCCACCGAGCGCTTCGGCAGTGAGTGCGGACGCTACGAGCCGCTCGAGATCCTGCGGCGCGCCCTGGAGCTCGAACGAGCGCGCCACGACAACGAGGGCGAGGAGGAGCTCTCGACGCTCATGCGCGGCAGGCTCGACGACTCCGTGGGAGAGCTCCCCGCCGACGCGCCGCGCGTGGCGATCATCGGGGCGGGGCCAGCGGGTCTGGCCTGCGCCCACGACCTGGCCCTCTTCGGTGTCCGGCCCACGCTCTTCGAACGCGAGGTCGAGCCCGCGGGAATGCTGATCTACGGCATCCCCGAGTACCGCCTGCCGCGCGATCTGATCCGGGCCGAGGTGGAGACGATCCGCGCTCTCGGCACCGAGTTCCGCTGCGGAATCCAGATCGGGGAGGATGTCGGCTTCGACGAGCTGGTCGCGGAGTTCGACGCGGTCGTCGTCGCGGTCGGGGCGAAGAACTCCGCGGTTCTGCCCCTTCCCGGCGTCGAGGGGCCGGGAGTGATCGGGGGAGTCGAGTTCCTGCGCGAGGTGGCCCTGCACGAGACTCCCGAGGGGCTGGGCGAGCAGGTCGTCGTTATCGGCGGCGGAAACGTGGCCTACGACGTCGCGCGGACCGTCATCCGCCAGATCGGCTACGACGTCTCGCGGACCGCGCGGCGCCAGAGCGGAGTGACCTCGGTCACCCTGGCCTCGCTAGAGAACCTCGACGAGATGCCGGCGGACGACGTGGAGATTATCGAGGGCGAGGAGGAGGGGGTCGAGCGCGTGAACTCGGTCGGCCCCGTTCGCGTCGAGCGCGATTCCTCGGGGAAGGTGAGCGGGGTGACCTTCCAGCGCTGCCTGCGCGTGTTCGACGACGAGGGGAGGTTCAATCCCGAGTTCGACGCCGAGGACCTCCGGACGATCCCCTGCGACACCGTGGTCTTCGCCATCGGTCAGCGGTTGGACATCAGCTTCATCGATCCGCAGCGCGATGGCGTCGAGCTGACCGAGCGCGGGTTCATCGAGTACGACACCGAGCACCTGACCACCTCGCACCCGAAGGTCTTCGTGGCCGGGGACGTGGCCTACGGTCCGCGGCTCCTGATCCACGCCGTCGCCAGCGGGAAGAAGGCGGCCCGCGAGATCTACCGCAAGCTGCGCGAGGAGGACCTGACCCCGGCGATTGGTGAGACCCACCACGAGATCGCCGACTACGCTCGCGAGTCGGGATACGAGAAGATCCCGCGGACCCCGGTCCCCACCCTTCCTCCGGCCGAGCGGCTGCTCTCGCAGGCCGCCCAGGTGGAGAAAGGCTACAGCGAGGCCCAGGCGCGCGGCGAGGCCTCGCGGTGCTTCGATTGCGGGGTGAACACGATCTTCGACGGGACGCGGTGCGTGCTCTGCGGCGGCTGCGTGGACGTCTGCCCCGAGAGTTGCCTGAAGATCGTCTCGTTCGACCGCATCGAGTCCGCGCCGGATCTGCAGGCCCTGCACGCGGCCTTCGCGAGCGACGGCGCGGAGCTCTCCGCGATCATCAAGGACGAGGAGCCGTGTATCCGTTGCGCGCTCTGTGCCGAGCGCTGCCCGAACCACGCCATCACGATGGAACGATTCTGCTTCGGAGGAATGTCCGAATGAGCGAGACACGCTTTCCCCAGGAGCTCCCGGAGAGCGAGCGTTTCAAGCCGCCGATCAAGCGCCGAGATTTCCTCGGCCTGGCCGCTCTGACGTCGTTCCTCGCCACGGGAGTGGCGATGACCGTCGGCATGCTGCGCCTGCCGATGCCCTCGGTGTTCCCCGAGGCGGGCAAGAAGTTCCGCGTCGGATCGCCCGATCGCTTTCCGGCCGACTCGGCCACTCCGATCCCGGACCGGAATGTCCTGATTCGCCGTGACGCCCAGGGAGTCTTCGCCATGAGCCTGGTGTGCACGCACCTCGGTTGCATCACCCGGGTCGAGCAGGACGGATCTTTCACCTGCCCCTGTCACGGCTCGCGCTTCGACGCGAAGGGCGAAGTCGTCCAGGGGCCGGCGCCCACGCCCTTGCGCTACCTGCAAGTCACCTTCGCGCCCAGCGGAGACCTGATGGTCGACTCGGAGCGGGTGGTCTCGCCCGAGCAACGCCTGAAGATCGGAGGCAGCGAGGCATGAGCGCCCTGGGGGAGATGAAGGAGAACCTGCGCAGGCTCCCGCGCGCCTTCCGGGAGTCGTTGATCCGGCACGGATCCCCCACGACGGACCGAACGCGGTCGCAGGCGGTCTTCAGCAACTTCTTCCTGCACTTCCAGTCGACGCGAGTACACAAGCACTCGCTGCGCACCGCGACCACGTTCGGGCTGGGGACGCTCTCCTTCATCCTCTTCGTGATCTTGTGCGTCACGGGCGTCCTGCTGATGGTCTATTACAAGCCATCGGTGGACTCGGCCTACCAGTCGATCAAGGACATCGAGAACGTGGTGCCGGTCGGGCAGATGATGCGCAACGTCCACCGCTGGGCGGCGCACGGCATGGTCCTGCTCGTCATCCTGCACATGGCGCGGGTGTTCTACACCGGCTCTTATCGCAAGCCGCGCGCGTTCAACTGGGTGGTCGGGATCCTGCTCCTGGTGTTCACCCTGGGCCTGTCCTTCACCGGTTACCTCCTGCCCTGGGACCAGCTCGCCTACTGGGCGGTCACCATCGGCGCGAACATCGCTGCCTCTCCGCGCGAGGTGACCGACGCGCTCGGGCTGACGGAGGCGATGGACATCGGTGGGATGCAGAAGCACTTGCTGCTCGGAGCCGACACGGTGGGTCAGGAGGCGCTCATTCGCTTCTACGTCCTGCACATCGTCGTGCTGCCCGTGGCGCTCACGATCCTGTGCGGCCTGCACTTCTGGAGGATTCGCAAGGACGGGGGCTTGAACCGGCCGGACGACACCGACTGCAAGCTCGGCCCCGACGTGCGGAACGGCCGGGAGCTCTTCCCCGAAGGAGGGACGAAGACCTACGGCTTGATGGCCGTCGTGCGCGGCAAGAGCCCAGTGGTGAACCGGGGACCGGAGCACACGCTCGCCTCGTGGCCGCACCTGTTCTACGCCGAGATCCTCCTGCTCGTGCTCGCGACCCTGGCGATGCTGGCGCTCGGGTACTTCTTCGACGCGCCGCTCATGGAGATCGCGAATCCCGCGGTCCCCGAGAACCCCGCCAAGGCGCCGTGGTACTTCCTCGGCCTGCAGGAGCTCGTGGGATACAGCGCCTTCTGCGGGGGCATCGTGATTCCCGGGATCGTGGTACTGGCGCTGATGCTCGTTCCCTATCTGGACCGGGAGAAGCGCGGACAGGGTCGGTGGTTCGCGGGCAGGGAAGGCGTGGGTCTGACGGTGCGCTCGGCAATCTTCGCCACGGTCTTCACCATCGCCCTACTGGCCTTCACCGTGAAGTTCGAGTGGTTGCGCGAGTGGTTCCCGAGCATCCCCGCGATCGTGATCACCATCGTCAATCCCGGCTCCGTCATCGTCGTTGCGTTCGCCTGGTGGTCGATCCGGGTGGTGCGACGAACGAGCTCGACGAGGATGGGAGCGATCGCGCTCTTCACGTGCTTCCTCATCGCCTTCGCGATTCTCACGTACTTCGCCACCTACATGCGTGGTCCGAACTGGGACTTCTTCTGGTCCGAGTCCCACTGGCCGGGAGGGCACTAGCATGCACGACGACGTCGGAACCCTCCGCGCAGGGCGGAACCTCAAGCTGCTCATCATCGTCGGCTGCATCGGGACCATGGCCTTTCTCGTGGCCGAGGCGATGCGCGAGCACGTCACCGGCGACTGGAGGCACTGGCAAGCGGTCTATGCCGCCGAGCTCGATGGCGAGGCCCAGGCGAGCTTCGAGCTCGGGCTGAAGCAGGCCTTCCTCCCCGAGCTGCACCGCGTGGATCGCTGTCAGAGCTGCCACGTCTCGGTCGAGGATCCCGCGTTCGCAGCGGCCGAGCAGCCGCTGACCACGCACCCCGGCGAGCTCCTGCGATCTCACCCCACGGAGACCTTCGGGTGCTCCGTCTGCCACGAAGGACAGGGGCGCGCGGTGGCGCTGCCCGACGCCCACGGAGAGGTGCCGCACTGGGAGCGCCCGCTCCTGAGAGAGGACCTCGTCTACACGACCTGCGGGCGTTGCCATCCGGAGAACGGGCTCTTCGGCGAGGAGGTGGAGCTCGTCGGCGGACGGATCGCCGACGGAGAGATCCGGACCGGGGACATCGAGCGCTCGCTCGCCCACGCGGAGCCCTTGCGCGCCGGCAAGGAGCGGGTCGCCAGTTCCGGCTGCCTGGGGTGCCATACGTATCGTGATCGCGGCGGAGTCCTCGGCGCCGACCTGACCCACGTCGGTGACAAGGGAGTTCACGGCTTCGACTTCTCCCACCTGCCGCCGGGCGTCGAGCGAACTCCCCTCGCCTGGCTGAAGGCGCACTTCCTCGATCCGGGCGCGGTCAGTCCGGACACGGTGATGCCGGAGATGGCGGCGACCGAGGCCGAGGCGGAGGTCCTGGCGATCTACATGCTCTCGCTGCGCTCCATGGACGCTCCCGCCAGCCATCTGACGCCTCCGAGCGTTCCGGGCGGCGAGCCGCTGGACGGCGAGCGACTCTACGGCCTCTTCTGCGTGGCCTGCCACGGCACCGATCTCGCGGCAAGCGACGTGCCCTCGATCCGCACCCCGTCCCTGTCCAATCCGGACTTCCTCTCGGTGGCTAGCGACGACTACCTCGAGGACATCATCGCCCACGGCCGCAGCGGCACGAACATGCCCGCCTGGGACGAGAGTGGCGGCGGTCTGACCCCGGAGCAGATCCGGCGCATCGTGGCCTACGTCCGCTCCTTCGAGCCCACCCGCGCCGACCCGGCCGCGATCTCGCGCCGCGACGGAAGCGCGCGCTACGGCCGTGCGATCTACCGCGGCAACTGCGCGACCTGTCACGGGCTGCGGGGCGAAGGCGGTCTGGGAACCGCTCTCGCGAGCCCGCAGTTCCTGGACATCGCCTCTGATGAGCTGCTCGAGCGCACGATCCTCGAGGGTCGGCCGAACACCGGCATGCCGGCGTGGAAGGACCTGTCCACAACTGACGTCTCGGACCTTCTGGCGTACATCCGAAGCTGGCAGGGACCGGGCGTGGAGATCGACGACGTGCTCGCGTATCTGGAGGACGGCTCGGGCCACGTGGGAATCGGGGAGAAGCTCTTCCGCGCATCGTGCACCGCGTGCCACGGGCGCCGGGGAGAGGGGATCATCGGGCCCTCGCTGAACTCAGACGAGTTCCTTCCGATCGTCTCGGACGAGTATCTCGTCCACGCTATCCGCGACGGCCGGCCGGGCAGCGCCATGCCGGCCTGGCGGAGTTTCTCCACGGAGGACGTCGGCGACCTGATCGCCTACGTCCGCGGCTTCTCGAGCGCCGAGGCGCGCAAACCGCACGCCCTGGAGACGCAGGGTGACGAGGAATACGGAGAGCTGCTCTTTGCCCGCACGTGCCTTCCGTGCCACGGGGAAGCCGGCTCCGGAGGCGTGGGGCCACAGATCGGCAATCCCGTGTTCCTCGCCCACGCGAACGATCATTTCCTCTTCGAGACGATCGCTCACGGCCGCACGGGAACGGCCATGCGCGGATTCCTGAAGGATGGCGGCGGAGGGGGAATCGCCGAGCTCAGACCGGCCCAGATCGCGGCCATCGTGGCCTACCTGCGCGGCCTGCGCTTCCAGCAGCCGGACAAACCTCTCAATCGACCCGTCCTGGGCAACGCCCTGCGCGGTCGCGAGGTCTTCGAGGGCGTCGGAAGCTGCGCGAAGTGCCATGGTCCGTTCGGACAGGGCGACGTCGGTCCTTCGCTCGCGAGCCCCCACTTCCTCGACCAGGCCACCGAAGGCTTCCTTCTCGGCACGATGGTCCTCGGGCGCAGCGGCACCGAGATGCGCGACTTCGCCTCCTCGGGAATCAGCAAGTTGCAGCCCGAGGAGCTGATGGACGTGGCGGCCTACGTGCGCACTCTGCCTCGCCGCGGAGCGGACGGTCGTGAGGCGTGGCGGAGCTTCAAGGTGACCGAGGATCAGGTCACCGTCGGCGGGGAGCTCTTCGTCGGCTTCTGCGCCTCGTGTCACGGCGAGGAAGGCAGAGGAGGCTACGCGCCCGAGCTGAACAACCCGGAGTTCCTCCGGGCGGCCTCGGACGGCTTCCTGATAGCCACCATCGCACGCGGCCGTCGAACGACGCCGATGCGCGCGTTCGGCCCGGGGCCCTCGGGTCTCGCCGTTCTGACTCACGCGGAGATACGTGACCTCGTCGGATACATACGCTCCTGGGAGAGCCCCTCCTCCGGGAGCGGAGATCCCGGAACCCTCTCGGAAGAACGAACCGAACTGCAGTCCGAATAGGAGACCCCCCATGGTCGACAGACGAATCGGTATGAACCGCCGTGACTTCATGCAGCGCAGCGCGGCGACCGCGGCGGCAGTGGCTGCCACGCACCTCCTGCCCTCCGAGATCTACGCGGCCCGCATGAGTCCCGAGGCGTTGGCGCAGCAGTCCGGGCGCCGCATCCTCCAAGCGCAGTGCCCCTACTGCGGCGTTGGCTGCGGCACGCTCATCCAGGTGGAGAACGATCGCATCGTCGGCGTCTCTCCCGACAAGCTGCACCCCACCAACAAGGGCGTGCAGTGCATCAAGGGACTCAACGCTCACGAGCCGACCTATCGCGATCGCCTGACCAAGGTGCTCATCCGCAAGGACCTCTCCGATCCGGCGAAGGGCCACGTGTCCGCCACGAAGGGGCAGTTCGACGACGACGTCTTCCGCGAGGCTACCTACGAGGAGGCGGAGGAGCTCGTGGCCGAGCGGATCGCCGGCTACATCGAGGAGTTCGGCGGCAACAGCATCGGGCTCTCCGGCTCCGGGCAGCTCACGATGGAGGCCCAGTGGATCGAGAACCTCTTGATGAAGGGGGTCATCCAGTCGAACTCGATCGAGGCCAACGCGCGCATGTGCATGACCTCGGCGGTGACGGGGTACTTCCACTCCTACGGCTCGGACACGCCCCCCACGTCGTACGACGATATCGAGATGGCGGACTTCATCTCGTTCTGGGGCCACAACGCGCGCGCCGCCCACCCGGTGCTCTTCTGGCGCGTCGCCGATCACAAGCAGAAGACGGGCATTTCGACCCTCGTCGCCGACCCGCGGCGCACGGGCACGGTGACCGGTCTCGAGGACATCGGCCCGCGCAACTCCCACCACTTCCAGACGCTCAACGGGGACATCTCGTATCTGAATGCGATCGCGCACGTGATCCTCGAGAAGTACCCCCAGGCCGTCATGCCGGACGAGTGGCTCGAGCGCAACACCACGGGCTGGCGCGAGTACGTCGAGGGCGTCAGGACGCGCTACTCGCCTCAGCAGGTCGTCGAGCGCATGCGCTACATCGACAACGGCCGGGTCATGGTCGAGCAGATCGAGGAGGTCGCGCAGAAGTGGGCCGAGGCCTCGATCAAGGGGCGCGAGCGAGGCCGCGGGGGTGTGCTGACCTTCTGGGGAATCGGCTACAACCAGATGCTGCACGGCCAGCACAACACGATCTCGATCATCAACCTGCACCTGCTCACCGGCAACCTCGGCCGGCCGGGCTGCGGATCCCACTCGCAGACGGGGCAGCCGAACGCGATGAGCGAGCGTCTCATGGGCGGTCTGACCGGTCGCCTGCCGTTCAACAAGCCGCTGTCCGACGAGGAGTGGCGCAACTGGATCGGCAAGTGCTGGCGGGTCGGAGATCGTCTGGACCTGACCCTCCAGCAGAAGAACCCGATGGCGATCGGCATGCTGGAGCGCGCGCTCAAGGGCGACCTCAAGGCGATGTTCTGGATGTACACCACGCACATCCACCTTCCCGACGTTCGCACCCTCGTGCGGCCCGCGCTGACGAAGATGTTCTGCGTGGTGCAGGACATCTACCGCCACGCGCCCAACGTGCTCTACGCGGACGTCGTCTTCCCGGCGATGACCTGGGGCGAGTGGAACGGCGGCGTCTACATTCAGTCCGAGCGACGTCTCTACGTGAACGACGGTGTCGCCAAGGCCTTCGACGAGAAGGGCAACGTGCTCACCGAGGCGTGGCCCGACATGGACATGGCGATCGACAAGTGCAAGTCCATCGGGCTCAAGCTCGGGCTCGACGTCGACGAGATCATCCCGTATCAGCGCAAGACCGAGGGGCCGCTGGCGGGCATGTACGATCCCGAGGAGATCTTCGAGGACATCATCCGGGCCAGCAAGGGGTCCGACGCCGATCTCTCGGGCATGCTCGAGGTGAAGGAGAAGGACGGCATCGGCTTCTACGACCAGCTGCGCCGCCTGCGCGGCATCCAGTGGCCGGCGCCGACCTACGATGTCGCCCGGACCGGCGGTACGCCCCGTCGCTACATGAACCAGGAGGACTGGGCGAACAAGCCCTACGGCCTCTTCCCCAAGCAGGGCGGCAAGGCCAAGTTCAAGCTCTGCGAGCAGGACTACGGCGAGAACGGCTCGCTCATCAAGGAGGTCACGGCCGAGCTCAGCCAGTACGGCGCCAAGGTGGGAGAGGGTCCGTTCCTGATCGATAACCCGGACCTGCTCGTCAGGGCGCGCGACAACGGCCTCACCCCGGAGCTGCCCGACCTCGAGTTCTACCAGGACGAGACGAAGTCGCTCGAGGACGCGAAGCGCGAGGGCCGGTATCCGTTCTGGCTCGGTCTGGGCATCGTCTACGAACACTTCCACACGGCCAAGACCATCCGCGGGGCCACGACGCTCAAGCTCGTCCCCGAGCAGTACGTCGAGGTCAACGTGGAGGACGCGGAGCGCTACGGACTCGAGGACGGCGAGCGCGTCCGCCTGGTGACCCGTCGGGGCAACTACGAGGCGCGAGTCTCCGTGGGCACGGAGTCGATCGTGCGACCGGCGCGCAACGAGACCTTCCCCGGCTACCTCTTCAGCCCCTGGAACCTCTCCGTGGCGGACGGCGCCGACCCGAAGGTCAACCGCTGGCTCGTGAACGCCGTCTCTCACCGGGCCTGGGATCCCGTCTCCGGCCAGGCCGACTACAAGAAGTGCGCGGCCCGCATCGAGCGCATCTGATCGTTCCATGGACCGGCGTTCCTTCCTCCGCAACCTCGCCGCCGCCGGTGTCACGATCGGCGCGGGCGGCAGCCTCCTCCTTCGTGGAGAGAACGGGGCGGCTCAGGGCGTGGGGTTGCGCCCTCCCGGGGCGTCACCGGAGAGGGAATTCCTGAAGCGATGCATCCGCTGCTTCCGCTGCGGGGACGCCTGTCCGAACCGCGCCATCGTCGCGCTGAACGACCAAAACGGTGCGGACTTCTCCCGCCAACCGGGCACGGCCGAGCGAGGCACGCCGATCATCTTCCCGCGTCGTCAGGCGTGCATGCTCTGCCAGGGAGTGAAGAGCGACGAGTTGCTCTGTACGGCGGCCTGTCCTTCGGGCGCACTCGAGCTCGTGCGCAAGGATCCCGAGGACATCATCGCCAAGGTGCGCATGGGTCAGGCGCGGCTCGACCACGATCTCTGCTATTCCTGGAACGGCGCGAGCTGTGGCGTGTGCGTGCGTGCCTGTCCCCTCGAGGGGCGGGCGTTGAAGGCGGGTTTGTTCGAGCGACCGATGCTCGATCCCAGCCAGTGTGTCGGATGCGGCCTGTGCGAGCGGGCCTGCATTCGCTATCCGCAGGCGATTTCCGTGACGGGGGGCGCATGGCCACCGGCAAGGACCGACGTTCCCTCCTGAGGAACACGGGCCGCGGGATGGTGCGGCTCGGTATCGCGGCAGGGGCGCTGGGCGCCCTGTTCGCGCTGCGCCGTCGCACCGAGCCGCCCCAGGGCATCGAGGAGCGCGCCAAGGGAATCCTGCGCCCGCCGGGAGCTCTCGAGGAGGGAGCTTTCCTCGCCGCCTGCAGCCGGTGCAACCTCTGCGCACATGTCTGTGAGACGGAGTGCGTCCGGTTCTTCGATCCGACTCGAGGCGACCTGGCCGGCACTCCCCACATCGTGGCCGAGGACCGAGGCTGCAACCTGTGTCTCGAGTGCACCCAGGTCTGCCCCACCGGCGCGCTGAGCCCCATGGAGGACAAGACCGAGGTGGACATGGGTGAAGCGTGGATCGACGAGCGACTGTGTGTCTCGCTGAACCACACCGGGATCTGTGGAGCCTGCCACGCGGCCTGCCCCTTCCGTAACAAGGCCATCACCCAGGGCATCCGCAACGCGCCCACCGTGCACGACGATCACTGTGTCGGCTGCGGCTTGTGCGAGGAGGTCTGCATCGTGGACGACCGCAAGGCCATCCGGGTCATCAGCGCGAGGACGTGGTCGTGAGCTTCGTCAAGCCGCTGCAGATCTCGCGCCGGACGATCCAGGTCCTGGTCGTGGTCCTGACCGTGCTCACGCCCGTGCTCGCGCGCTACGCCAACTATCTCAGCGCCCGGCAGCTCGACAAGGTGATCGAGCGCTTCGACGACAGCCTGCAGGGCAAGTCGCTGCGGTACACCGACGGGATCATCCGCGCCACGCTGGCGCCGGACGTGACGCGAGGCGATCACCTCGCGCGCGACCGCGACGGTGCGTTGGCGGCGGCGCGGAGCCTCAAGGGCAGCACCTGGTCCTTCGAGTTGTTCGGGGTCAGCCTGACCGATCCCCTCGCGGTGCTCGAGTCGGCCCTGGCCAGCCGCAGCGTCCGGTGGATTCTCATCAGCGGCGTGCTCATCCCACTCGCCCTCGCGTTGCTCTTCGGCAGGGTGTTCTGCAGCTGGATGTGCCCGGTGGGCTTCGGGCTGGAGATCACGGGGAAGCTGCGCAAGGTGCTGCGCTTCCTCGAGGTGAAACCCGGCAAGGTCCGGCTGTGGTACGGGAACAAGTACGTCCTGCTCGCCGGCGGTCTGGCCATCACTCTTGCCTTCGGGCTGCCGTTCCTGGGCTATCTCTACCCCCCGGCGATGCTCGGGCGCGAAGCGCACAACGGGATCACGGTCTTCTTCGATCGGGGCGAGGACGGCTTCCTCGGGTTCACGGCCGCGGGGTTCACCGTGGCCTCCTGGCTCCTGCTCGCGATCGTGTTGGCCGAGATCGCCTTCAGCGCGCGCTTCTGGTGCCGCTCCCTTTGTCCGGGAGGAGCGGTCTACGGCCTGCTCGGGGTGGCACGCATCGTTCGCGTCCGGCAGGAATCCGAACGGTGCACGAAGTGCGGCAATTGCGTCGCGGTCTGCGAGATGGGTCTCAACCCGATGAAGACCGAGCCCGGCATCGAATGTGACAACTGCGGCGAGTGCGTGAGCCACTGTCCGGACGGCGCGCTCGGTTTTCACCTGCCGCGGTGGAAACCGACGGAAGCGAGCGGAATCCCGGTCCCCGGCATCGACACCGGGTCGAAGGAGGTCCTGTCGTGAAGGTGCTGACGGGATCGGGATTCGTGGTGGCGCTCCTCGGGCTCGTCCTGCTGGCGCCGCCGCTCTTCGCCCACCACATTCTGGGCATCCCTCACTACGCCTACGACGAGAGCTACCCCCAGGCACCGGTGATCACCTACAAGGTGGTGGCCGGCCCCTACGTGCTCAACCTGACCGGCTACCCCGGCAAGCCGGTGCCGGAGGAGCTGTGCCAGATGCACGTGTACGTGCGGCGGGAGGCGAACGAGGGGGACGTCTTCGCGGGGCCGATCCAGGTGGAGATCCACCGCGAGAAGCTCCTCGGCGAAGAGCTCGTCTACGGCCCCGCAGAGACCCGCTTCGAGGAGAACCTGCACAAGTTCTCACCGGTGTACGGAGAGGAGGGGCGCTACCGCGTGCGCCTGGAGATGGAGCTGGAGGGCGAGCCCTACGAGATCGACTTCCCCATGATCGTCGGCGATCCCCCCAATCCCTGGGGTCCGATCATCGGCTGGTTCTCCGCCGCCGCCCTGCTCCTCGTGGTGGTGAGAGCGATCAAGATCAAGATCCGCCGAGCCGCGGTGAGCCCGGCCTGAGCCATGTTCCGGCTGCTCTTCCCCTACGTTCTCTTCGGGGTGATGATCCTGGTCGTGGTCTTCGATCACGTGGGCCAGGGCAGCGAGGTTCGCATCGGGGCGACGGTGCAGGCCGCGGAGATCTCCGAAGAGGCCACCGATCCTTCGTGCTGCGAGCTGGGCGACGACTACGAGCCTCCCGATCGAGTCGTCGGCCGTGATCCGGTGTGCAGCATGGACGTGGGCCCCGCGATCTCGGCCGTGCTCGAGGGGGAGCGCTACTACTTCTGTGCAGTGCAATGTCGCGAGCTCTTCGTCGAGGATCCGGGCACCTATCTCCAGGAGATCTGCCTGGTTTGCCGGGCCGACGACGATCTGCGCGTTCCGGTGAGCGAGGAGAATGCGGCCTACACCTGGCAGGGCGAGACGTATCACTTCTGCGGCGACGAGCACCGTCACGCCTTTGCCGGCGATCCGGCGGGGTACTTCATCCACACGATGTGGGGCATCCCCGGGTGGCTGTACAGCACCTCCGTGGCGTTGATCCTCGTGCTCTCCTTCGGTCTCTTCGAGCTGCTGTCGCGCCGAAGCCGCAAGCGCATGACCCCTCCGCCGAGGGCCAACGTCTTCGCCATCCCCGGCCTGCGCCGTCTCGTCCGCTGGCCGCCGTTTCGCTTCCTCTGCCAGGCGATCTTCGTCTACCTCTTCCTGCTGATCATCCTCGCCGGGTTGTTCGGCAACCAGCTGGCCTCGAAGAACGTCGCCCGCTTCTCACCTGGACGATCTGGTGGGGCGGGCTGGTCATCGTGATCATGTTCGTGGGCAAGGCGTGGTGCTACGTCTGCCCCTGGGACGCCATCGCCGGCTGGATCGAGCGCCTGCGCTTCTGGGGCACGGGCGGCGAGGGCCTGGGACTCGGGCTCAAGTGGCCGAGGCGGCTGCGGAACATCTTCCTCGCTACCGCGTTCTTCGTCGGGCTCACCTGGCTCGAGCTGGGCTTCGGCGTCACGATGAATCCGCGCGCCACGGCGCTCCTCGGCCTGCTCATGCTGGGCTTGACCCTGGCCGCGGTGTTGATCTTCGAACGCCGCGCGTTCTGTCGGTACGGCTGCTTGGTGGGGCGCGTCTCCGGCCTGTACGCCATGTTCAGCGCCACCGAGGTGCGTCCGGCCGATCGCGAGGTCTGTCGCTCGTGCGCGGGGAAGGAGTGCTTCGTCGGCAGCGACGACGGCTTCGGCTGTCCGACCGGCGTCTTCCCGGGCAACCTGCAGCAGAACACGTACTGCATCAACTGCATGGAGTGCGTGAAGACCTGTCCCGAGGACAACATCGTCGTCAACGCCCGGCCCTGGGGTGCCGATCTCGTGACCGAAGGGCGTCCGCGCCGCGACGAGGCCTACCTGGCGCTCCTGATGCTGGCCATCACCGGCTTCCACGGCCTGACGATGACCCCGGTTTGGGGCGAGATGTTGCGGTTCTACGAGGAGCGGCTCTCCCTTCCCTACATCCCGGCCTTCAGCCTGGGCATGTTCCTGCTCATGGCCGGCCCGGTGCTCGTCTACGCCGCCCTGGTGAAAGGTTCGACCTGGCTCGCGGGTTCCTCACGCCTCCCCTACGGCCGCGCGTTCACGAGCTTCGCCTACAGCGTCCTGCCGATCGCGCTCTTCTATCACCTGGCCCACAACATGGAGCACCTCCTGATGGAGGGCCAGAAGGTGATCCCCCTGCTCTCGAATCCGCTGGGGTTCGTTCCCGGTGAGTCCTGGACGATTCTCGGGATCTCGGGGACGGGTTCCTGGAACCTCCTGGGTACCGCGGGTCTCGTTCTGCCTCCCGTGATCTCCCTGCCCACGCTGTGGTTCCTGCAGGTTCTCCTCGTGCTCGTCGGCCATGTGTACTCCCTGTGGATCGCCGACCGCACCGCCCGCCGCCTCTATCCCGAGAGGGGCGTGGCCCTGCGCAGCCAGATCCCGATGCTCATCGGCATGGTCCTCTTCAGCATGTTCAGCCTCTGGTTGCTGAAGCAACCGATGGAGATGCGCACCTCCGCGATGTAGGCCCGGTGCGACCGGCTACCTACCAGTACTTCTCCGTGTGGATCGTCCCCTCGGGGTTCTTGCGCTTCGACCACTGGGTGAAGCCGCGGTCGAGGAGGACGCGGGTGACCTCCTGGATCATCAGGGGGTGGCCGCACAGGAACACGTGGGTGCGTTCCGGATCGAGGGGGACGCCGGAGAGGCGTTCGAGGCGGCCGTCCTCGAGCTGCTCCTGGAGATAGCCGGTCTCGCCGTTCCAGGTCTCGTCGGGTTCCTGCGGGGTGATCGAGGGGATGTACGACACGTGGTCGTGCCTGCGGGCCATCATCTCGAGCTCGGGGCGATAGCCGAGGTCCCAGGAGTTCCACGCGCCGTGGGCAATCACCACGTTGCGGGAGCTGGTTGGCTGGGCGAGCTCGGTCTCCAGCATGCTCATGTAGGGCGCCAGGCCCGTGCCGGTGGCGAGCAGGTACAGGTCCGCCTCCGGCGGCACACCGTCGAGGGTGAAGTGCCCCGTGACGCTCGGCCCGAGCCAGAGGCGGCCCCCGGGTTGCAGGGCGAAGAGCCGAGGCGTGAGCTCCCCGGACCTCACCATCGTGACGTAGAACTCGAGGTACTCGCGCTGCTTCGACGAGGAGGCGATCGAATAGGCCCGCTTGATGAGCTTCTTCCTCCGCTTCTCGGTCGGCGGTTCCTCCTCCGTCGCTTCGGCCACGCGCGGGAAGCTCGGGGGGAGGCCGAGCACGCAGTACTGCCCCGCGCGGAACTCGGCGAGCTCCCCGTCGGTCTCCACCCGGAAGATGGCCAGTCCCGGGGCGACGTCGTAGCGGCGGGTGAGGGTGGCGTTCAGGCTGTCGAGGAGAGGGTCGTTTTCTGTGTTCATGGCGAGAGCCCCGGGCGGCCGAGGCGAGCCGGTCTCCCTTCCGGAATCGGGAGCCCACGTCCCGGCGAGGTGAAGGGCGGCGACAAGGGTAATCCGTAGGCGGCGGGGGGTCTCCGCTCGCGTCGAGGAATACGGGGCGGAGGAACGGGAGGGACGTCTTTCCCTCCCGATTCAACCCCCCTCCGTGTCGTTCGGGCGGCCGGCCCAGGGTCCCGACCGCGGGGCTCTCGCGGCCTACGCCCCGGGCCAGAACAGTCCGAAGACGACCGCGGTCACGAGCCCGTAGCCCAGGCTGTCGAGGACCTCCTTGATCACGGAGCTCCAGGTCTGGCCCTTGAACATCGCGCTCGGAAGGAGCGCCATGCCGTACGCCAGGAACGCGGACATGCCCGCGAAGCGGAAGACGCTCAGGAAATCCGCGCCGGCGGGAACGGCCCGGGTGGTCAGATACGCCACGAAGATGCCGATGACCAGGGTGTACGCGAAGTACTGCGACAGGGTGGGCCCCATGCGCGGCGGACCGTCAGGGCCGATGAGCATCATTCCCACCGGTCCCTTCTCCATCTTGGCGATGTACTCGGGATCCTTCATCGCCTTCGGATCCCCGCCGCAGTTGGGGAATGCATACTGCCCCTGTTTCACTCCCGCGTCGCGCATGGCTTTCATGAGCCCCTCCTCGTCCGGGATGGTTTCCCAGTCGTGCCGGTGGTGAGGGAGCACCATCCAGGCCAGGTAGCTCGCGAAGAACACGACGACCGACGAAACGAGGATCGGCAGCCAGAGGCTGGCGATATTCACGTATTCAGGCATGTCTCTCCACCTCCTTCGGGTTAGGAGTGGCGAAGAGCCTAGCCGCGAGCACCCGGCTTGCCTACCTCGTCGGAAACTCGCCCTCTGGAGGCGCGGCAGGGGGTGTTTTCAGGCCCCTTCCAGATACCGCACGTAGGTATCGAAGCCGCGCTTGAAGCGGCCCACCAGGAAGCGCCCGCCCGCTCGCAGGAAGATGGTCTCGAACGAGTACTGGAACACGCGTCGGAAGTTCCACGTCAGCGCGTCGAGTGTGATCTCCAGGGCGAGCCGCAAGCCTTCCGCCGAGACGCGCGCGAGCGAATAGAAGCGAAGGTACGCATTCAGCGTCTCACGCTCCAGCCGCGCGGGCGACATCTGGTGGGGTCGGAAGACGGTGTGCACCCCGTCGTAGCGATCCCACTCCCGGTGCAGGAGGCGATCCTGGGCGACGATGTCCTCGTAGTGCTTCGTGCCCGGGAACGGCGTCAGGATCATGAACTGCACGGTGTCGATGTGGTGGTGGATGGCGAAGTCCACCGTCGCCTGGATCGATTCCGGCGTGTCGTGCTCGTCGCCGAACATGAACATCCCGTGGATGCCGATCCCGCGCTCTCGGACCACGCGGATGGACGTCTCGATGTCCTCGCGGGTCTGGGACTTGTGGAGGGACTTCAGGGTCTCGTCACTGATCGACTCGAATCCGATGAACAGGCGGCGGCACCCCGCGCGCTCCATGCGCTCGACCAGCTCGGGATCCCGCGCGATGTCCGAACGCACCTGCGCGGTCCAGTCGAATCGCAGCCCCTTCTGCCCGATCAGCTCGCACAGCCGCCTGATCCGCGAGCGCTTGGCGGTGAAGTTGTCGTCGTAGAAGAAGAAGAACCGGTTTCCGAAGAACGCGAACGCGTTCTCCAGCTCGGCAACGACGCGCTCGGGCGTCTGCATGCGGAACCGCCGTCCGAAGACCTTGGTCACGGTGCAGAAGTCACAGTCGAAGGGGCAGCCGCGCGAGGTCATGATCGGCACGACGCTCATGGTCCGTGCCCCTTCGAGTAGCCCGTAGTTCAAGAGGGGCAGCGAATCGAGATCCTCGACGTGGGCGCCGTGGACGATCTTCTCGTCGACACGCCCCTCGATCACGTCGACGATCACGGATTCGGCCTCGCCGAGGACGATGGTGTCGGCGACTTCGTCGAATTCCCCGGGTACGAGCGAGGCGTGGATGCCCCCGACGACGATCCGCGCGTTCGGGTGGATCTGCCGGATCTGCCGGGCGAGCTGCCGGGCGCGATTCGCGTTGACGGTCAGGGCGCTGAGGCAGAAGACGTCGGCCTTGACCTCGTAGGGATCGAAGGGCTCGGACTGGATGTTCTCGTTGTAGATCCGGACGTCGTACCCCTCCCGGTCGAGGATCGTCGCGAGGTACAGGGATCCCATGAGCGGCAACCGCATGTACCGGTCGAACACGTTGGCTTCGCTGCCCGCGGGCTCGATGAAGGCGACGGATCGTCCGCTCATCGGTCGCGCCTCGCTCTGTCGAAGATCACGAAGCTGATCCCCGCCAGGAGGAAGACGGTCCACCACAGGCCGGGGTCCACGGCGAAGACGAGCACGAACGCCGCGGCGAACGACACCAGAACGAGTCCCGCCAGCAGCAGGACGGCGGACCGTCCCCCGAACACGTACCCCGCGAGGAACGAGATCCCGAGCAAACCGACGAACAGCGGCCAGAGAGTGGCCAGAACGGCCCACGACGTGAGGCTGCAATAGAGGGCGAGCGCGCTGAATCCCAGGAGGAAGGTTCCGAGACCGACGTAGATCGCCTCGCGGCGTCCGCGGCGGAGGCAGATGCCGATGAAGCCGCCCCCGAGGAGCGCCACGAGCAGCGGCCAGAGCTTGTAGAGGAACGAGAGGCTCGTCAGCGTATCGACCGCGAGGATCACCCCGACGGCCGTGAGGAGCAGCCCGAGTCGCCCGTAACTACCCAGCGGTTCAGGAAGGCGCCGGGATTCTGTCGTCTTCGTCTTCATGCCTGTCGGTCGCAGCCGATTGCGGGACGCGAGACGGTCTATTTCACCCAGGATACCAGATCCCGATCGCCGGCCTGGCGGAAGCAAGGCGGGCAACCGGAAGGCGATCATGCGAGACTGTGTCCGCAAGCCCCGCAATCCGATTTCACCGCCACGATGCGATTCTCTCCTCCGCTGCTGCTGTCCGCCCTTCTCCTGATCTCGACGGGATGCTCGTCACGTCCACCGGGTACCGGCGAGATGCCCGATGCCCCGGAGCTCCTCTACCGCGTCACGGATTTCGGCGCGGTGGGAGACAAGGAGACCCTGAACTCGGTCCCCATCCAGCGCGCGATCGACACGGTCTCCAGGAACGGAGGCGGAATCCTCCGGTTCCCGCCCGGAGACTATCTCACGGGCACCGTCCGGCTGCGGGACGGCGTCACGCTGCACCTCGAGAACGGCTGCACCATCTGGGGCAGCACCGTCATCGCCGACTACGACGAGGACCACAAGCACCTCCTGTACGCGGAGGACGCGGAGAACGTCATCATCCAGGGGCGGGGAGCGATCGACGGCCAGGGGCCGACGTTCTGGGGCGACGGAAAGCTCGAGCGGTGGCTACGCGGGGAGATCGCCCTCGAGCGCACGGCCGACATGCTGCGCTTCGATCGGTGCGAGAACGTCGTCCTGGAGGACGTCGAGGTTCGCTACGGAGCCTTCTGGAACATCGGCTTCGGAGACTGCCGGCGGGTCACCATCCGCGCGCTCACCGTGATCAGCGGCATCTACGAGCAGGACGGGCCCAACACGGACGGCATCAACCTGTGGAACTGCCGGAAGGTCCGGGTTTCGGACTGTGACATCCAGACGGGAGACGACTGTCTCGTCGTCCTGGGCGACAGCCGCGACGTCACGATCACCAACTGCAAGTTCACGACCACCGAGACGGCCTTGATGATCTCGGGAGTCCGCAACCTCGCCTTCTCCAACTGCACGATCCACGATGCCGGCTGTGGGATCGGCTTCCGGGTGTGGAACGGCATCGTGGTCGACGGCGTGCGGATCGACAACGTGGTCATGGACGTGTCGGAGAGGTTCGACACCGGGGGCCAGGCCATCTACTTGTGGTCCTTCCCCCTGTACGTGGAATCGCCTCCGCCGCCGGGCACGGAGCTGCCGCCTGCGGGCATTGTGAGGAACGTGACGATCTCCAACGTCACGGCCAAGGTCAACGGCGGCATCTTCGTCACCGGCTTCCGGGAGAAGGAGGGGTACGTCGAGAGCCTGACCCTGGACAACGTCCGGATCTTCATGTTCGGCGGGAAGGAGAAGTCACCGCGGCTGAACGTCGATCCGCCCGATCCCTACCCGATCTACGGCTTCCACGGCGCGCCCTACGACCTGTTCTTCCGCTACGTGAAGGACCTCACGCTGCGCGATGTCCACCTGGTCTGGAACACTCCGGAGCAAGCCGACTGGGGCGCGGCCCTGCGCTGCTGGAGCGTCGAGAACCTCGAGCTCGACGGTTTCTCCGGTCGCCAGTCGCTCCCCTCTGAGGAACCGGCCGTCTGGCTGAAGGACGTGGCCCGAGTGCTCGTCCGCGACTGCCGGGCTCCCGAGGGGACGGGTACGTTCCTCCTCCTCGACGAGGGCACGGAGGACGTCTCCCTCATGGGCAACGACTTCAGCCGGGCCGTCGAGGCCTACGAGATCGCTCCCGGCGCGCAGCCCACGGTCTTCGAATCGGGCAACCGTCCCCCGAACGAATAGCACTCACGTCACTGCCCGCCGAGCGCTTCCAGCAATCGGGCTCGCGCCGCATCGATCTCCCGCGGATCGCGCGTGAAGTCCTTCACGTCCCGGCAGAGCGACGCGGCCAGCTCGTCGGCCAGCGCGCGCTCGCCCTGGTCGGCCAGGAGCTGCAGCAGCTCGAGCTCCTCCAGACCCTCGCGCAGCAACGCGAGCCGCAGCGAGGCCACCGGCCCGAACACGTCCGCCTGCCCGGTGTATTCCTCGACCAGGTTCCCGGGATACAGCAGCATCCCCTCCCCCGCGGCCGGCGCGTTGCAGTGAGAGCGCTTCCACGAGATCGCGTCGCACCAGGGGTCACGCACCTCGCGCCACAGGGTCACCGCCCAGTACAGGATCCCGCCCAACCGATAGCGCCACGTGATCCAGCCGATCATGCGGGGATCGGCGGCCTCGCGGTCGATGTAGTAGTTCGGCTGCGGATAGAGCTGGTCGCAGCTGACGTACCAGGTCACGACCTCCCCGGCGGCCTGCCGCTCGGCAATCGCTTCGCGGTTCGAGTCGAGGAAGCTGCCATGCACGATCCAGTCGTTGCAGGCTCCGACGAGGCTGCCCCACGCCGGATTCTCGGGAAGCGGCTGCTCGGTCACCGCCAAGGGCACCGCGGCGTCCACGTCATGCACGAGCTCGCCCCAGCGTCGTACCTCCGCGTACTCCTCGGCGGACTGGGGCTCGTCGACCGGGGCCAGGAACACCAGCCGGTCGTACCAGCCGTTCTCACGGGCGTGAGCGATGACCTGGCGCAGGTACTGCTCGACCCAGCCGTGATATCGCTCCTCGGAGACGCTCTCGCGCGAAACCCCCGGCGGGACGGCCGAGAGCGCGAAGCGGGTGAGCCCGCGGTCGATCAGGAACTGCTCGAGGCGCGGGTCGGTCCACTCGACCCGGTACGCGTCGCCGTCGGCGCGGCCGGTCACGCCGAGGTCGATGAACGTCGGATCGCAACGGTAGTCGAGCAGGAAGCCGAGGTACTCGAACCACAGCTCGCGAAAGGCGGGATCGTTCTCCTCGAGCTCGTGCAGGCGCGCGATCTCGCGACCGTAGAAGAAGCCCATCTGGGCGGGAAAGCGGCGCGCGGCGGGGAGTACGGCGTCCACGACGGTCAGCTCGAGGCCGACCACGCCGAGCACGTCCTCTCCCGCCGCGATCGTGATCTCTCCGTGATAGACGCCCGGCGCCTGGCCGCGGGGAACGTCGACGTCGATCCACAAGGGCTGGTGTCGTAGAACCGGTCCGCGATCCCGGCGCGCGGAGCGCACGGCGAACGGCCGGGTCAGCGGAACGAGCGCGTCGGGCCAGTATCCCGCGCGCCCGTGGTCGCCGGTCGGCGCGTAGACCTTCACCATGTGCTCGAGGAACACGCCGACGCGTTCCGCGGGCAGCCTGGCTTCGGAGCCGGCCAGGTCGGAAACGTCGACGGTGACGTCCTCGACCTCCACGTGGTCCGCGGTGACCACGATCTGGAACGGTACGTGCTCACCGCGCACGCCGCCGACGCGGACGAGCCGGTCCACCGGATCCCAGACGCCGTCGTGGGGAAGCTCGGCCCGTTGATCGTCCTGCACCTTCTCCGTGCAGCCGGTGGCCCAGATCCGGACCTCCTCCCGGGGAGCGACGACCCCGGCGAGGAGCAGGGAGGCGAGGAGGTTGATCATCGGTTCATCGCGGCGTTCAGGGTACGACGACGCGGCGCTCGGCCGGAGAGACGCCTTCGGGGAGGAGCACCACCCGCTCGCCCGCCGCGGTCGGGAAGGCGAGCAGCGATCCGGTCAGGAGCACGGGCCGCCCGCCGGCGCGGTGGAGGGCCGTGACGCCGGCGCCGAACGGATCGCGCACGCGGCACTCGCCCCCGAGCTGGGAAAGGATCTCGACGAAGCGCACCTCGCCTCCGCGCATGGCGGCTCGCACCCGGAACCCGCGCCGCGCCAGGAGGTCGAAGGTCGCGTCCCATTCCCGCGGCCAGGCGGGGAAGACGCGGATCACGGGTTCGCCGCCGGTGATCGGGGGAACACTCTGCAGGAGCGCGAGCTGGGTCGCGGTAGCCACGGTGGCGATGGGCTCGATGGTCTGGGCCTGCTCGCCGTCCTCGAGGCTCAGCCGGTTCGGCAGGAGACCGCGTTTCAGCTGCAGGGGCAGGATCACGCGCACGTCTTCCGCTCGTCCGAGGGCCGCCGCCGCCAGAGGGGTCTCCGAGAGCGCGTAGGCGTGCTGCCCCTCGTGGAAGCGCAGACGGGACGGCTCGCTGTCGAAGGTATCGTGAGCGATCCGGGTCATGGCCGCATCGGTGCTCTCGAGCGTCCACTGGTCGTAGTCGACGCAGGGACGCACGAGGGTGTCGCTCTCGAAGCCCTCGATGTGCCGCGCCGGCGCGCGCGCGAGGGCCCAGACGGGCCGGCCGCTCTCGTGCGGGAAGAAGCAGCCCTCGACGAGATCCGGATCCGTGCTGAGCGGAGGCGGCGCGAGGTGATCCGCGAGCTCTCGCCAGCGGGGTCGCAGCTCTTCGTCCACCCCCAGGATCTCCGATGCGGCAATCGCGGTGGCGAGGATCCCACGCATGGCCCAAATCTCGTTGTGGGGGTCGCGCGTGCCCCAGATCAGCTCCTGGTCGTTGATCCCGTGCAGGTGGTAGACGCCGTCGTCACCGAGCCTCAGGTTAGGAAAGTGGCGGTAGAACTCCGCGACGCCGCGAACGAGCGGATAGGCACGCTCGCGCAGGAACTCCTCGTCGAGCGTGTGCTCCCAGTGCAGCCAGTGCTGCCACGCGATCTGGGCGCCGCTGAACAGGATGTGCGTGACCCAGGAGAAGGGCGCGGTGCTGCGCTTGTGGAGCCAGTTGAAGCGACTGTCGTATCCGTTGCGGGCCTCGGCGAAGGCCCGGAACTCCTCGCTGGTCTGCTCGTAGGTCTTTCGCGCGAGCAGGAAGTCGCGCAGCTCGGTAGCGATTCCCTCGGGTAGCTCCTCGAGCCCGTCGAAGCTGGTGGTCTCGCCAAGGAAGATCCCCTCGCTCCCCCACTGCTGGCGCGCGGCGACCCGCGCGCGCTCGCGCATGCCGGCGAACATGTCGAAGAGTGGCCGCATGAGCTCGCCGTGGTTGGCGGTGGTCAGCGGGCGGTAGATGATCTGCGTGTTCCACCACCAGTACTCCGAGCCCCAGCGCCGCTTGTCGCCGTCCGTGCCCCAGATCATTCCGTTGAACTTCGCGGGTAGCACACCGCGCGAAGCCGAGCCCATGACGTACATGGTCCAGGCCCAGTGCTCGGCGAGCAGCTGCGCGTCGCCGTCCTCGCTCGTGGCGTGAACGAAGGAGCGGCTCCAGAACTCGCGCCACGATTCGCGGTGCTCGACGAGGGCGGCATCGAAGCCGAGCGCGTGTGCTTCCTCGTAGACGGCGTGAGCCGCGGGCTTAGGGTCCGTGGGATCGTCGAGAGCAGCCGCGCTCGTCACGGCGAGCACGGCACGGCCCCCACGTTCGCTCCGAGTGATGCGCAGCGCCGTCTCGCCGGCCGGAGCGATGACGACATCGTCCTTCCCCCACCCGACGGTCACCGCCGAGCGGCAGAGATGGTCGCGCGCTTCGAAACGCTGGGTGAGCGTCGCCTGGTCGTCGCGGGTTTCGAGACGCGAACGTGCGAGGAGATCCCGATTGCGGACCTCGAGCGGCCGAATCGCGCGCAGCTCGACCGTGAGCGGCGGTGGCTCGCGGCGTCGGTCCTCGATCTCGAGCAGGATCGCATCCCGATCCCGCGCGGCGAAGACGCGGATCGTGATCTCGGGCCCACGCACGGTCGCGAGGGCGTCGTGCACCGACAGATGCTGCACCGTGCGATCCGCGGGCAGCGCCCTCTCGCCGAGGATCACGTCCACGAACGCGCAGGCCCCGGCCCAGTCGCACTCCTCGCCCTCCGTGATGCTGGCGTCCCGCGCGAAGACATCGACGCGGTTGACCTGCATCCGCACGCGATCCGGTTCCGTCCACACGAGCGTCCCGTGCCGCCCGTTGCCGATGGGCAGGCCGGCTTCGCTTCGCTCGACCTGTTGCGCATAGCGAAGGTCCGCCCCCGCCAGCAGCCGCCCCGGGGCGATGGTCACCATTCCCCGCTCCACCGCGGCGCAGCCAGTGGACAGGATGAGCGACCCGAGGAGGAGAAGAGCAGCGCGGATCATGAACGCATTCTCGCCCGCCGGACGGCCGATACAAGGTGTCGACGGTACAAACGGGCCCGCCCGGAATGGAGACGAATCCGCGGAACGCGTCGCGCTCTTGTGCGCCACGGCCCGGTCGCTACCCTGCGGAAGATCCACGTCCCGGGCGCCGGTTCAGGAATGCGGTACTCCGGCCGGTTTCAACCGAGGAGGGAAGTCGTGTCGACAAGCGGAACCTGCCACATCGCCATTCTCTCGATCCTGTTCGCGTGCTCCTGCGGATCGATCGAGCCGAGGACGGAGGAGACCCACCTCGGCGGTTGCATCCTGCTCGCACCCGCGGAGGAAGCGCCGCGTGACCCCTACGCCCGGGGAGACGTCGTCCCCACGGACGAGTACCCGCCCTTCACCAAGAAGCTCTCGGTGTGCGGCATCACCCTGATCGGCCGAGACGAGATCTCCAACGGTTTCATGCGCCAGGTCGCGCGGACCATCGAGGAGATGTTCCCGCAAGACGCGATCGTCGACGCCGCGCGACAACGAGAGGTGCTGACCCACCTGCATCGGTATCGCACGACGATCCCGATCTTCCTCGGAGACGACTTCGGATTCGCCTCGGAGGAAGAGGAGGCGGCGTGGGATCGCACCGTGGGCCGCAACAGCATCTGCGACATCATCATGGAGGGCGTGCCGGGCCAGGTGATGGAGGTCATCGAGCACATCCTCCACCACGTGACCGACGTGGGGCTGCACTACACCTTTCCGGACGAGTGGGGGATCTCCCGCGAGTCCGAGCTGTGCCGGGCGATGGAGGAGGCGATCGAGGCCGGGTACTACGAGATCGAGCAGTACGCCGAGCTCGAGCACGAGCCCGAGATCCACGATCGCGTCCTCCTGCAGGAGTTCGCCTACTGGATCATCACCTGCGCCTGGAACCTGCAGGAGCCCTACGGCCCCGAGGATTCCGAGTGGAAGGTCATCAAGACCGCCGCGGACCTCGAGGCGAGGCTGCCCCGGTCTCACGAACTGGTCCGGGGGACGATTCCCGGCGTGATGGCGCCCCCGAGCCGGGCCACCCTCGACGCGTTGGTCGACTGATGCCGGGGGCCGTCTATTGCATCCGCCTCACGCACATGTGCGTGACATGGCCGTTCACGAAGCGCAGCTCGATGTAGGGCACGACGAGGCCGTTCTCCCTCGGAAGCCGGTAGTACCACTCGTTCTTTCGCGTGATGCTCGTGGGCCGACCGTACCGGGCGAGGACTTCTCCGTAGTCCAGGTAGAGCACGGAATCCGCCGCGGCCTGCGGGTCTTTCCACCAGGTCCGAGCGAGCTCCTCGAGCAGCTCCCAGTCGCGCGTCTGCCGGGCGTTGCGCAGCAGGTAGGGATCCGGGGGCGGATCCAGCCACTCACCCGCGCGGATCGCTTCCTCCAGCGTCATCAGCCTCTCCTCGATGGCGAGGAGCCGCGCATCCGTGTCTCCCGTCGCGCCCTCGACGGAGGCGGTCGGCACGGGCACTCGCACGGGCTCGGAATCCTCGTCCGCAGGCTCGAGCCGGAGGTGCCCCGGAATCGGAAGGAACTCTCCCCCGGACGGGCTCTCGATCCGCGACGCGACCTTCTCCGCGAGCAGGTCGAGATCGATCGGGGGCTCCGACGCAACCCGCTCCTCCTCGTTCGCGCCCGCGGACCCCGCGAGCCACTGTCGTCCCACGATCGCGATCAGGATCCCCACCAGCACCCCCACCGCGATCTTCAGCGCGTCTTGCTTCATGCCGGCCCGCCTCGCTCCCGTGCCGGCGCCGCCGCCACGGGCGACGCGTCTGTATCAGGTTCTTGAAATCGTACCGAGCCCTGTTCGTTACGGTGCCCGACACCATACGGTCCACGCCCGCCGAACAGAACCCACGGAGCCACGACCATGAAGCTGCCCCGGATCACGCCCGCCCTGCTACCGTCGATCGCCTTGCTCGCGGCGAGCATCCCCGGCCTCGGTCGACAGGATGCCCCCGAGGCCACCCGTTCCGCCGACGAGCTGGCGGCGGTTCTGGAGAACGTGCGCGAGGCCGTGGGCTGGAGCGCGTTCGCGAAGGCGCAAGGCGAGCTGCGGCTCGCGGGGACGACGCGCAGGAGGGGCGAGGACGGCGAGTTCGAGCTCCTCTTCACCTCTCGCGGCGAGTTCGTCCGCGTGTCGCGCGGCAAGTTCCCGGCGGCCCGTGGATACGACGGAGAGACCGCGTGGTCGCGGGACCGTTCAGGGCTGACGCGCGAGCTGGAGATGAGGGGCCGCGATCTCTCGCTCTTCGAGCACTGGGTCGCGACCGGGTACTGGTTGGATCCCGCGGCTCCCTTCGACCTCGCCCTCCTCGCGTCGGAAGGCGAGGCGCGCCGCATTCGCATCGACGATCCCGCCTCGCCGATCTGGATGACCCTGGAGATCGACGGCGAGAGCTGGCTGCCGCGCGCACTCACCTACAACGGAGCCGCGGGCGACTACGTGTGGAGCTTCGGGGACTGGAGGAAGGTCGGCGTCCTGCGCGTCCCCCACTCCCTCTCCGCCGCCGACTCCGGAGGTCTGGCCGACACCTACCACGCGACCGAGGCGGGACCGGCCCCCGCGTTCGTCCGCAGCCCCTACGCCTTCCACCCGCGCGGCGCGGAGGACGTCACCTACGATTCCGCGGCCCAGGGCGAGCTGGAGAGCCAGCAGACCCCCACGGGTCACCTGCTCGTGAAGCCGCTGGTGAACGGCAAGGACATCGGGTGGTTCATCTTCGACACCGGCGCGGGCGCGCTGTGCATCGATCCTGCGGCGGCGGACTCCCTCGAGCTGCCCGCGTTCGGCGAGGAGACGGCCGTGGGCGTGGCGGGGAAGACGACGACCTGCTTCCGCGAGGCCGAGAGCATCGCGCTCGGCCCGACCACGATCTCCGATCCCTACTTCGTGGAGATCGACCTCTCCTTCCTCGAGCAGTACTTCGGAGTCGCGGTCGGGGGGGTCGTCGGCTACGACTACCTCGCCCGCACGGTGATCGAGCTCGAGACGGCGACGGGGAGGATCGCCGCCTTCGTCCCCTCCGAGTACGAGCTCGAGGGAGCCTCGTGGCAGCCGCTGCGCCTCGACGAGAACCTCCCCGTGGTCCACGCCTCCTTCGAGGGCGACCGGGAGGGCCCCTTCAAGCTCGACACCGGCGCCAACGGATCGGTCACCTTCCACACCCCGACCGTGAATCGGTTGAAGCTGCTCGAAGGCCGGAAGGTGGTGGAGAGCGTGCTGATGGGACACGGCGGATCCGGCAAGAGCTACAGCGGGGTGATCGAGTGGTTCGAGCTCGGTGGACACCGCTTCGAGAAGCAGCAGGCCAGCTTCTCCCAGACCGAGACCGGCGGCATGAAGGACGCCTACACCCTCGGCAACATCGGCCAGCTCCTCCTGCGTCCCTTCCGCCTGGTGTTCGACTACCCCCACGGCCGGATCGCCTTTGCGAACCTGCGCCAGGAGCACGTTCTCCCCTGCGACACCTGGGTGGCCCTGCCCGACGCGACCGCGGGAGGAGCCACCATCCTGGCCAAGAACAGCGACCGCACGGTCTTCGACTGCCAGCCGCTCCTGTTCCACCCGCGCCGGACCTGGGAGCCGGGGACGGTGATCGACCTCGGGCGCACGACCGTTCCCCAGGTCGCCGAGACCTTCGCGACGCTCGGCTCCAGCCCGTACTGGTGCTGGGGCTACGAGGAGGGAATCAACGAGCACGGCGTGGCCATCGGCAACGAGGGGATCTTCACGCGTGCTCGGACCGAGGACGTCGCGGCTCACGCTCGCGGGGAGGGGCCGCCGCTCGGACCGACCGGCATGGACCTCCTGCGGCTGGCGCTCGAGCGCTCGCGGACCGCGCGCGAGGCCGTGGACATGATCGGCTATCTGCTCGAGGAGCACGGCCAGTTCGGCTCGGGCCTGCCCATGATGCCGCCGTTGCAGGGCGCCTACGACAACAGCTTCATCGTCGCCGACCCGAACGAGGCGTGGGTGGTCGAGACCTGCGGCCGCACCTGGGTCGCGCGTCGCTTCCGCGAAGGGACGACCTCGATCTCCAACGTGCCAAGCATCCGCACGGAGTGGGATCTCGCCTCCGACGGCCTCGTCGAGCACGCGGTCGAGCGCGGGTGGTGGCCGGCGGATGAGGCGGACGCATTCGACTTCATGGTCGCGAGCTGCGATCCGTCGCCCCTCGTCGCTCCCGCGGCGGAGCGGGCCCGGACGCGTGCAAAGTGCTCCGCGGGACTCCTCGCCGAGAAGGAGGGAAGTGTCACCCCACGCTGGATGATGCGCATCGCCCGCGACCGATCGACGGATCCCAGCCTCGATCTCGACGTGACCGCCAGCTCCTGCGTCGCCGTGTTGCCGAAGGGCGAGGACGCGCTGACGATCTTCTGGTGGTGCCCGAGCACGCCGAGCAACGGCTGCTTCGTGCCCTTCTTCGTGCAGGGCGCCGGGCTGCCGACCATCCTCTCGACCGCGGGCACCGTGGGGCGCGTGATCACTCCCCCGACCCGCGTGGCTCAGGACGGCTTCTCGGAGGAGTCGTACTGGTGGCGCTTCCGGGACCTGTGCGACCTCGTTCGCATGGACTATGCGGAGCGCAACTCGATCGTCCGTCGTGCTTTCGACCCCCTCGAGCTGGAGTTCGAGAAGGGCCTCGCTTCCGTCCTCGAGGAGGCCGCGGCCCTGCGCCGGGAAGGACACGAGCAGAAGGCGTCCGAACGGCTCGCGGCGTACTCGGCGGCGTGCGTCGATCGCGCGCTGACCACGCTCGACGGGCTGCGCGAGCAGTTGCGCGCGATGGAGATCGAGATCCCCGAGACCTGCGCTCCCTACGTCGGCGGCTACGCGGCGGTGTTCCAGGGGCGGGACGTTCGCTTCGAGATCTTCGTGCGCGACGCAAAGCTCTGGGTGCGTCTGCCCGATGGGCGCGACTTCGAGCTGCTCGAGCCGGACGAGGAGGGCTGGCGGTACTTCGCGCTCACCGACCAGGCCTCCGTCTCCTTCGAGCGCGAAGGCGAGGCTCCCGCGGCGAAGATGATCTTCCGCCAGCCCGGCGCGACCATCGAGCTCGATCGGGAGGAGGGCGATGGCTGAACACGCCGGCCCGACGACTGGGATCGGGATCTGAAGGGGCCGAAGGACGTGATCGCCTGGATCAAGTCCCATTGCGCCGGGAAGTGAGGAGTATCAGCGCCCGAGTAGCAGGTCGACCACGCTGCCCAGCTCCGCGCCTCCATCCGCGCCCATTCTGGCCGACCGCCGGGATTGCCGCCATAATCCGGACTCGCGACCTGAAGGGCGGCGACCCGGGACATCCCCCGGCGGAAGACTCCACGGTGTCCCCCTACTCTCTCGAACCATGAAGCTCGTGATTCTCACGCTCCTCGCCTGCGTCCACGTCTCCTGCGTCTCCGCGATTCCCTCCCCGGGGGATACTCGAGAGGACCTTCCGAAGGTAAGCGTGGCGCGTCACGTCTTCCACCGGCGGATCCTGGCCAACGGATTGCATGCCCTCGCGGTGAGGGACAAGGGAGAGAACGCATCCGTCTTCGTCGTGATCGGCGCCGGCAAGCGACAGGAAACGCCGGAGACCACCGGCCTCGCCCACCTCACCGAGCACGCGATGTACACCGGCACCCCGACAACCGGTGCGGACGAGCACGACCGGATCATCAAGGAGATGGGCGGTCAATCGAATGCGTTCACCCGGGAGGACTACACCCTCTTCTACGATCACGAGGTGCCGGTCGATCGCCTGGATCAGGTGCTCGCGATGGAGGCGGATCGCTTGCGCAACATCACGTTCGACGAGGAGGCAGTGCTGAAGGAGCGCGACCGGCTGCGGATCGAGGAGGAGGAGACCTATCAGATCGCCATGGCCCTCGAGGAGAAGCTCGAGTCCGTCGTATTCCAGCACCACGGTTACCGGGCGGGCTTGCTCGACGAGAACCGTCACACCCTGGCGCCGACGCTCGGCGTCTCCCTGGTCCGGGACTTCTACGACCTCTACTACCAGACGGACAACACGGCGGTCGTCGTGGTGGGCGCCGTCGATCCCGGCGCGGCGCTCGATGCGATCGAGGCGGCCTACGGCGCGCTGCCGCGCGGGCCCGAACGGCCGTCGATCGACGGAGAGCCCGACGTTCTCGAGCCGCGGACGGAGAGGATCGAGTCACGCCTGACGCGGGATCGCTGGGAGCACGTCTGGCTCACCCCGGCCCAGGGTCATCCGGATCGCCTCCGTCTCGATGCCTTGGGGAGAATCCTGTCGAGGCGCACGCGAGCCGACGGTTCCGCGTTCTCCGCTTCGATGGGGACCCGGGTGGATCGAGATCTGTTCCGGGTCGCGGCCACCGGTCCCGACGCCGCCGGGGAGCTGGATCGCCTGCTGGAGCAGGTGCGGGCGGCGGGAGTCGATGGCGCCGAGCTCGAGGAGGTGAAGCGCCTTCTCCGGGACGATCTGACCAGCCTGCCGCTGCGGGGCGAGCCGTACTTCTCTCTCGCGGGCTTCGTCGCCATCGCGGAGCTCTTCGACGACATCGACTCGCTCGCGCGGTATCCGTCCGACGTCCAGGCCCTGGCTCCCGCGGGGATCCTGGCCGCGGCGAGGACCCACCTCGATCCGTCCCGCCGCATCGCGGTCGTGTTCGAAGGCACCGGAGAGGCCGATACCCCCCTGCCCGACGAGCAGAAGGCGCTCGAGACCGCCGCCGAGCTGGCGGTGTTTGCCGGGGACTACGATCGCGCCATCGCCGCCTACACGAAGCTCCTCGCGAGCGAGGACCTCACACCCTTCTACACCGTGATCTACCTTCGTGAGAGAGGCGTGGTCCACATGAAGAAGCGCGACTACGCCGCGGCCGAGGCCGACTTCGTCGCGACGCTCGAACGATTCCCCTGGCCGGAGGTCGAGGATCTGCTCGAGGAGGTGCGTGCTCTTCGGGAAGGGGAAGAGTCCGATGACGGCTGAGAAGCGGGACGGGTATCGATGATCCGGCCCGGATCGGGCGGGGCTGGTTGCTGCAAGGTTGAGCAATGGACGTGAATTCGGTGTCGTGGACGCTGTATGCGCGGTCGAGCTCGGCCCGAAGAATCCCCGAAGTCCTCCCATGAACCTGTCATTGCCTCTCGCTCTGTGCGTCCTCCTCTCCACCGCGCCCCCGCAAATCGCCCAGGAGACGGCCACCGAGCGGCGAATCGACCTCCTGGTCGAGCGGCTGGGGGACCTCGCCCGCGAGAACAACGTCCTCGGCATGGGTCTCACCGTCGTGACCCCCGATGGCGTGTTCACCCGAGGAATCGGTGTGGCCGACCTCGAGAGCGGCCGGGAGGTCACCCCGGAGACGATCTTCGAGATCGGCTCCATCACGAAGACCTTCACCGCGGTGCTGGTCGCGCGGCTCGCGGCGGAAGGGAAGATCGGCTTCGACGATCCGGTCCGCGAGCACGTGCCCTATTTCCACCTGAAGAACCCGGAGGCGGACAAGCAGGTCACCTTGCGCGACCTCCTCTGTCACCGGACGGGCGTGACGCGCACCGATTTTCTGCTCGGTGGTGGAGAAGAAGTGACCGTCGAGGACGTGGTGCGTCAGCTGGCGATGGCCGAGCCCCTGGCACCGTTCCGCCAGCAGTTCCTCTACAACAACCAGATGTTCCTGGTGGCGGGACTGGCGGCCGCGCAGGCCGGCGGCGCTCCCTACGTCGAGCTCCTGGCCAAGTACGTGTTCGATCCCCTCGGGATGGACTCCACCACTGCGGTGCTCTCCGAGGCCCTGGCCGACGAGCGAATGAGCTCCGGGTATCGCTGGCTCG
>CAYRXS010000038.1:0-36120 GCA_964428225.1 uncultured Planctomycetaceae bacterium
CAGACACGCGTCGGTGTACCGGGGACTCGACGCGATCACGCTCTCGAGGAGCTCCAACGCCTCGAACCACCGGTTGCATCGGTACAGCGCCTTGCTCCGCAGGTAGCTCTCCGCGAGCTGCCCACCGCCCGGCATGTACGACTGGAGCTGCTGCTGCACGCTGCGGAGGGGCTGCGCTTTCCGGTAGCACTCGGACCACGCCTCGGCGAACCCGGGATGCCCTCTCTGGGAATCGACCTGGGCCATGGCCAGGTAGCCGCGGGAGAACCAGGGATCCTCGATGAGGAGGCTCCCCAGCGCGTCCGCCGCATCGCGCAGCCGCCCGCCGTTCGCGAGCGTTTCCGCGTAGGCGACGGTTTGCTGGCGCCCCGCGACCCGTGCCTCCTCGGGGACGGCCTCGAAGAGCGTCAGGGCGGCATCCCACTGGCCCTGTCGGCTGAGAACGGAGGCCAACCGCAGGCGTAGATCCATGTCCCCGGGGAACTCCTCGAGCATGGGATCGAGGACCGCGACCGCCTCCTCGATCCGGCCCATCCGCATCAGGATCGAGGACTTGAACAGGCGCCCCTCCTTGTGCTTCGCGTCGACGGCCAGGGCGCGCTCCAGGACGACCAGCGATTCGTCGAGCTGCAACCGCGCGAACAGGGATCGAGCCTCCTCGATCTCGTCTTTGACCGAATCGACGGTTGGCGCGGCGCTACCCGACGAGGGCTCCTCCGCGGGGCAGGCGAGCACGCCGAGGATCGCGATGGCCAGGCTCCCGACCGACGCGAGGCGCCGGAGCGGCCTGCGGGTCGAACCGACGACATCCCGGGCTACGGAAGACACGAGGGGACTCTACCGAGCCTCGCGGACGGCGCAAGGCCGGAGTGCTGCGACCCGTCGAGGGTAGGGCGACCGGGATTCAGGTCAGGTGAGGGGCGCCGTCTCGGCGTACACCTCCACCTCGACCATGGACACGTATGGGGTGCCGACCTCGTCGAACAGGGCGGCCAGGGCCTCCTTCGAGGGGGCATCCCAGCAGCAGATGCCGACTCCCTCCTCCCAGTTCAGGTAGGACCGCTCGAACACCATTCCGCTTCCCCTTGAAGCGGTGAGCACGTCCCTTCAGCCCTTCCGCAGTCGATCCTCCGACAGCCTGGGCATGGTCACGAGTAGCTTCATGGCATCGTCTCCGATTGGAGCTTCGTCTCGGGGGGCGCCGGCGCCCCTCTCCGCCGGTAGATCCAGCCTACCCCGGTTCTTCCGGCAAGGGAAGACTACCCCGCCGGGGCCCCGGGACCGGGCGAGGGCCCGGATTCCGCACGGATTCGCGGAAACTCGGGGGAATCGATCTCTCGCCTCTCGGTTGCACGATCGGCGGTCCGTCGTGGCGGCGGATCGCCCTCCACCCGAAACCCCATTCCCCTGCTCCCCGGGACGATTCGGAAGCGAGGCCCGATCTCGTTCCCCCGGAGCCGCACCGCAGGTCTCCTCCTGCGGAACCCAGAGGACACGACATGGTGAACAGCGAGCGTGAGAAGGATCGCGAGGAGATCCTCGATTCCACGGACGAGACCCGGCGCAGGTTCCTGAAGGCCCTCCTCGTGGGCAGCATCCTCGCGAGCCCCGTGGCCGAATCCCTGGCGTTCGGCCAGGATGCCGACGACACGGGAGGAACCGGAGGCAAGGGCAGGAAGGGCAAGACCAAGGGCAAGGGGAACGAGCGGCGCCGCGACGACGACGATCCCCCGGAGAAGAAGAAGCGCGGCGGCGACGGCGTCTGATCCCGAGCTCGCATGACGGCCCCCCGCGGCACGACTCCCGGGGCTCGGGAGCTCGAAGCGAAGGGGGCCTCTCCGAGCCTCGCCCCGGGCGTCCGGGTCGCCCTCCTCGTGCAGCAGCGCGTAGTCGAGCTCTCGCCCGACGATCCGGAGATCGCCCACATCCTGGTCGCCCTGACCGACGGATCGCCACCCGCGCGCGCCTCGGATGCCTGTATCCGCCACCTCTACGGGAGATTCGCCGAGTTCTACGAGCACAACATGCTGGAGGAGCTCGAGTACCGCGGACCCGCCATCCTCGAGGCCGTCCTCGCCGAGGCCTGTCCCTCGCCCCGAGGAGATCTCCGGGTTCTCGAGCTCGGCTGTGGGACCGGTCTCGTCGGCGAGAGTCTCCGGTCGCGAGCGCGCCGTCTCGTAGGCGTGGATTTGTCGTCCGAGATGATCGCGTTGGCGAGTGCCGGCGACGTGTACGACGAGCTGCACGTGGCCGAGATCACCGCCTGGCTCGCCGAGGGCGAGAGCTCGTTCGACCTCATCGTGGCGGTCGACGTCTTCATCTACTTCGGTGACCTCACGGACGTCCTCTGCGGGGCCGGAGCTCGCCTGGCTCCCGGCGGTCATCTCGCGTTCACCGTGGAGACGGGCACCGACTCGGGGTGGAGATTGACGGATTCCGGCCGCTACGAGCACGGTGTCGAGCACCTTCGAGCGGCCGCGGCCCGCGCCGACCTCGCCGTCGTGAAGCTCGAGGAGGCCGTGCTCCGCCGGGAATACGGGGAGCCGACCCGGGCGCTCGTCGCGGTCCTCCGCGCCCGTTGAGCGCGAGCCCGGCGACGAGCCTCCGCCGCGGGAGTCGACGCCCGGCCATCACGCAAGAGCGGACGCGGGATTCCCCCGACGGGGGGCGCGCGGCTATCATCCCGTCGCTCCGAGCGACACCGTTGGCGGGGACCGCGGACGGATCGACGAGGTTTCATGTCCATGAACGACGAAAGCGCGGGGGCCCGGCCGGACCCCGTGGCGGCCGCGCCGCCGGACGTCGGCCCCGCGCGATCGTTCTGGCTCTGGCTCGCGGGGCTGCTGGCCTTCGGACTCGTGCTGCGCCTCCTCCAGCTCGAGGAGTTCCTGCGCGTCAACCCCATCGCCGAGCGGCCCTGGACGGACGCCTGGACCTACTGGCAGATGGCCGCGCGGATGGCCGAGGGGCAGTGGCTCGACGACCGCCCCTTCGTGTACGCCCCGCTGTATCCCTACGCGCTCGGGATGATCCGCAGCGTGGGCGGCGGCCTGCTCACGGTCTACGTCCTCCAGCTCGTCCTGCACCTCGCGACCGCGGGGATGATCGGGGTGGCGACGCGTCTCCGCTTCGGGAACCTCGCGGGACTCTTCGGCGCGGGGCTCTTCCTGGCGCTCACCGAGCCCGCCGTCTCGAGCACCCGACTCCTCGGGAACACGCCACAGCTCTTCCTCCTGGCCCTCCTGTGGTGGCGGTGGGTCGTCTGCGAGCAGCGGGGCAGGCGCTGGCGCGACGTGCCGCTGGTCGGCGGCCTGATCGGGCTGTGCGCCCTCAGCTACCCCGCCGCGATGCTGCTGGTCCCCGCCTACGGACTCTGGCTCCTGCTCCACCCCGGAGGATTCGCCGGGCGTCTCGCCCGGGCGGCCGTGGGCATCCTCTGCGCGGTTCTGCTCATCTCGCCCGCCACTCTGCACAACCGCACGGTCTCGGGAGAGCTCATCCCCATCTGCACGCACGCCGGCATAAACCTGCTGGTGGGGAACGGGCCGAGCTCGAGCGGCATCATCGGAACGATCCCCGGAGTTCGCCCGAACCGCGAGGTGTTCTTCGACGACGCCGCCAAGGTCTACGAGCAGCGCAACGGCCGGCCGGGTACGTGGAAGGAGATCGACGGCTACTATCGGAGCGAGGCGATCCGCTACTGCCTCGATCATCCCCTGTCCGCCCTGCAGACGATCGGCCAGAAGCTGCGGTACTTCACCTGTTCGCGACACTACGACGACATGATGCCCATCACGTTCGAGCGCGAGCTGGGCGTCAACCGGACGTCGTACCTGTCCCCCATCGCGACGCCATGGCTGATCGGATTCGCCCTGGTCGGCCTCGCCGCCGTGCTGCGCCGGCCGGTGCGGAATGCTCCCGAGTGGTTGCTCGCGCTCCTGCCCCTGGCGACCGTCCTCATCTTCTTCTACACCGCGCGATACCGATTGCCCGTCGTGCCGCTGCTCTGCGGGCTGTCGGGTTACGCGCTGGCGCACTGCTGGCGGTTCCGGGCTCCGCGCTATCTGACGATCGCAGGATTCCTGTTGCCGGTGCCGCTCCTCCTCTCCAACGTCCTGACCGGCTTCGACTCTCCCGACGAGGCGCGGGGGTTCTTCGTCCGCGCCTTCTCCGAGGGCCACGTGCTCGTGGGACGCGAGCGGGTGAAGGAAGAGCGGCTCGAGGAGGCCGAGGAGAGCTTTCGCCGGGCCATCGAGGTGTCCAACGGGAACCACCTCGCCCACCTCCATCTCGGCACGCTACTCGCCAAACAGGGCCGGGTGGACGAGGCCATACCCGAGCTGTCTACTGCGGTTCAGCTCAGGCGGGATGATCTGCCCGGATACGGCTACCTCTACAACGCCCAGTGCACGACGAAGCGCTACGAGGACGCCGCCCGGACCCTGCGCGCCGCCGCCCATCTCTCCTCGCGGAATCCGCACATCCGCCTCGCCCTCGCCTGGCTCCTGGCGACGTGCCCGGACGAAGAGGTACGAGACGGCGCGGAGGCCCTGTCGAACGTCCGCATCGCACAGGCCTCCCTGCCCCCGGGCGCGTCGTCGTTCGACATGCTCGACGTCCTGGCCGCGGCGCATGCCGAGGCGGGAGAGCTCGAGGCCGCGGTCGAGGCCGCGAGGCAGGCGCTCCAGATCGCGCGCCAGCAGGGTCGCCAGAAGGAGGCGGCGGCGATCCAGCGACGCCTCCAGGGCTATCGCGACGGCCAGCCCTCTCGGGCGAGGCCGCGCGTGCTCCTCCCGAGCATGCTGCGGTGATCCGCGGGGCCGCGCCCCGGACGAGGGCCTACCTCCCGGATTCGCGATAGGGGCGGCCGGCGCGGAAGTACCGGTCGCGCAGCATCTGGCACCGCTGGATCAGGGCGCCGCTCTGCCGGCCCCGAGCCTCCCGCTCCGCGGCGGTGGCCTTCTCGACGGCCGCCTCGAAGTCCCCCGTCTCGGCGAGGGCGGCGGCGAGGGAGAGCAGCGCCATCGAGTCGCGGTTCCCGGTCACCTCGCACGCGCGCTCCGCCAGGGCGAGGGCTTCCTCCCCGTCGCGCACCGCGTCGTCCGGCGCGGTGGCCAGGATCCAGGCGAGCAGCTGCAGGACGCCCGGATTCGCGGGGTGCGCCTCGTGAGCCTGCCGGCAGTGCTCCTCCGCCTCGGCGAAGGCCCCGCGTCGCATCGACTCCCGCGCCAGCCAGGTCCGCGCGCCCGCGTGGTGCGGATCCGCGGCCACGATCTCGCGATGGCAGCGGAGCGCGTCCTCGGGGCGCTGCCGCCGCTCGTACATCATTCCGAGCTGGCTCCGGGTCTCGAGGTCTCGGGGACCGAGCCGCACCGCCTCCTCCAGGAGAGGGATGGCCTCGTCGAGCATCCCCCGCATCGAGAAGGTCATGGCCGCGAGCTTGGGCGCCACCGGCCACGTCGGATACACCTCCCCCGCCTCCACAAACCGGGCGCACGCCTCGTCGAGCCGTCCGACGCGCATCAGCTCGAAGCCCGCCTTCACCAGGTTGATCTCGCGCACGTGGTCCTTGGGGTCCTCCCCGACGGGCTCGAAGAGATCGATCTCCTCGCCCGCGCCGCCCTCGCCGGAGCCGCCCATGTATCCCATCGCCATGAGCCGCTGCCGCGTGGCGGCGTCCGCGCCGTCTCCCTCGGCCCCGACCGGTTGCGCGTCCGCGAGCATCGAGCGCAGGCGCTCGCGCATCCGCTCCACGAGCTCCGGATTCTCCCCGGCGAGGTTCCGCTCCTCGCCCGGATCCGCCAGGACGTCGTAGAGCTCGGGCTTCGGGGCGTGGATGTACTTCCACCCGTCGATCCGCAGCGACCGCAGGTGCGAGAAGCTCATGTCGAACCGCGGGATCATGGTCTCGCTGTAGGCCGTGATGCCGGGCATCGCCTCGCCTCGTACGAGGGGGAGGAGATCCGCGCGCCCCGTGGGCGCGTCGAGGTCGAGGAGGGCGAGCACCGTGGGCACCACGTCGAGGGTGCTCACCTGCTTCGCGACGCGCAGCCTCGCGGGCAGCCGGCCGGGCGCGCGCATCAGAAACGGAACGCGCAGGGTGGAGTCGTACAAAAGGCAGGTGTGCGTTTCTTCGCCGTGGTCGCCACGGCCTTCGCCGTGGTCTCCCACCAGGACGACCAGGGTGTCCTCCGCGAGCTTGAGCCGCTCCAGCTCGTCCAGCACTCGCCCGATCTGCTCGTCGACGTAGGCCACCTCGGCCAGGTACGGATCCTCGTAGCGGCTCCGGTAGGGCTCGGGCGGTTCGTAGGGGTCGTGGGGATCGAAGAGGTGCAGCCACAGGAAGAAGCGTTCGTCGGACCGATCCCGCAGCCAGGCGAGAGCGGCGTCGCAGGTGGCGTCCGCGCGTCGCTCGAAGGCGGGAGGGGCCGGGCCTCGGGCGGCTCCCCCGGCTCGTCGTCCGAAGTCGTCGTCGTAGGTGTCGAAGCCGCGATCGAGCCCGAACTGCGCGTCGAGGACGAAGGCGGAGACGAAGGCCCCGGTCGCGTACCCCGCCTCGGCGAGGGTCTCCGCGAGGGTGACCAGGCCCTGGCGCGGCACGGGCATCCCGTTGTTGCGCACGCCGTGGACGAAGGGCTCGGTCCCCGTCAGGAGGCTGGCGTGCGACGGCAGCGTGACGGGCACGCTCGTCGTGCACTGCTCGAAGAGCACCCCCTCGGCGGCCAGCGCGTCGATGCGGGGCGTGTCGATCCGCGTCTGCCCGTAGCAGCCGAGGCTGTCCGCCCGAGTGGTGTCCACGGACACGAGCAGGAGGTGGGGTCGGTCGGCGTTCGGATCGCCGCACTGGACCGCGACGACGGCCAGCGCGAGCACCGCGAGCGCGACGGGGATCCTCGAGAGCTTCGGATTCGGCTTCAGCACGCGCAGAGCATACTACAAGCCCCTCATCGTCGCCCTCGACCGTCGAAGGCGACGAGGAGGAGAGGCGGCAGGAGCAGCGCGGTCGACGCCAGGGCCACGCTCAGCGCCAGGATCGACAGGACGCCGAAGTCAGCCACGGGGGGAAAGCGCGACAGGAGGAAGAGGCCGAGTCCGCTCACGAGCACCGCGGTCGTGCACGCCATGGGTCCCAGCTTGTGGACCAGGACCCAGCGGACGCAATCCGCGGGATCATCGAACCGCTCGCGCTCCTTCACCCAGAACGCGAGCAGGTGGATCCCGTTGTCCACCGCGATCCCCAGGACCACCGCGCCGACCATGACGGTCACCGAGTTCAGGGGGATGCCGACGTAGCCGTGCAGAGCCAGCACCGCAGCCAGCGGGGGCACGTTGACCAGGATGGCCACGAGCGCCAGGCGCGCGGAGCGCCAGAGCGTGCACAGTGTCGCGAAGACCGCGATGAGGCAGAGGACCAGGCTGCGCACCTGGCTGGCCACGATGCGTCGATCGGACTCGAGCACCGAGTGGAGCCCCGCCTTGGTGCCGATCGAGACGTGCGGCGGCCGAGTCTCGTCCGCCCAGGCCACGATGCGCTCGAGTATGCCCAGGTAGCGCTCGGCGGGCATGTCGTAGGTGCGGATGAAGAGGGTGGTCCTTTGCAGGGCCGCGTCGTAGATCGACTCCGCGAAGAGGAACTCCTGGCTGCCCACGATCATCGTCATGGCCGCGATCGTCGCCGGGTTTTGCGGCACGGTACGGCTGCCCGGCGCGCCCCGGTTCCAGATCTCGTTCAGCACCGCGTAGATCTGCGCGCAGCCGTAGACGTTCGTTACCCCGTCGATCTCCGCCGCGAAGGCCTCCAGCTCCTCGAGGAAGCGGAGGGTCTCCGGCTCCTGAATCCCGCCCGGACGACCGCAGTCGACCTCGAGCTCGAAGAGGTTCATGCCCCCCATGTGCGTGTCGAGCGCGGCCATCGTGCGCCGCGAGGTGCTCTCCGGGCTCAGGAACTCGATGGCCCGCAGGTCCGTCCTCACCCCGGAGAGGCCGGGCAGGCTCGCGGCGACGAGCCCCACCGCGATGGCGAGAACCAGCCACTTTCGCCGAGCGAGCAGGACGAGCAGCGGAGACAGCCGGCCCATCCAGGGCTCGACGTGGTCGGCGGCGTGGAGCGAGGCCTCCTCGGGAACGTCCCGGCCGCGGTAGGCGATCCAGACCAGGATCCACGGAGGAAGGAAGGTCACCACGAAGCACGCGACCGTTGCCTGCGCCCCCAGCCACCCGAAGTCGCGCACGAGCCCCACGTCGCACGCCAGCAGGGAGAGGAGGCCGATCACGGTGGTGATCGCGGCGACGAGTGAGGGCCGCAACACGTGCCGCAGGGCGACGGGCAGGGCCACGGGGAGGGGGAATCCCTTGCCCTGGGACCAGCGCAGCGCCGCGAAGAAGTGCGTCAGGAACGTGAGCTGCAGCCCCGCCACCAGCGGGAACAGGATGCCCGTGTACAGATTGATGCTCGCGCCGTTCCAATCGAACAGGACCGGGACGAGCCCCACCCCCATCGTCTCGAAGACGAGCACGCAGGCGAGCACCTGGACCGAGCGGAAGGCGACGAGCAGGATCGCCGCCAGGAGCACGGGCAGGACGAAGAAGAAGCGCCGAATGTCCAGCTGGATGTCGTCGCGAACCTCGGCTTCGATGAACGGGAAGCTGCCGACGTGGGTCTCCTGCACTCGCTCGCGGAACGGGGCGACGACGTCCTCGACCTCCGTCCGGAGGCGAACGCGTTGTTCGTGGGTTTCGAGCTCGCGTTCGACCTCGACCACGACCATGGCCCAGCGTCCGTCCCGGGACACGAGCAGATCGCGGGCCCACGGATAGTCGGTGACGAGCGCCTCGGTCTTTCGCCACTCCTCCTCGGTGCGCTGCTCGACGGGCACGTAGGCCTCGAACTCGACCAGCTCCGCGGGGTTGAGGGTGAATCCTTGCGATCGGACGGGGCGTCGCGCGCGCGTCAGGCTGTAGACGCAGGGGGTGCCCTCGATCTCGTGCAGCGCCTCGCCCAGCTCGTGCACCAGAGCCGCGCCCTCGTCCGAGAAGATGCCGTCGAAACGCAGCAGCACGAGGCAGGCGATGCGCTCGGTCATCATGGACTCGAGCTTCTCGAAGCTCCCCCGGCTGCGCTCGTCCGCCGAGAAGAACACGTCGATGGAGGCATCGACCTGCGCCCGGCGCGCGTGGCTGACGATGAGGGGCGAGAGGACGGCCAGGCTGATCAGCGCGGTGGCGAGCAGAGGCAGGATCGACCGATTCGGCAAGGGGGCGGATTGCGTCACGGTCGGATGGGTTCGATCGGCGGCGGAAGGGGGCGGAGGACGGCGGCGAGTTTGCCTCGCACCGGGTCGGAGAGCCAGAGACGACTCGTCTCGAGACGGACTACGTTCCGGAGGCGATTGCTGTCGCGGACCAGGGGGGGTCGTGGGCGGGGGGGGTCCAAGTGCTTGTGGAGGCGCGGCTTAGGGCCTCTCGCGGGGGGCGGGCCGAGGGGGAGCCGCGAGATCTCGCCCATCCCAATCCCCCACCCACCCCAGGGGAGCCGCCACCGGCGATCCCCCCGCGCGCGCGACGGTTGCGAACGATCCGGGGAAAACCCGGCTATCCCGCCGTCGGCTCGCGGTGGTCCGCCAGCACGACGCCGTGGTGGAGCTCGGCGCACTTCGGGCAAATGCCGTGGGAGAAGTCGACGTCGGTGTGGTCGCCGAGATAGGTCTCCAGGGGCCGCCACGCCCCCTCGTCGTCCCGGATGCTCTTGCAGTAGGAGCACAGGGGCAGGAGCCCGTGGAGCTGGTCGATGTGCGCCAGGGCCTCCTCCAGCTCCTCCGTCTTGGCCACGGTCAAGGCGTTGGCGGCGCGCAGGGCGCGCAGGGCCCGGCGCTTCGTGAGGAAGAGGATCCACCCGACGGCCGCCGCCGCCAGGAAGAGCCCGCCGCCGATCAGGATCGAGTTGCGAACCGTGCGCTCGTTGGCGAGCGTGAGGTCTCCCAGCTCGACGTCCTTGCGGAGCATCTCGATCTCCCGCTCCCGCTCGAGCGCCTCGTACTCCGCGTGGAAGCGCAGCAGCGCCTGACGGTTCTCCAGGGTGGCGATCTCCCGCTCGATCCGCCGAGCCTCCCGGAACACGCTCAGCGCCTCCTCGTGGTCGCCGGTCGCGGCGTGCGCGTCGACGAGGGACTCCAGGGCCCGCAGCCGGTGCCCCTTCATGCCGAGCGCCTCGGTCAGCTCCGCCCCCGCCCGGGCAGACGCGATGGAGTCGAGCTCCCGGTCGCAGCCTCGGTAGATCTCCGCCTGCACGACGAGCGCCTCCGCGAGCTCCGGCAGGAGCCCCAGTCGCTCGAGGACCTCGATCGCGATCCCCACGTGCTCCACGGCCGCCTCGTACTCCCCGAGACCCCGCAACGCGCTGGCGAGCTTCGAGTGGGTGACCGCGAGATCCGCCTCCGATCCGAGCTGTTCGCGCAGGAGCAGGATCTCCTCGTGGATCTCCCTCGAGCGCTCGTACTGGCCAGTGACGTTGAGGACCTCCGCGATGTTCGAGAGGACGGTGGCCAGGGCTCCATCGTCCCCCAGCTCCAGGACGATCTCCCGCGCGCGATCCAGGAAGCCCATCGCCTCCGTGAACTGGTTGAGCTCCATGTGGGCGACGGCGATGTTGTTCAGGAGGTCCACGACCGCGCGACGATCCCCGAGCTCGTTCGCGATGGCCATGGCCTTCTCGAACGAGCGCATGGCGCCCTCCTGATCGCCGGCGCGAAGCAGGATGCCCCCCAGGGTGTTCCCGATGATCCAGATCAGGTCGGAGCGCTCCAGCTCCTCGGCCACGACCATCGCCTCCCTCCCCGAGGCCTTGGCGAGCTCGATCTCTCCCGTCCGCAGAGCGGCGATGGCCAGCTCCCCGAGGAAGGCCACGAGCCGGTCCTTCTGTCCCACCGCGCGCGCGATGTCCCGCCCCGCCGCCAGGTGGACCTTCGCCTCGCCGTAGCGCTCCAGATCCATGAACGCGGTCGAGAGATAGTGCCGCACCTCGCTCTCCACCTCCGGAGCGGGGGTCAGCACCAGGAGCCCGAGCAACTCGGTCCCCAGCTCGATCCGCTCCTGTCGCTGCTCCGGGGTCGTCACGCGGAGCTGCCCCAGGAGCTCCGTGAGCTTCGCCTCCGGCTCGTCGTTCTCCTGGGCGAGGACCGGGGGGGTGAGGAGAACCACGCCGGCAACCAGACCGCCGAGGGCGCGCACAATGGCCGCCAAGCGGGGGGGAGGCTTGGGCGAGGTCATGGGGGAAAGACCTACGAGCTCATTCTACAGAGCGGCGAGGCGGTTACGAGACCCGCGAGCGCACGAATCCGATCGGAGCATCCACGTCGTCCCGGCCTCCCTCCCGACCCCCTCCGTCACCGCCGGAGGACGGCGTCCGGCTCCGCGAACCGTCCTCGCGGCCGCGGGGCACGGGGCCGGATTCCGCTCATCGCGAGGGTGGAGAGCCGTCGTAGCGGTAGAGCTCCCCCTCCCGTCCTCCCACGAAGAGCCGCCCCAACGCGAAGCCCAGGCTGTACGCGCCATCGGGAGCCCGCGCGAGCGCCTTCCATTCCACGAGGTCGCCGGTGTGGTGGATCTCGCCGTCGAGGCCGAGGACGAAGAGGCGCTCCCCGTGCACCGCGAAGTCGAGCGCGTCGTCTCGCACGACCTCGACCTCGACGCCGTCGAAGGCGTAGAGCGGAGACGTGGCCGCTCCTCCTCGCACTCCGCGGTACTTGCCGAGTCCGTTCGAATACACCATGCGGTCCGCGGGCTCGAACTCCACCGGCCGGTAGCCGAAGCCGCGGTCGAGGCCGTCGTTGCCGTAGCCCCGGCTCGACCTCGCGGGGAGCAGGTCCGGCCCGCGCGTCCACGACCGACCGTCGAAGCACATCGAATACTCCCGCGGCGCGGAGCGCGCGTTCTCCTTCGCGTGCCAGTCGAACGCCTGCACCCACATCTTTCCGTCGTGAGCCCCCAGGAATCCGTACCAGCTGTAGTGGCCGGCGGGGGGCGGCTCCTCGAGGGACGCGTGCCAGGTCGCTCCCCCGTCGGTGCTGCGCCAGGCCACCGCCGAGGAGCCGGGTGCGGACGTACCGGCCAGCCAGAGGTCGGAGCCGTCGAGGGTTCCCACGTCGTAGAGGTGAAAGGCCGAGACCGCGTCCCGGTTGGCCCAGGGCTCCCCGAAGGCGAAGTCGGACGGCCCCTTCGGATCCTCGCAGACCGCGTACAGCTTGCCCGCGATCGGCCGCAGCACGGAGATCGCCTCCGTGTCGGCCAGGAAGCCCGTCGGGACGTAGGCCCCCGCCGAGGGATCGTACGGCGTGATCGCGATCGGCCCCGTGTTCGCCTTCGTGTCGCCGAAGCCGACGTGGAGGCGACCGTCCCACTCCACGAGAGTGCGGAGGATCCGGCCGCGCTCGTGGGGCTGCGCCGCCGCGTCGGGGTGCGCCCCGACGAACGTGAATCCCGCCTTCGGCGGCGCCTCGTCCGGCGCGCCCCCCGCCCCTGCCTGCTCGCCCGGCTTCTCGACCACGGGCTTGCGGTCCCAGGGCTGCGGCGGCGTGGGATCGTAGCGGGGCCGGGCGTCCTCCCGCGGACACGAGGCGATCACCTCCTCCAGCCGCTTCCGCGCCGCGACGACCTCGGGATCCGTGCTCAGGAGCAGGTTTCTCTCCTCCCAGGGGTCCTCCTCCAGGTCGAACAGCTTCGCGCTCCTCCCGTTGACGACCCACAGCTTGTAGCGAGCGTCGCGGACGACCCGGTCGGTGAACGATTGGCGAGGCCGCACCCCCTCCTCGTCGAGCACCGCGGGGCCGTGGCCGAGCGCCATGATCCACTCGCGGGGGCCCTTCACGTCCCGGCCCAGGATCACGTCCGCGATGGAGCGCCCGTCGAGCGTCGTCCCCTCGGGCAACGAGGCGCCCCCGAGCTCGCACAGCGTGGGCAGGAGGTCGGTGAAGTCGGTGAGCGCCGGAATGCTACGCCCCGCGGGGACGAGGCCGGGCCCGTTCACGATGAACGGGGCGCAGACGCCATTCTCGCTCAGCCGCGCCTTCCCGCCCCGGACCGCGCGGCCGAGCCGGTGGCCGGTGATCCCGCGCGAGGTGCCGTTGTCGGTGGTGAACAGCACGATCGTGCGGTCGCGGATCTCCAGTTCCTCGAGCGCCTCGACGATCCGGCCGACCGCGGCGTCCGTGTAGCGGACCATCGCCCGGTGCCGGGCCAGGTCTCCCGTGGCGTCCGGCTCCGCCGGCGTGGACACGAGGGGACCGTGGGTGAGCGCCATGGGGAAGTAGAGCAGCATCGGACTTTCCCGGTGCCGGCGCATGAAGTCGATCAGGAAGTCCACGAACACGTCGCACCCGAAGCGGCCCTCGTACGTGCGGCTGCCGTCTGAAGTGCAGACGTAAGGATCCCAGTACCGCTTGCCGCTGGGCGGATTCCCGGTCTCGTAGCCGGTCCACATGCACCACTCGTCGAAGCCGTGCTCCTGCATGGCGTCGGGAGTGACCCGAAAATCGTTGATCTGCCACTTGCCCGCCGCGGCGGTGGAGTAGCCCGCATCGCGCAGGAGCCGGGCGAAGGTGACGTCGTGCTTCCAGTCGAAGTGACACCCCGCCCCCCACCGCGGCACGTCCCAGTGGTTGCACCATCCGGTGCGCCAGGGGTACTGCCCGCAGAGCAGGGTCACCCGCGTGGGCGTGCACTGGGGCATGGACCAGGCGGCGTCGAAGCGCAGCCCGCCCGCGGCAAGGGCGTCGATGCTCGGCGTCTCGACGTCATCCGCTCCGTAGCACGAGACCCACTCCTTGCCCAGGTCGTCGACCATGATCAGGACGAGGTTGGGGGGCATCCGCTCGTCGGTCGGCTCGGCGGGGGCAGCCGGGGAGAGCGGCGCCGCCAGTGCCCAGATCGCGAGGGCCGCGGCCGCCGCTCCGCGCGAGCGACGACCTCGGGATCCCCATCTCTCGTCGCCCCGCCCTCCACTCGGCCCTCGTCCCATGTCGTCTTCTCCTGGTCGCTCACGCCGCCCGGGGATCGCCCTTCCGACGAGGGTTGTAGCACCGCGACGACCCGCTTCGCAACGCGGACGCCCCCCCGGACCGAGGGCGCCGGCGAGGCCGCCGCGGGTCCGACATCCGGATCGCGCGGCGCATTCCTCCCCTCGGCGGGATATCCTCCCGGGTCCTCGTCCCGATCGTCCCCCGCAGGATCACCGCCGTCGATTCATGAACGAGCCCCCCGAGTCCGGATACGGGAGCAAACCGTGCCTCCCCGAGCTGTTCGCGGTCGTGGCCGCGGGCGCGGCCCACGTCGTGTTGGAGCTCGCCTTCTCGGCCGCCGCAGCGCGCGTGTACAACGTCGCCGTCGCGGTCGCCTTCCTCGGATACGTGATCTGGCGGCTCGCCGGTACGAAGGGCGCGTACCGCGTCTGGGGCATGCGCCTCGACAACTTCGGGAGCGCGCTGCGGGCCCACCTCGCCTTCGCGGCGGTGGCCGCGGTGGGCTTCGTGGCCTACGGGCTGGTCTTCGACTCGCTGAACCTCCCGCTCTCCTTCTGGCTGACGGTCGGGCTGTATCCCGTGTGGGGCATCGCGCAGCAGTTCGCGCTCCAGAACCTGCTCGCTCGCAACCTGCGCGACGCGATCCGCCATCCCGCGGCGGTCGCCCTCGTCGCCGCCCTCCTGTTCAGCGTCGCCCACTACCCCCAGCTCCAGCTGGTCGCCCTCACCCTCGTCGCGGGCTTCTTCTTCACCCTGATCTACCGGCGCCACCCGAACCTCTGGGCGGTGGGCATCGCGCACGGGCTCCTCGGGAGCCTGGCCTTCTACATCGTCGTCGGCGAGGACCCGGGCGCGGTCATCCTCGAGTATCTGGGCTTCGGGGGCTGAGGCGCGCGCCGCGCTACTCGTCGCGGCCGAGCGCGGCGTCCCGATCGTAGACCTGCGGATCGGGCAGGACGTGGATCGCCTGGACCGGCGAGTTCTCGCCGAGCTCGAGGGTCACCGAGTAGTCCCCCACCGTGGCGGAACCCCCACGCATCCCGCCCGGGGCTCCGCCGCCGGCCCGCGCGCCGCGATCGCGTCCTCCCTGCCGCTGGCGCCGCAGATCCCAGCGCACGAGCTGCAGACCCGGCTCGCCCGGTCCCTCCAGCGTGCGCGCCACGCCCCCCAAGGCGTCGCGGACGGTCAGGGTGACGGGACCCTCCCGCTTCTCGGGCAGGAAGTAATAGATGGCCGCCCCCCCCGGAGGATTCGGGGCGATGAAGTGGCGTTCGCCGCTCGGGGTATTGCCCGGCAAGCTGCTCCACGTGCGGACGAGCTGCACCGGGAGCAGGGTCGGCTTCCCCTCGAGGTCGTCCGGCACCAGCCCCTGCAGGGGCGCGACGTCCACGATCCAGATCCCGCGGCCGTGCGTGCCGGCGACCAGGTCCGCGTCCCTCGGGTGGACGACCAGGTCGTGCACGGGCACCGTCGGCAGCCCGCTCCCCAGGGGCGTCCAGTGCTCGCCCGCGTCGACGGACACGAAGCAGCCCGTCTCCGTCCCCACGTAGAGCAGCGACGGATTCACGGGATCGAGGGCGATCGTGCGCACCGATCCCTCCCCGGGCAGCCCGCCCGCGAGGGACCGCCACGTCTCCCCGTCGTTCTCGGTGACGAAGACGTAGGGCGCGTAGTCGTCCGAGCGGTGCCCGTCGAGCGTGACGTAGGCCGTCTTCAGGTCGAAGGCCGAGAGCTCGATGTCGCTCACGTAGAGGGGTCGGTCGACGCCCGGCAGACGATCCGCGAGGCTGAGCCACTCCCGGCCGCCATCGAAGGTCTGCCACAGGGCGCCGTCGTCCGTTCCCACCCAGAGCGTGTCCGCGTCCCGCGGCGACTGGGCGAGAGCCGTCGCGCTCCCCTGCTCAGTACGCGCGATATCGGGGCTGATCGCGACCGTCGTCTCGCCCCGGTCGATCGAGCGAAGCACCCGGTTGCCCGCGTAGAAGAAGATGCTCGGGTTGTGCGGGGAGAGCAGGAACGGCGTGTTCCAGTTGAAGCGGTCGTTCCGGCTTCCGCTCGGGCGGGACACGCGGCCTCGCTCGCCGGTCCGCAGGTCGAGCCGGAGGATCATGCCGTTCTGGCTCTCGCTGTACACCACGTTCGGATCGGTCGGGTCCACCGCGACGTGGAAGCCGTCGCCGCCGTTGATGTAGATCCAGTCGCTCGTCGTGACGCCGCCGACGCGCGTCGCGCTCGGCCCGCCCCACGTACCGTTGTCTTGCAAGCCGCCGTAGACCCAGTAGGGCTCGCGCAGGTCGACGCCGACGTTGTAGAACTGGGAGACGGGCAGGACGTCGAGGTGGTCCCAGGTGTCCGCGTGGTCCCACGAGACGTAGACGCCGCCGTCGTTGCCCAGGACCACGTGCTCCGGATCGCGGGGATCGATCCACAGGGCGTGGTGGTCGGGGTGGGTGCGCCGTGCGATCTCATCGAACGTCTTGCCGCCGTCCTGGGAGCGGTGCACGGAGATGCCGAGGACGTACACCTCGTTGGCATCCGTCGGGTTCACCCGGATCTGGCTGTAGTAGAAGGGGCGCGGATCGAGGCTGTTCACGCGCGTCCACGTCGTGCCGCGGTCCTCGGTGCGGAACACGCCGCCGCTCTCGAAGCCGTCGGGCCCCTGCTCGTCCTGTGCATTCGCGACCTGGCCGCCCTGCGAGCCGGCGAAGCTGCGGGCGCGTCCCCGCAGCAGGCGCCCCAGGAAGGTGAGACGCGCCGTCTCCTCCGTGCCCTCGCGCCGGAACACGAGCTCGGCCGCGTCGCCGGGAAGGAACCCCCGGAGGGTCGCGACCAGCGTCGCGCGCCCGTCGATCTCCACGTCGTTCACCCGAGTGATCACGTCCCCGACCTGCAGCCCGGCCTGGGCCGCCGACTCGCCCTCGGTGATGGACTCCGTGAGGAAGCCGCCTTCCTCGTGGTCCCGTCCCTTGATGCCGAGGGAGACGCGATCCTCCGAGCGCGGAGGGGCGCCGCGCTCTCCCGTGCGCTCCGTCTCGATGATTGCGTAGAGCACGCTCGAGTCGGCGCTGAAGACGTCGAGGCCGATCCGCCCGATCGGCACCGTGGGCAGCCCGTTCTGCAGGCGCTCCCACGAGTCGCCTCCGTCGAGCGAGCGCCAGATCCCCGAGCCCGGCCCCGTGCGGACGGCGGGATCGTTGCCGTCGAGCTCGTCGCGCAGGCGCTCGTAGGTCGCGGCGAACACCACGTCCGGCTCGTCCGGATCGACGAGCACGTCGATGCACCCGGTCCGCTCGTCGACGAAGAGCACGTGCCGCCACGTCTCGCCCCCGTCCCGGGTGCGGAAGAGCCCCCGCTCCGGATTGGGCCCCCAGGTGCTGCCCATGGCGGCGACGAAGACGGTGTCGGGATCCCACGGGTGGATGGCGATGCCCCCGACGTGCTTCGATTCCGCGAGCCCGCGGTGGCTCCACGTGACGCCGCCGTCGTCGGACCGGTAGACGCCGTCGCCCCAGGAGACGGAGTTGCGGGCGTTCGCCTCGCCGGTCCCCACCCAGATCATGTCGGGAGTGGAGGGCGCGACGGCCACCGCTCCCACGGACGAGGATCCCTCGTTCTCGAAGACCGGCTGGAAAGTCGTACCGTTGTTCGTCGTCTTCCACAGCCCGCCCGTCGCCGAGGCCGCGTAGAAGATCCGAGGTCGCTCGGGGTGCACGGCGAGGTCCGTGATCCGCCCTCCCATGGGCGTCGGCCCCGGGTTGCGCCACTGGAGAACGGACAGGTGGTCCGCGGTCAGGGCAGGGGTGGAGGCGTCGTCCTGGGCTCCGAGGACCAGGGCCAGAGCGAAGAGCGAAGTCGGTACGTTCACGTCGGGGCTCCCGGACGGGGGTGGAGCGGCGGCTGGGAATACACGGGAGCGGGGGGACCCGGATCGGGCCCCTCCGCTCGCGACGAATCGACGTTCTCGATCAGATCTCGAAGAGGGCGAGGGCCTCCTCGGGCACCTCATACTTCGTCTTGCCGATCTCGGCGAAGGTGATCGTGCGCGTGGTGGTCATCTCGAACGTACGCTCGCCCGAGCCGCCCTTCCGCGTGATCACGAAGGTCGCCGAGGCGATGGCGCCCTTCTTCGTCTCGATGCGGTACGTGCCGGAGGTCTCCATCTGGGGGCCGCCGCCACCGCCACCGCGGCCGCCGAAGCCACGACTGCGACCGCCGAGCTGCGTGGCGCCTTCCGCGGTCAGGACGCCGGTGAAGACGAGGGATCCGACCTCTTCGCCCTCACCCTTCTCGACGGTCTTCTCCACGTCGCCGACCAGCTTCTCGAGGTCGGCGAACATCCCGTGGGGTGCCTCGATGCGCATCATGGAGAACAGTCCGCGGTTCATGCCGCCCATCCGGCGCTCGGGTCTCGCGCCTCCGGCTTCGCCCCCTCCTCCGCGACGTCCACCTCCGGCTTCGCCGCCGCCTTCACCGCCGCGGCCTTCTCCGCCGCCACGCTCGCCGCCGCGGCCCGCGCCGTCGGCGGGAGGCTCCCGGCGCCCTCCGCCCATACCGCGGCCCATGGCCTCGAGGACCTGCCACTTGCCCTCGACGTTCTTGTAGACGACCTGCTCGCCTTCCTTGTAGGCGAGCGTCTCGCCGGTCTTCAGCTCCATCGGGTGCCCCTTCAGCCAGGCGCCCGTGGTCGGGGTGGGCTCGCGGTCCGGGCGCTCGCCGCGGCCGCCGAAGCCTCCGCCTTCCTGCCCGCTCATGGCGCGCTGGGTCTGCGAGAGTTGCGTGAAGCGATAGCTCTCGGCCACGGCCATCTTCTTGGCCGCTTCGAGAAGCTCGGTCTTGACGTCCGTCGCCGCCACCGCGGCGTCGTCCTGGGGGCAGCCGAGGACGAGCAGGGCGCTCGTGATCAGGGTCAGCATGGTTTCTCCTCGAGGATGCGGCCCGCTCGCCGGCGGGCCTCGCGAGTTCCGGGGATTCGGTGAGCCGTGGGCGTCACCTCCCCGTCCCTCAGGGGTCGGGGGACCGGGGATTCTACCCACGCGGGTTCCGAAACCGCCCCGGGGGGCTCGGGTTCCGGCCTCGGACCGGCCTCCGACCCGCGGAGCGCGCCCGATACATACTCGTAACCTCGAGGGAGGGAGACCGACGAAAAAGGGGCGGAGCGCCCCACGACGCTCCGCCCCGCCCCGCTCTCCTGCCAGGCTGGCGAAGGATGCTCAGTCCTTCTTCTGCGCTTCGGCTTCCCGGACAGGCTTCACGGCCTGACTGGGCTCGATCGAACCGGCGACCCCACTGCCCGTGTTGGAGTATTGCTGTGCGTCGACAGCTCGGGGGGGCTGGGGTTTCGCAACGGGTTCGATCTCCTCGGCAGCCGCCCCTCCTTGCGCTCCGCGCTGTTGCGCGTCGATTTCCCTGGGGGGAGAGGGCTTCGGTTCCAGCTCGTCGGCAGCCGCGCCGGCGGCGGCACGCTGCTCCTCGTCGAGCTCCTCGGCGCTTGCGCGCTTCGCCGTCGGGTCGAGCTCGTCGGCCGCCGCACGCTTCGCCGCGGGATCGAGCTCTTCGGCCTGGGCACGCTTCGCCGTCGGGTCGAGCTCGTCGGCACCCGCGCGCTTCGCCGTCGGATCGATCTCGTCCGCCTCCTCGTGCTTCGCGAAGGGGTCGAGCTCCTCGGCAGGCGCACGCCGCGCCTCCGGCTCCAGCTCGTCGGCGGCCGCGCCGCCCGCGGCCCCACGCTGCTGCGGCTCGAGCTCCTCGGCCTCCGCGCGCTTCGCCGTCGGGTCGAGCTCGTCGGCCCCCGCGCGCTTCGCCGTGGGATCGATCTCGTCCGGCTCCTCGTGCTTCGCGAAGGGATCGAGCTCCTCGGCCGGGGCACGCCGTGCCGCCGGCTCCAGCTCGTTGGCGGCCATGCCGCCCCCGGCCCCACGCTGTTGCGGCTCGAGCTCGTCGGCCTCCGCACGCTTCGCCGTCGGGTCTAGCTCGTCGGCCCCCGCGCGCTTCGCCGCCGGTTCGATCTCGTCGGCGGCGCTAGCGCCCCCGGCGCCGCGCTGCTGCGCCCCGATCTCGTAGACGGGCGGTCTCTTCGGCATGGGCCTGAACTCGTATGCCGAGGCCTCCTCGAACGTTCCGGCCGGTTGCGCTTCCGCTTCCTGGACCGGCTGGCGCCGCTGCGCGGGCTCCACCTCCTGAGCGATCCACGGCCGCTGGTGAGGTTCGATGTCGCCGTACCCCGGATCGGGGAACTGCTGGGCGATGAACCGCTGGACGGTCCGCTCCACCTCGGACAGCTCCAGGCTGTTCAGGCCCGGGTAGTAGCTGAAGGAGTGGGCTCGCGCGATGCCGTCCATCCCTTCCCAAAAGACGGTCAGGGTAGCCATCGGGAGGTCGACCACGACCATCTGCTCATCCGCCTGCCAGGCGGCTCCGGCGGAGAACAGCGCGTCCTGCAGGGCCGCGACTTCCTCGGGATCGATGTTCGCGACCTGGACCGTTCCGGCCGGCGTCGCGACCGGATCGATCTCCGTCAGGGAGACCGCGCCGTTGTCGTACACGTTCAGATGCTGGTGGACCTGTCCCAGGAACGACAGTCCCGAGAGGTTGTAGACCACCGCGAGGTCCTTGGGGATGTAATCGATCTGGTCGGGCGGGTTCCACGCGACCGCACCTCCGCCCGCGGGCCGGGGGTCGATCTCCGCGGGAGTGTCCGCGACCACAGTCGTGAGAAGCGCGGCATACGTCCCCGCCGCGAACAGGGCACCCGTCATCCAGGTCTTGCGAAGCTTCATGGCTCTACCTCCGTGTTCGTTCTGTGGGGTCCGAAGCCGGCGCTACCCATCGCCCCGCGCCTCGGGAGCTCCATCCACGACGGCCAGTGCCGGCCCCGGGGGGATCGCACGCGGTGGGTGGTTTTTTTTCGCGGTTCCCGGACGACCCGGGATCCCCCCTCGCCGGAGGGGCCGCGAGGCGGCGAGAGGACCGCCCGCGGGGGCCGGAATCGGTTCTGATGGGGTACCCTGGCCCATCGACCCTGGAGAGATCACCCATGCGCCTCGCCGTCGTCCTCGCCGTCCTCGCCCTCTCGAGCCCCGCCGCCCTCGCCCAGGGGTCGTGGAGCTGGATCCAAGAGGCCCGGCTCTTCGCGAGCGACACGGCGGCCGAGGACCTCCTCGGCTTCTCGGTCTCCCTCTCCGGGGCCACGGCGCTGGTCAGCGCGCACACGGACGACGACTCGGGCAGGGACTCGGGCTCGGTCCACGTCTTCGTGCGGACGGGCACGACGTGGAGCCAGCAGGCCAAGCTCACGGCGAGCGACGGGGCGCGGGAGGACTGCTTCGGCGGGTCCGTCTCGCTCTGCGGAGACACGGCGCTGGTCGGCGCCACGGGGAACGACGACGCGGGCGCCTCCTCGGGCTCAGCCTACGTCTTCGTGCGGACCGGCACGGTCTGGAGCCAGCAGGCCAAGCTCACGGCGAACGACGCGGCGACCGAGGACGTGTTCGGCATCGCCGTCTCCCTCTTGGGAGACACGGCCCTGATCGGCGCGGCCCGGAACGACGACGGCGGCTACGACTCGGGCTCGGCCTACGTGTTCACGAGGACCGGGACGACGTGGCAGCAGCGGGCCAAGCTCCTCGCGAGCGATGCCGAATCCGGCGACTGGTTCGGCGAATCCGTGTCCCTCTCCGGGGACACGGCGCTGGTGGGAGCGTCCTTGAGCGACGACCCGGGATCGTACACGGGCTCGGCCTACGTGTTCACGAGGAGCGGGACGGCCTGGAGCCAGCAGGCCAAGCTCATGGCGGACGACGCGTCCTGGTACTCCTTCTTCGGCTGCTCCGTCTCGCTCTCCGGAGACACGGCGCTGATCGGCGCGGACGAGGAGGACCACGCGGGCCTCCGGGCGGGCGCGGCCTACGTCTTCGTGCGCACCGGAACCGTCTGGACCCAGCAGGCCAAGCTCACGGCCGACGATGCGCACTCCCTCCACTACTTCGGAACCTCGGTCTCCCTCGTCGACGACACGGCCCTGATCGGCGCGTGGGGCGACGACGACCTCGCGGAGAACGCGGGCGCGGTCTACGCGTTCACGCGGCTGGGCACCAACTGGACCCAGCAGTACGAGCTCACGGCCGGCGACGGGGAGGAGATGGACGCGTTCGGCTGGTCCGTCTCCCTCTCCGGCGACCTGGCGTTGATCGGAGCGTGGGGGAACGACGACCTGGGTTACAACGCCGGCTCGGCCTACGTCTTCGAGCGCTCCTGCCCCGTCGCCACCTGCTCGTGGTACTGCGGCACCGGCGCCAACGCGGCCACCGACGGCTTCGTGATCACCAGCCCCCCCGTTCTCGGAAGCACCTTCGGCGTCTCCGTGACGGGGTGTGCTCCCAGCAGCATCGGGGCCTTCCTCGTCGCCTACTCGGCGCCGCTGACAGTCTCGAGCGACTGGGGCGAGGTCCTCGTCGACTTCACGGACCCGAACGGCGAGCTGCTCGGCGGCCCCCTCGCCTTCGGCAATCCGGCCCTCATCGACCTCCCGGTGCCGGGCGATCCGCAATCCTGCGGCCTCGCGTTCTACACGCAGGCGGCCAGCTTCGGCGGACTCGTCTGCCTGCACTGCGCGCACGCCTGCACGATCGGTGGCTGACCGATCACCGGGCCAGTCGCCGCTCGAGCGCGGCCAGCAGGGAAGGAACAGCGGCCTCGACCTCGGGAGTGAGCTCCTCGCGGAAGGTGTGCAGATCGGCGGCCTCGACCGCGAGCACGACGACCTCGTCCGGCATCCGGCCTCCCGGCAGGCGCCGGCCGAGGGCGAGGGTCGTGGAGAGATCGGCCTCGTGGCCCGCACCGAGGTGGGCCGCGCGCGCGACCTCCTCGCCGACGAGCGTGTGCAGGGTTCCCGGGGCGGCGCCGGTGACGATCGCGTCGAGGACGATCAGGCGGTCGTAGCCCTCGACCAGGTCGAGCAGGGCGAGCCCCGCGGTGCCCAGCTCGACGACGTCCACCCCGTCGAGCGTTCCTCGCTCCCGCAGGCGGCGCGCCGCGTGGACGCCCACCCCGTCGTCCCCGAGGATCGGGCTGCCGATGCCGACGATCAGCGTTCTCACGGGAGCGCGCGGCGCAGGCGCTCGACCACCTCGCCGCCGCGGCGGATCGTCACCTCGAGGGGCATCGCTCCGGGCAGGGCGTGCGTGGCGCAGGCCAGGCAGGGATCGTAGGCGCGGAAGGCCATCTCCACCCGGTCGAGCAGCTCGTCGGAGGTCTTGCCGTCGCGGATCAGGGCCTGGGCCGCCTTCTTCACGGACATGTTCATCCCCGCGTTGTTCTGGGCGGTGGCCACGATCAGGTTCACGGACTTGACCAGGCCGCGCGAGTCCGTCTCGTAGTGGTGGTAGAGCGTCCCCCGCGCCGCCTCCACGACTCCCACGCCCTCCTTCGGGGTACCGGTCGGGACCGCGCGGACCTCGGGACTCGTGACCTCCGGATCGCGCGAGAGTTCGAGGGCCTCCTCGCAGACGTAGAGGCACTCGATCAGCCGCGCCCAGTGGTAGGCGAGCGTGTGGTGCACCGGCCGGCATCCGAAGTGCGCGTACAGCCGCTCGTACGCCGCCTGCGCGCGGGGCGTGGACATCCCGCTCGCCACGTTGAGCCGAGCGAGCGAGTTCACGCGATAGACGCCGCTGTCCGCCCCGTCGGTCATCCCCCGCCAGCCGACGTTCTTCAGATACGGCAGCTTGAGGTAGGACCACGGCTCGACGCGCTCCGCGATGTGCTCGAGGTAGTCCGCGGCCTCGAAGAGCGCGACCTCGCCGCCGCTCGGATCCACGACGCGCACGCGGCCGTCGTAGAAGTCGACGTGCCCCGCCTCGTCCACCAGCCCCGCGTAGTGCGTTTCGTGGTAGTACGTGTCGCCGCCGATCGCCGCCGCGGAGGCCGCGTCGCCGAGCACCTTGTCCTCGAACAGGGCGACGGCCGTCTCCGCGAAGGCCACCATGCTCGTGGCCATGGTCTCGATCTCGGCGCGCTCGTCCTCGGTGATGGGCCGCGCCATGCCTCCGGGCAGGGCGGCCACGGGGTGGATCGGGTGACCGGCGATGATGCCCTGGATCTTCTGGGCGAAGCCCCGGTTCTCGAGGACCTGGGCGCCGACGTCGAGCCCCACCGCGTCGACGAGGCCGAGCAGATTGCGCTGAGCCGCGGGAGCGTCCGCGCCGGGAATGAAGTCCGGAGCGGCGAGGGCAAAGAAGTGCAGGAGGTGGCTGTGCGCGATGTGGGCGTCCAGATAGAGCCGCCGCAGCTTCGCGGCCGCGGGGGGGATGGTCACGCCGAAGACCGCGTCGCAGGCCTTGGCCGAGGCCATGTGGTGCGCTCCCGGGCACACGCCGCAGATCTTGGGCGTGATACGGGGCAGCTCCTCGACGGGCCGTCCCTGGCAGAACTTCTCGAAGCCCCGCAGCTCGACGACCTGCAGGTAGGCGTCGGCGACGTTCCCGTCGTCGTCGAGGAAGATGTCGATCTTCCCGTGCCCCTCGAGCCGGGTGATGGGCGAGATGGTGATCTTGCGGCTCACGGCTGTTCCTCCCGCGGCTCGTCCGCGACGGCGTGGTTCAGGATCCCCACGGGCAGGGTGAAGCGATAGAACGTGCCCGCGGGATCGTGGACCGCGCGGATCGCCTTCTTCATCACGTGCGCGGGCACGTCGTCCTCGTTGGCCGCCCCCGCGATCGAGCCGATCGCGGAGAGCGCCTCCGCGCCGGGATCGAGCATGTCCGCGGTCGGCCCGAAGCACCCGCGGCAGGGCATGTTCGCGGCGATGCAGGTGGCCCCGCAGCCGCCGCGCGTGGCGAGGCCCAGGCACACGATGCCCTGGTCGAGGAAGCATCGCGTCGGATCCGCGAGCACCTCGTGAGGTCGATGCACGTCGGGGATCGGGTCGCCGATCCGCGACTCGCCGCGCGGGCAAGAGTCGCAGAGCGCCTTGTCGTCCGCGATCACCGTCCCCGGCGGGGGGAGCTCGCCGCTCTCGACGTACCGCCCCACCGCGGCCACGAGGTCGAGGAGCCGCTCGGTCGGGGGCGGACAGCCGGGGAGCACGACGTCGACGTCCACGACCTGGGAGAGGCTCTGCACCGTCTCGTGGAAGGCGGGCAGGGTCAGCTCGCGGCCGTCGACCGCGCTCTCGGTCTGCGGCCGCGTGTCCTCGGGGTTCTCCGTGGACGGCGTGTCCCGGTACGCGACGTCGAGGATGTCCTCGCGATCGAACTGGTTGGCCAGGCCGGGGATGCCCCCGAAGGAAGCGCAGCTCCCGTAGGCGACGAGCACCTTGCATTTGGCGCGCATGAGCTCGGCGTCCGCGAGCTGCTCGCTGGTGCGCACCGCACCGTTGAACAGCCCGAAGTCCACGCTGCCGTCGGGGAGGGCCTCGAGGTCGCGGCGCTTGAAGTCCATCGCCACCGGCCAGTAGACGATGTCCGCGATCATGGCGAGCTCCAGCACCTGCATCTGGGTGTCGAGCAGGGCCACGTCGCAGCCGCCGCAAGCGGCCGCCCAGTTCACGGCGATTCTGATCTTGTCGGCCATGTTCGCGATCCCTCCTCAGTGCGCGCCGGCGCCCACGGGATTCGGCTCGAGAGTGCGGAGCCGAGCATCCATCTTCCGCAGCGTGTCCATCAGCTTCGCCTGCATCGGGGCGCCGATGTACTCGAAGCGCAGCCGCTCCGGATCCAGCCCGAGCTGGCCCATCAGGGCCCGCATCAGGTCGGTCCGCTTGTCCGCGAGGAAGTTGCCCCGCAGGTGGTGGCAGCTGTGCTCTGGACAGCCGGCGACCAGGACGCCGTCCACTCCCTGCTGGAACATCCGCATCACGAGCGCCGTGTTCACCGAGTTCGAGCAGCGAATCCGGATCACCCGGTAGTTCGCCGGTGCGTCGACGCGCTCCACCCCCGCGAAGTCGGCCGCGCTGTACGAGCACCAGTAGCACAGGAGGGCCAGGATCCGGGGCTCGCCCGGGGCGAGCTCTCCGAAAGCCATCTCGACCTGGGCGAGGATCTGGCGATCGGTGAAGTTGGCGAGCTGCGCGGCGTGGACCGGACACGCGGCGGCGCAGAACCCGCAGGCCTGGCAGAACGCGGGATCGCTCACCGCGCCCTCCTCGGTCATCCGGATCGCCCCGTGCGGACAGACGGTCATGCAGGTCCGGCACTTCGTACAGCGATCGGGATTCACCCGGCTCGCGTAGCGCAGCGGCTCGGCCTCGCCCCGCAACAGGACCGGCAGGGATCGCATCGCCGCCGCGCTGCCCTGCTCGGCCGCGTGCTGCACGACCTTGGGGCCCGAGGAGGCCCCGATCACGAACACGCGATCGACCATCGACTCGGTGGGCCGGAACAGCCGGGGCTGGTTCTCGATCGGGTAGCCCCAGCGGTCCACCTGCAGGTCGAACATCCGGTGCAGCTCGGCCGTCCCGAGCGCGGGTCGATGCGCCGCGGCCAGCACCACCAGATCCGCGTCGAGCTTCTTCGGCGGGGCCTCGTCCGCGTCGTCGTCCTCGTCGGACACGATCGGATCGACGGTCACCGCCAGGGGTCCCTGACCGTTTCCCTCGATGCCCGTGACCTCTCCGTTGACGAACTCGACCCCGGTCACCTCGAGGCGCTGATAGAGCGTCTCGAGGGCGCGCTCGTAAGTGCGCATGTCCCGGTAGTAGACCACGATCGGCTCGATCATCGGGTTGGCGAAGAGCATGCGGTCGACCTGCTTCGCGGTGACCGAGCAGCAGATCTTCGAGCAGTACTCGACGCCCTTCCCCTGCTTCTCGGGCCCCGCCCGCGATCCCGCGCACTGCACGAAGACCACGGTCTCCGGCGCCTCGCCATCCGAGGGGCGCTTGATCGCCCCGCGCCCGATCAGGTGCTCGAACTCCGAGCTGGTGATCACGTCGGGGTGGCTACCGAGGTACTCGGGGTACCCGGACAGATCGATCGGCGAGAAGCCGGTGGCGAGGAACACCGCGCCGTATCGCCGCGTGCTCTCCCACGCTTTGGCCTCGAGGTCGATCGCGTTCGTGGGGCAGACCGGGACGCAGTCGCCGCAGAAGGTACAGGCGTCGGCGACGATGTCGTAGGTGTCCGGAACGGCCCGCTCGAACTCCTTGTCGATCGCCTTGCGCGTGGTGAGGCAGTGATCGAAGTGGCGCGGCGTCTCCTCGGGGCAGACCGCGGTGCACTCGTCGCAGCAGATGCACAGGTCCGCATTCACGAAGGCCGGCGCGCCGCGGAGCGTCACGTCGAAGCTGCCGTCCGTCTTCGCGACGCCGACGACCTCCGTCTTCGTCAGGGCCTCGATGCCCTCCTCGAGCACCACGCCCTTGGCCTGGACCGGGCCCACGCAGGCGCTGTCGCAGACCGACGGCCAGCCCTCGGACTGGTAGATCCGGGAGAGCTGGCAGAGGTGACCGCCGAGCCAGGCGTTACGCTCGGTGAGGGTCACGTCGATCCCCACCGCGGCCAGGTCCTTCGCCGCCTGCAACCCCGCCGGGCCGCCGCCGACCACGAGGGCGCGCCGGGCGATGGGGACGGGATCCGGGGCGGGTTCGTCCGTCCGCAGGCGCGCGTGGGCCATCCGCGTCAGGTCCAGCGCCTTGGCCGTCGCCGCGTCCCGCGACGGATGCTGCCACGCGCACTGCTCGCGGATATTGGCGACCTCGAAGAGCTCGGGACAGAGGCCCACCACGCCCATGAGGCTCGCGATGCGCTCCTCGGGGAACTCGAGCGAGGAGCGGGGCGAACACCCCACGAAGAGCAGGCGGTCGCACCCGTCGTCCGCGAGGCGGCGGACCGCCTCGCCCAGGTCACGCTCCCCGCACAGCATGTCTCGACGCTCTACGAAGGCCACGTCGTCGAGCCCGCCCGCCACTTCTGCCACGCGTGCAGTGTCCACGTGGTCCGAGACCAAACCCTTGCAGTCGCAAACGAAGACTCCGATTCGCGCGGTCACGGATCGCCTCCCGGTCGGTGCCGTTGGTTATCACCGACAGGAGACGAGAACCGTCGGACGGTGTCAACCGGACGGACGGTCCTACTTGCCCGACGCGGCTTCCGCTTCGGCTCGCACCTGACGAAGTTGGTAGCCGGTTCGCTTGAGCATCCAGAGCCCGGGCAGCGTCACGATCAGGTAGGTCGGCACGTGGAAGTAGGCGGAGGCGGCGAACGCGGTGGCGGTGCTCACTCCGTAGGGACCGAGGGCCAGCGTGAACGCGGCCTGCACGGAGCCGAGGAATCCGGGGGCGGCGGGCAGGGTTACCGCGAAGGTCGTGGCCGCGAGCACCACGAAGGCCGCCGAGAGCTGCACCTCGGTGCCCACCGCGATCATGGCGCAGTACGCGGACAGCCCCATGAGCCCCCACTGCGCGATCGAGGTCACGATGATCCCGATGAGCAGCCCGGGACGTTTCAGGGCGTGCAACCCCTGCACTCCGATCTCGAGTTGATGAAACACTGCTTCATGGCCGCGTTTCAGAATCGAAAGCCCCCGGATCTCTCCCAGCCGCGGCATGAAGAACGTCGCCTTCCGCAGCACGCGCAGGAAGGCGTCCGTCCACGCAATGTAGATCGCGGTGAAGACCAGGAAGACGCCCCCCGCCGCGGCGACGCCCCACCCGGTGCGGATCAGCGCCGGGCTCACGCTCTCGGCGGTGAGCAGGGCCAGTCCGAAGAACAGGATCACCGCGAGCATGTCGAACACCCGCTCCAGCACGATGGTGGCCAGGATCTGCGAGTTGTTCAGGCGGAGCTGCCGCGCCCCGAGGTACATCCGCACGAACTCGCCGAGGTGGGCGGGCAGGATGTTGTTGAACATGAAGCCGATCATCATCGGCGAGAAGATCTCCCTCGCCTTCGTGTCGATCATCGGCTGCAGGAGCATGCGCCAGCGTATCGCCTTGATCCAGTAGTAGAGGCCGTACGCGCCGAGCATCGGGGCCATCCACCAGAGCGAGGCCCCGGCGAGCGCATCCCCGATGTCCCCGAAGTTCGTGCCACGCAGCGCGATCCACAGGAAGAAGGCGCTCACGGCGAAGCCGAGCAGGATCAGGAGTCGTCGTTTGCGCGTGGTCATTCCGGGCCGGCCATCCTCTCCTTCGCCCCTCCCCGGGGACGGAGGCGGCGAGCTTCGGCGAAGGCACGCGCGGACCATACCGCCCCGCCCGGTCGCGGTCCAGGCACTCCGGTCCTCCCGGTCTCGACGAGCGACCCGGGCGGCGCTACCGTGTCCCGTCCATCCGGCCGCCCCGACGCGGCGGCGCTCTCCCGATCGGAACCCCTTTCCCCTTCGAGCATCATGCGCCCCTTCGCCAACGCCGACGAGATCCTCGACCAGACCGGAATCGTCGATCGATTCCTCGAGTGCGTCCGTTTCGACACCCAGTCGGACGAGAGTAGCGAATCCTGCCCCAGCACGCCCAACCAGCTCGTGCTGGGCGAGCACCTCGTCGGCGTCCTGCGCGAGCTCGGCCTCGAGAACGCCGCGATGGACGAGAACGGCTACGTCACGGCCGAGCTGCCGGGCAACGCCCCGGGAGGCGTCGGGCTCTGCGCCCACATGGACACCGCCCCCGCCTTCTCCGGGACCGGCGGGCAGCCGCGGCGGCACGAGGGCTACGACGGATCGCCCATCGAGCTCGAGAACGGTGTGACCCTCGACCCCGCGGAGTGCCCCGAGCTGCTCACCTGCAAGGGGGACACGATCGTCACCTCGGACGGCACCACCCTGCTGGGCGCGGACGACAAGGCGGGGATCGCCGCCATCCTCGCCGCGCTCGAGGTGCTCCGAGGCGATCCGGAGATCGCGCACCCCGCGGTCCGCGTCTGCTTCACCCCCGACGAGGAGATCGGGCGCGGGGCCGACCGCTTCCCCCTCGACGACTTCGGCTCCCCGGTGGCCCTGACCATCGACGGCGGGTACGCGGGTGAGATGAGCATCGAGACCTTCTCCGCGGACCGGGGCATCGTGACCTTCACCGGCGTGGCGGTGCACCCCGGGACCGCCAAGAACAAGATGGTCAACGCCCTGACCTACATGGGCAAGCTCCTGTCCCGCCTGCCCATGTCCGAGACCCCCGAGTGCACGGAGGGCCGGCAAGGCTTCTACCACCCCACCGAGGTCTCCGGGGACGCGGCGAAGTGCACCCTCGACCTGATCATCAGGGACTTCGACACGAAGGTGGTCGAGGAGCGGGGCAGGCGGCTCCGCGCCATGGCGGAGGGACTCGTCGCCGAGGAGCCCCACCTCCGGGTCGACGTGGAGATCCGCTCACAGTATCGCAACATGCACGACGAGCTCGCCCGACGGCCCGAGATCGCGAAGAACGTCGCGCGGGCCATCGAAATGGCGGGCGTGGAGCCTCGTATCGAGCCGGTGCGCGGAGGAACGGACGGCTCCCGCCTCACGGCCATGGGGATGCCCACTCCGAACCTCTTCACGGGCGGGGGCAACTTCCACGGACCGCAGGAATGGATCTCCACGCGGGCTCTCGCCCTCAGCGCGTGCACGTTGCTGAACCTGGTGCAGATCTACGCCGGCGAGCAGTGAGCCCGCCTCGTCCGTCCCGCCACCCTCGACGCCTTCCGCGATGAACACCTTCCTCTCGTCGGCGCTGGCCGCCGCCGTCCTCCTCGCGGGTTCCGGCTCGCCCCTCGCCCAGGAGCAGGTCGGGGAGAAGCCCGCGGTCACCGTGGAGACCTCCTCCACCCACTCCCTGCTCTCGCCGCGGCAGTATCCCGACTACCACAAGGAATCCCTCTTCATCACGATGGAGGACGGGACGCGCCTCGCCGCCGACATCTTCCTTCCCGCCGTGGGCGACGCGCCGGCCCCGGAGCCCGTCCCCCTCGTCTGGACCTACACGCGTTACAACCGCGCCTTCCAGCAAGGCAGCTCGGTGTACGACTCGATGGCCCAGCCTGGCCTCCGGGAGCTCGTCCGCCGGGGCTACGCCTACGCGTCGGTCGACGTGCGGGGAGGCGGAGCGTCCTTCGGACGGTACGAGGCTCCCTTCAGCCCCGCGGAGGTCCGCGACGGCGAGCAGGTCATGGAGTGGTTCGCCGCTCAGCCGTGGTGCGACGGCAACCTCGGGATGTACGGGGGCTCCTACCTGGGCGCGGTGCAGTACTTCGCGGCCTCGACGGAATCGCCCCACCTGAGGGCGATCATCCCCTCCATGGCGCCGGGGGATCTCTACGCCTTCGCCTGGCCGGGCGGGATCTACCGCGACGACTTCCTCGCCAAGTGGTCCGGGCTCACGAGGAGGCTCGACACGCAGCGGATAGTCGCCCCCGTCGCCGAGGACGAGGACGGCGCCCTCCTCACCGCGGCCACCGCGGAGCACGCGAAGAACCGGGACACCGACGAGCAGTACGCAAGCCTCCCCCACCGCGACACCGTGGACCCGGAGCTCGAGATTCCCCTGCACCCCGCGACGAGCCCCATCCATCACCACGAGGCGATCTCCCGCTCGGGCGTGGCCATCTACCACATCGGGGGCTGGCTCGACTGCTTCACGCGCGACGCCTTCGTCATGCATGCCAACTTCACGAACCCCCAGCGGATCGCGATGGGCCCGTGGTTCCACCAGCAGCGTCACGAGTACGACGACATCGGGGAACACCTGCGGTGGTACGACTACTGGCTCAAGGGAATCGACAACGGGGTCATGGACGAGCCGCCCATCCACTACTATGTGATGGGCGCGCCGGAGGGTCGGCGCTGGCGGACGGCCGAGAGCTGGCCCGTTCCCGCCGAGCGCGAGCGGCTCTACTTCGTCCCCGGCGTCGAGGGGCCGGCGCGGCACGGTAGCCTCGACGACTCGTCTTCCGAGAGGGGATCCGTCTCCTGCGTCGTCGACTACACCGCCTCCTGCGGGACCGGCAATCGCTGGCGCAACGGCTACGGGGGAGACATCGGCTACGAGGACCTGGCCCCCAACGACGCGAAGGGCATGACCTTCACGAGCGCGCCGTTCGAGGAAGACACCGAGGTGATCGGCCACCCGGTGGCCACCCTCTGGGTCGCCTCGACCGCCGACGACGGGGACTTCTTCGTCTACCTCGAGGAGATCGAGGCCGACGGCTTCTCCCGCTACGTCACCGAGGGCTGCCTCCGCGCCTCCCACCGCGCCTCCCACCGCGCCACCCACGAGCCGCCCTACGACTACCTCGGTCTGCCCTGGCACCGGAGCCACGCGGAGGACGTCCAGCCCCTGGAGCCCGGCGTACCGGTGAAGCTCGAGATCGACCTCCAGCCCACCGCCTGGTACTTCGACGCCGGCAACCGCCTCCGGGTCACCGTCACCTTTGCCGACGCGGACAACACGGCCACGCCGAACCTGGATCCCGCCCCCACCGTGACCCTGTTCGCGAGCACGAATCGTCCGTCTTCCATCGAGCTGCCCTTCGGGGCCGGCGAATAGCGATTCCCAGCCATGATCGAGTCTCTCCTGCTTCACGCTCTGTTGTCGTTGCCCGTCTCCCCCGTCGTCCCGGCCGCGGACGAGAATCCCTCCCTCCCCCCGCGGACGACTGACGAGGACGAGGAGGAAGCCCCGGCCCTGCCCCCCGTCGTGGTGACCGCGCGCGGCTGGGAGGAGGAGGCGCAGGACGTGCCGCGGAGCATGAGCGTGCTCGACCAGCCGACGCTGCAAGACGCCGGAATCCGGACCGTGCGTGACGCGTCCCTCGCGATCCCCAACCTCTTCCTCACCGAGTTCTCCTCGCGTCGACTCAGCTTCCCGACCATGCGGGGCATCGGCTCCGGCCAGGGCGATCCCGCGGTCACGACGTACATCGGCGGCGTTCCCCAGCTCACCGCGAGCAGCACGAACATCCCCCTGATCGACGTCGAGCGCGTCGAGTTCCTGCGCGGGCCCCAGAGCACGCTCTACGGGCGGAACGCGCTCGGGGGCGTGATCCACATCGTTCCCCGCTATCCGTCGCGCGAGCTCGAGGCCGACGCGTCCGCGTCCTTCGGCAACTTCGGCCATCAGGAGTATCGCGTCATGGGGAGCGGCCCGATCTCGGGGGACACGATCTTCTTCAAGGTCGCGGGCCTGGCTTCCGAGCGCGACGGCTTCACCGAGAACGACTGGACGGGGCACGACGTCGACTACCGCGATTCGTTCTTCGGCCGGGCCGAGCTGCTGTGGGTTCCCGACGATCGCTGGGAGGTCCGGCTCGCGACTCACGCCGAGCGGTCGCGCGACGGCGGCTTCGTCCTCTCCGAGCTGCACGGTCTTCGTGCCCGCCCCCACCACATCAACCAGGACTTCGAGGGCATCGCCGCCCGGAACATCCTCGCCCCCTCGCTCGCGTGGACGTACTTCGGCGACGACGTGCAGATCGACGCGACGAGCGCCTGGCAGGACTGGAAGGTCCACGAGGCCGCGGACTTCGACTTCTCCCCCTTCGACGCCTATCGCCGGCGCGCCAAGGAATCCCAGCGCTACTTCAACCAGGAGGTCCGCATCTCCTCCGCCGAGGACGCGGACGTGAGGATCGGCGACGGAACGACCATGCGGTGGCTCGCGGGCGTGAACCTGTTCACGGCCGATTCGGATCGCGCGACCGACACCGAGCTCCGGCCGGACAGCATGCTCACGCCGGGACACGACGTCACCCGCGGGGAGTTCGACGACTGGGGCGCCGCCGTCTTCGGCCAGGTGACGATCATCCCCGCCGAGGACTGGGAGGTCGGAGCCGGCCTTCGCCTGGATCGCGAGAGCAAGGAGGCCGATCTCCGCCACACGTTCAACGGCTTCCCCGTCGCTCCTCCCGCTCGCCTCGAGGAGGACTACGACGAGGTCATTCCCCACGCCAGCGTGACCCGGCACCTGACGGATGACGCGCTCGCCTACGCCCACGTGGCCAAGGGGTTCAAGGCGGGCGGCTTCAACCTCGCGGCCCCGACGGGTCGCCTCGCCTTCGGTCCCGAGACGAGCTGGACGGGCGAGATCGGAGTCAAGACCTCCTGGGTCGACGAGCAACTGCACGTGAACGTGGCCGCCTTCCACATCGACTGGGAGGACATGCAGCTCTCGCTCTTCGATCCGATGATCGGCGGCTACGTCGACAACGCGGGCGAGGCGACGAGCCAGGGCTTCGAGGTCGAGCTCCGCGCCGAGCCCCGCTCCTGGCTCGACGTGTTCGGCGGCTTCGGCTTCACGGACGCGGAGTACGACGAGTTCCGCAACGATCCCTACGCGGGAGACGTGTCGGGCAAGTCCCTCGCTTTCGCTCCGGAGACGACGTGGAACCTGGGGACGCAGGTCACCGGCGAGCCCGACGAGCAGAGCCGCTGGTTCGTCCGCGGCGCGCTGCATGGGGTGGGGACCTATTACTACGACGCCGGCAACACCGAGGAGGAGAGCTTCACCCTGCTCGACCTGCGGGCGGGAGTCTCGCGGTCCCACTGGAAGCTCGAGGCCTGGGTGCAGAACGCGCTCGACGAGGAGTACGTCCAGCTCGCCTTCCAGGCCGGCCCGGCCTTCTTCGTTGGCGAGAGCGGCGCGCCGCTCACCTGCGGCTTCTCCCTGACGGGCACGTACTGAGGCGCGCTCGAGCGGGGTACCTACGCTCGCCGCAGGGCCAAGCGCGTGGCGAGGGTGACCCAGAGGGCGCCTGCGAGGAGCAGCCCCGCGAGGATGACGGGCACCGCGACGAGCGGAGCGTAGCTCGCTTCCTGGGAGAGCTGGGGCACGATTGCGACGAGTGCGGCGAGCGCTCCACCGCACGCGCCGGCGACGAGCAGGAACGCGTGCTCGGCGAGGAGCAGCCGCCGCACGCGGCGCGCGGGGAAGCCGACGGCGACGAGGACGGACAGCTCCCCCCGGCGCTCCTCGACGTTGCGCAGCACGACCACCCCGAGTCCGAGGCTGCCGAGCAGCAGGCCCAGCCCTCCGAGCATCTGGAAGACGAGCAGGTACGTGTTCTGGATGGCGTGAAGCTCCGCGAGCCGCTCGGGAGTCGGGACGAGCTCGAGGCCCTCGTCCGCGCGCTCGCGCATCCACGCCGCGGCGAGCTCCGGAGCGCGTTCCGCCGGCGCGTCCACGAGGAACATGCGAAAGCCGGTCTCCGAGGGGAAACGCTCGCGGAAGCGCCGCTCGTCGACGAGGAGGTCTCCCTGCAGGATCGAGCCCGCCAGGGTTCCGACGATGCGCACGGAGAAGGCGCGGCCGGCCTCGTCGACATAGGGCAGCGTGTCCCCCAGACCGAGGTGCAGCGACCAGGTCACGGCCGCCGCGTCGCCGATGGCGGGGATCACGTCGGCCTCCTCGGCACTCGCGAGCAGCCGCCAGGGATTCTCGCCCTCCGCGGCGATGTCCTGCGCGAAGCGGAAGGCCCGGCGCCGGGCGAGCTCGTCGGGATCCACGCCGACGAGGCGCGGCTCCTGGGGTCGGTTCAGGTTGAGGCAGCTCGCCTCGTCGCCCTCGCGGACGCGCAGGGGCACGACCGCCACGTCGGAAGGCGGGTCGTCGACGAGCCGGAAGCCTCCGCCCTCCTCGTCGGTACGGTCCGGGACGATCGCCAGGGAGGAGCGGCCGAGCAGGGCGAATCCCCCCGTGCCCGCGGCGCGGCTCGCGGGATCGCCGGGCAGGCCCTTGCGGCTCGCCCCCACGACGATGACGAGGAAGCACGGGCAGGCGAGCAGGACGACGGTGGCCAGGCTACGCGCCGGCCGCCGCGTCGCGTTGCTCCACGCGAGCCCGATCGCGCCGCGCCAGGCGATCTCCGTCCCCGCCGGACCCGGCCGCAGCAGGAAGCGACACGCGGCGAGGGCGGCGAGCAGGGCCAGGGTTCCGGCGGCGAAGGACGCGGCGGGCCGCGCGGGACCCGAGGCGAGGGTGGCGGCGATTCCCGCGGCGAGGGCGGCGAGAGCGGCGACGATCGCCACCGTGGCGCTCACCCGGCGCCGCCTCGTTTCGTGCGCCTCGACCCCGCTCCGGCCCGCGAGGAGCTCGACCGGGGACTCTTCGGCCTGCCGGCGCAGGGTGAGCCAGGCGGCGAGCTGGGCGACGAGGAAGGCGCTCGCGGCCCCGAGGAGGAAGATCGGAGGCCGCAGGTGCAGGTCGAGC
>CAYRXS010000039.1:0-35978 GCA_964428225.1 uncultured Planctomycetaceae bacterium
TGCAGCCATGGACCCTGTCGAACGCTCAGGATCTGGAACTCGGATATCGATAGGCCAAGTCGCTCCAGGTGTACGGCCTCCGACAGGCAGGTACCGGCGGAGGACCGGGGAGCTTCCCTGATCCTCCGCCGCGGGCCGTGAGACCCTGTCCTGCCTAGGGGAGGATGTCGACCAGCTCCATCTGGATGCCGTCCATGTCGAGCTCGAGCACGACGCCGATCCCGGGGGCGTAGAACTTCTGCTCGAAGATGCCGGGCTCGATCGGGCTCCAGTCCTCGGTGTGCCCGCAGTGTTCGAAGATGCCGAAGTCGATCGTCACCGTCTCGTCGAGAGCGATGATCCTGCCGACGTCTTCGGCCTCCGCGGCCATGAACTCCTGGCGATACACGGTGCCGGGGACGGGATCGGCGAACATGATGATGCCGGGCTTGCCGCCGTCGACGCCGGACTTCCAGGAGCCGGCCATGCTGGAGGGCTCGCCGTCCTCGTACTCGAAGGAGAGCTCGCCGAAGTACCAGACGTTGCCGTCGACGTCCTGGGCATACCAGTCGAGCGTGTCCTCGATCACCTCGCCGTCCAGGGTCGCGACGGCGTGCACCACGGCGCACTGGACGCCGAGGATCTCCTTGGTCTCGGCCAGCACGGTGTCCGTGACCACCTCGAGCCCCTCGTCGGTGTCCTTCTCGTAGACCAGGGTCCGGCCCGGGATGAGGGGGAAGTACGGGTTGTCGACGCCGACGACGAAGTCGGCGGGATCGATCTCCGGATCGTAGGGATCCTCGCCGAGGTAGGCGACGAGATCCATGCGCGCCCAGTACTGGTCCCAGGCGAGACCGATGGATTCGAGGAGCTCCTCCTTGGCCTCCATGAAGCACTCCCACCGCTCCACGAGGTCGGCGGTGTTGAAGCAATTGCTCAGGTTGACCCAGTAGTCGGCCCGCGCCTCCCGCAGGCCCGCCTCGCGAAGGGCGTGGGCGGTCAGGGATCCGTCCATCCCGCCGCCGTGCGGTCGGGGCGTCGCGTTCGTGGTGGTGACGCCGACGAAGAGCAGAGCGGCGCCGGCGAGCGCGGTCGTGCGGAGGAGCGCCTTCGTGGCGATTCTTCCAGTGGTTCGTAGCGTACTCATGGGGAGAGTCCTTTCCTTTCGCATCGAGCGGTTGGGCGTGTGGATGATCCGCCGAGCGCGAGGAGGCACGGCGTGTTCGTCATTCGTCCAACCTAGGCGAGCGCGCGACATCGGTTGTGACGGCTGGATTACCGCGGGCCGCAACTTCGCGGAGGCTCGGACCGACTCGTGAAGAGCTCTCGAGCGAGCGCGCCACGAAAGAGTGAGCGGCGACCCGAAAGCCGCCGCTCACCGGAGTAAGGAACCACTGACGTCGCATGGACCGAACGCCCCGGCCCGACATGGAGGGACCGGGCGGGCCATGGACAGCCTCCCGATCCCACGCGGGGAGGGCCGCGAGAGGATGGGCGGCTCCGGTTCCTCTAGCTCGCCCATCCGCCGCGGTCGTTATCGCTTCATTACGACGCCACGTGAGGGTTTCGGATACTCCTCACATCCCGTCCTGCATCCGCTGGAACCGCCACTCGCAGAGCTGCTTCAGTCGATGCAGCACGTTCGTGGTCACACGGTTGTGCACTCCTTCCCAAATCCCCTTCAGCGGAAGGAAACGCGAGAGGCCCTTTCTCCCGTAGAAGTCGAATCCCACGGCGAAGAAGACCTGCGCCCTCTCCACCTCCCCTTGCTCGGCGACCGGCGAGCGCACGTAGATGGCGAAGATCCCGATCGGATAGCCACCCGAGCAGGAGTAGAGCATGAATCTCGCGTTGTCCGTTTCGAGCCGGTCCGGGAATCCCTGGATCCGACTGGCGTCCAGGACGAACAGGGGGGGTACTTCCAGGCCGACCCTCGTTCGCGCCCCGAAGGGGATCCGTTTCAGCCCCAGAGGACGGATCTTGATCCGCTCGATACGTCCGTCGGTTCGCTCCACCCTCGCGAGGTGGTTCGGCCAGCAGGAGGAATGTCCGTCCCACTGCATGAGCTCCTCGAAGACGCTCTGCACCGGAGCCTCCACGCCGATCCGGTGCAGGTTCAGCATCGAGTAGCGGCCCACGTCGATTCCCAACCGTTGCATGATCCGGTAGCTGTAGTCCTCGCGCTCGGCCCGGGAATGGAACTCGATCAGGGTGGGGGTGTCCGGCCTACGGACGAAGAAGTCGAGCACGTCACCGAGGAAGCCCTTGGTCGCCGCGGGCGGAGCGGTGGTGCCGCCTCGGGCGGATTCGAGGGCCTCGATCCGCGTCGCCTCCTTGCCGATGGCCCGCAGGGTCCGCGCGAAGAACCAGCGATGGAACGGGAAGAGGGAATACCAGTACAAGGTGTCCTGCAGGCCTCTCGGAGCGAAGGTCACCGTCTGGGTCAGGTGCGCGCCCCCTCGCCTGGACTCCACTTCCCACTGGAGCCAGGTCCGGCCGGGGAACTTCACCTCGGCGCAGAGGCGCAGCAGATGGGATTCGGCGACCGCCTCCACCCGCCAGAAGTCGACCGCCTCGCCGGTCAGGAGCTCGTCGGGATCGCGCCGGCCCCGCCGCAGGCCGGGACCCCCGAACAGGCGATCGACCGCGGCCCGCGCTCGGTAGACCCAGTTCCAGGCCGGCCAGCCGCGATCTCCCCCGAGGCCGGAGAGCGCCCGGAAGACCGAATCGCTCCGCGCGTGCACCCGAATCGCCCGTACGTCCCGGATCAGGCCCTCCGAGTCCTGGTATTCGCAGGCGGTCGATTGGGCACCCGCTCCGCTCCAGCGCGTTTCCACCGCCCGCCTCTCGATTCGCTCCAGCGCCAGCTCCAGGGCTCGCCGGTACGGGACCGGTTGCACCTCCGGAAAGAAGTGGCGGGCCCGGAAGCTCTGCGCCCTCAAGGGCTCCGCCATGCCCTCGATCAAGGGAGCGGCGAGCGAGAAGGGGATCGGGGTCCAGAGACTGATCATCCTCGCGCCCAGTCGGATGGAGAAGAACCGCGGCATCCGGATCACCCTGCGACGCAATCCGCGGAGCCGGGCGTAGGTGAGCAGCATCTCCTTGAACGTGATCGGGACGTCGCCGACCTCCACCACTCCACACGGTCCACGCTCGAGGGCCAGCAAGAGGTAGCTCAGCACGTCGCGGACCGCGATCGGCTGCACATGGTTCTCGACCCAGCTCGGCGCGAGCATCACCGGGAAGCGCTCGACGATGTAGCGCAACATCTCGAACGAGGCCGAGCCCGAGCCGATGATCGGCCCCGCCCGCAACTCGGTCAGCGGGAAACGACGCGACAGGATGCGGCCGGTCTCGGCGCGGCTGAGCAGATGCTTGGAGACCGACCGCACTCCCTCGCCCCGTCGCCGCGGCAGGAGTCCACCGAGGTAGATCACGTGGCGTACCGAGGAGGCAACGCGGCAAAAATTCTCCGCCGCCTCACGGTCGTGCCGATCGAAGTCGGAGCCGGCGTACATCGAGTGGACCAGGTAGTAGGCCACCTCGATCCCCTCGCAGACTCCCTCGAGCGTCTCCGGTGCATGCAGGTCCGCCTGGACCACCTCCACGTCGTCCGCCCATGTGCGGTCGTGGATACGAAAGGAGTCGCGGACCAGCACTCGAACGGTATGCCCCTTCTCGAGGAGTCGCGAGACGAGGCGGCCACCGATGTAGCCCGTGGCGCCGGTCACGAGGACGTTCATGTGCCCCAACGATACCGGGCGGGGATCGCGGCGGCCGGCGAAAAGACCGGCTTGCCGCTGGAGCCCGCGACCTTCGTTCCCCGCCCGTTTCGCCACACGAGGTCTCTTCCCGGCGTATTGATGGCATGGAGCAGGGGCGCGACGCTACATTCGCGCGATGATCTCCTCCATCGCCGGTTGTACGGCGCGCGTCGTCGTCGTTTTCGTCGCTTTCTGGATGGCTCCCTTGGCGGCCGGAGGTCCCTCCCAGGACGAGGCCACGCGCGCGTTGCTCGAGCGAGCCGCCGCGGTCACCCCCCATCCGCGCCAGCTCGCGTGGCAGGAGCGCGAGTTCCTCTGCTTCATCCACTTCGGGATCAACACCTTCACGGGGCGCGAGTGGGGAACCGGGTTCGAGGATCCCGCGCTCTTCTTTCCCGAGGAATTCGACGCCGAGCAGTGGGTGGAGAGCGCGAAGTCCGCGGGCATGAAGGGCTTCGTGCTGACGACGAAGCACCACGACGGCTTCTGCCTGTGGCAGACGCGCTACACGACCCACGGCGTCGCGTCCAGCCCGTGGCGCAACGGCAAGGGCGACGTCGTGCGCGACCTCGCCGCGGCCTGCGCGAAACACGGGATGTCGCTGGGCGTGTACCTCTCGCCCGCCGACCTGTACCAGATCGAGAATCCGGACGGGCTGTACGGGAACGGCAGCTCGTATTCCCGCCGCCCGATTCCCCGTCCGGTGCCCGGTCGCCCCTTCCCCGCCGACGCGCCGCGCTTCGAGTACGAGGTCGACGACTACAACGAGTACTTCCTGAACCAGCTCTACGAGCTGCTCACCGAGTACGGCCCGATCCACGAGGTCTGGTTCGACGGCGCGCATCCCAAGCGCAAGGGCGGACAGACCTACGTCTACGACGAGTGGTACGAGCTCATCCGCACGCTCGCTCCCGACGCGGTGATCGCGATCAAGGGACCGGACGTGCGCTGGTGCGGCAACGAGGCGGGACACACGCGACCCGCGGAGTGGAGCGTCATCCCCCTCGGGGGGACGCCCGACGAGTGGGACTGGCCGGATCTGATGGCCCAGGATCTCGGCAGCGTCGAGAAGCTGCGCGAGGGCTCGTTCCTGCACTGGTACCCGGCCGAGACGAACACGTCGCTGCGTCACGGGTGGTTCTGGCGGGACGAAGACCAGGTCGTGAAGAGCGCCCGCGAGATCCTCGACATCTGGTACCGCTCCGTCGGGGGCAACACCGTCTTCCTGCTCAACCTGACGCCGGACCGACGTGGGTTGATTCCCGATCGCGACCGGGCGGTGCTCCGGGAGGTCGGCGACACGCTGCGAGGCACCTTCGCGAAGAACCTCGTTCAGGGAGGGACTGCACGGGCCTCGAACATGCGTGTGGACTTCGCGGCGGCGCTCGCCGTCGACGGCGATCCCCAAACGTGCTGGATGCCCGGAGACTGGAGCGGTCCAGTCGAACTCGCCGTGTGGCTACCGGAGGCGCGACGCTTCAACCGCATCGTGCTCCAGGAGCAGATCCGCGATCACGGTCAACGCATTGCCTCGTTCGCGGTGGACGTCGTGGTCGAAGGCGAGGTGCGCGAGGTCGCGACGGGGACGACCGTGGGCTACAAGCGGATCTGTCGCTTCGGCACGGTGGAGAGCGGGCTCATTCGCGTGCGCATCCTGGACGCTCGGGTCTGCCCCACCTTGGCTGAGATCGGGCTCTACCTCGAGGTCGAGCCCATGCGCGCGCCCGAGATCCGGCGCGATCGTGAGGGCAACGTGACGTTCCTCGGTCGCGGCTCGACCGCCGCGATCCGCTACACGCTCGACGGTACCGAGCCGACCGCCGCCTCTCCCCTCTTCCGAGACCCGATCCCGCTCCCCCGAAGCGGGGAGGTGCGAGCGCGAGGCTTCGATCTCGACGGGGCGCCGGGGCCGGTCGCGCAATCGGCGTTCGACGTCGCCAAGCTCCGCTGGCGTGTCGTCGCCTGCGACAGCGAGGAGCCGCTCCACGGCAATGAGGCCGCGAAGGCCATCGACGACGATCCCTCGACGATCTGGCACACCGCGTGGGCGACGGCGAATCCCCCGCATCCCCACTTCATCGCCATCGACCTGGGCGAGGAGCTCGAGCTCGCCGGCTTCACGTACCTGCCGCGCGCCGAGGGGCTGAACGGCACGATCAAGACCTACGCGGTCCACGTCAGCGAGGACGGCGAGCAATGGGGCGAGCCGGTCGTGGTGGGCGAATTCGCCAACATCGCGAACAATCCCATCGAGCAGCGCGTCGCTTTCGAGCGTCCCATGACCGCCCGCTTCCTGCGCCTGGAGGCGCGGTCCTCGGCGAAGGACGATCCCTGGACCTCGGCCGCGGAGATCGGGATCATCACCAAGCGCTGATCGAGGCGTACCCCTGCCCCTCTCGGAGGAGATCATGATCTACGCTGCGCTCCACGCCCTCTCACTCCTCGCCGGTCTCCCCGCCGCTCCCCAGGGAGCGGACGAGGGGGAGGGCATCATCGTCACCCACTCGTTCGACGACGCGGCACTGGCCGATGCCTTTGCGCTTACCGCGGAGGGCGAGGGCACGAAGTACGACGCGAAGCCCAAGATCCAGGGCGGACGCCTCGTGCTCCTCGAATCGTGGTGGAAGACCGCGACGTCGGTCGCCTTCCCCGCGCCCGTGTTCACTCCGGTGGAAGAGGTCGCGGTCGAGCTCCAGCTCGTCATGAGCAAGGGGACCGAAGGGATGGGCTTCGCGTGGCTCGACGTGGGCACTTACGGCGAGGAGGGCGCGGCGCCGAAGATCGAGGCGTGGGAGGCGCCGAGCCTGCCGGGGTCCTTCGGTGTGGGCTTCGACGCCTCGAACCCCCCGAACCGCGATCCCTTCCGCGGCTCGGGGAACCTGTACGACCGCCCGCAGCACGAGGTGTCGCTCCACTGGGACGGCATGGAGATCGTCAAGCGGACGACGCCGATGGAGTTCCGCGACGAGGAGCCCCACGCGGTGCGGCTGCTCGTCGACTTCGTGGCGGGAGGCGCAGACGTGAGCCTCTCGATCGACGGCACCGCGATCTACGAGCGGTACTTCATCCCCTCGATGACCGCGTACCAGGGTCGACTCGCGCTCGGAGCCCGCAACGCCGAGACCGCGGGGGACGTGTCGATCGACGAGCTCTCCATCGAGTGCCGCGATCCCGGTCCGCCGCCCGAGCCCCCGCTCACGATTGTGGCCATCGACCACCAGATCAACGACGTCAAGCACCCGAAGAACGAGGCGACCGTCGCGTTCCCCGAGAACACGGACCGCTTCGCGCGTATCGTCCTGACCCTGCGGCTCGACAAGCCCGAGACGCGCTTCGATCCCTGGGATCGCTTCGCGGCGATCTACGCCTTCGGAGACGACGGGGAGCGCTTCGAGATCCTCCGCTACATCACTCCCTACCACAAGGGCCACGTGTGGAAGGTGGACGTGAGCGACTTCCGTCCCCTGCTGCGCGGCACGCGCCGGATCGAGCAGGCGTGCGGCACCCAGGGCGAGGGGTGGGTCGTGACGGTGCAGTTCGACTTCTACGAGGGCGAAGCGGACCGGCGCGCGGTCGAGGTCGTGAACCTGTGGTCGGGCGCTCCGGAGGTCGGCAACCCGGACAAGCCGACCGAGGACTTCTACGTGACGCGCGAGCACGTGCTCGCGGAGACGATCACCTGGGCGAAGGTGCGCACGGTGGTCACCGGCCACGGCATGGCGCCCAACAGCGAGAACGCCGCCGAGTTCATGCCCCTCGGCCGCACGCTCGTCGTGAGCGGCGAGTCCTTTCACAACGTCTTGTGGAAGGAGGACAACTACCTGAATCCCTGCCGGCCGCAGGGGGGCACGTGGAAGTACGACCGCGCGGGGTGGGCGCCGGGCGACGTCGTGCGGCCGTGGGAGGTCGACGTGACGGGGCTGATCGGGGAGGAGCGCACGCTCTCGATCGGCTACGTGCTCGATCCCTACGTGAACGTGAACCGCGGCCAGACCTGGGCCCCGACGCACAACACCGAAGGGCAGCTCATCCTGTACGAGAGCGTGCGGTAGCTCAGCGGTCGATGACGAGCCCGTGGAGGCTCGAGCTCTTCGGGTCCTGCGCGTTCCGCGCTCCCTGGAGGGAGACCGCGTCGTTCGCCCGCCCCGAGGAGTAGTGGTCGGGATCGCCGCCGAGGTCCATGAGCAGGGCGAAGCTGAACGCGCCCGTCTCGTGGAAGTGGTAGGAGTTGCCGCCCACCCCCCCCTGGATCCCGCCCCCGCGGGCGACGTAGCGATCCGTGCCGTCGAGGTCGAGGAGGTACGCGATCCCCTGCATGGACGCCCCGCCCTGGCCGAGCCCGTCGCACTGGTAGGTGTCGTTGCCCGCGCGGTCGAGCAGCATCCCCACCCCGACGTCCCACGCCGCCCCCTGGCTCGCCGCGGTCATCGACCAGTACGTGTCGTCTCCCGCGTCGTCGACGAGGATCCCCGCCGCCTGGTGGACGCCAAAGCCCTGCCCGTAGCGGTTTCCGTAGTAGAGGTCGTTCCCCGCCGCGTCGTGGAGGATGCCGAGCCCCCAGTAGTACGCCCCGCCCTGGGCGAACTCGCCCGCCTCGTAGCGATCGTCGCCCCCGAGGTCGCTGATCATGCCGATGCCGCCCGCCGCGTATTGGCGATAGCCGAAGCCCATGCCCTGCGAGAAGGACTGGTAGACGGCGGCCGTGCCGTAGGCGCTCTTCGTGGGCCCGTTCGCGCGGTAGAGGTCGCGCCCCCCCTCGTCCACGATGCACCCGAACCCCCGCGGCCCGCCCACGCCCTGGCAGAGGAAGTCCCCGAGGTACTGGGCGTTCCCGTTCCCGAGGTCGAAGAGCATCCCCGCTCCGTAGCACGCGGCGCCCATCGACCATTCGGTGCCCTTGTAGACGTCGTTTCCGCCGCGGTCGAGCAACAGGCTGATCCCGAACATCGCCGCCCCGCAGGAGAGAAGCTCTCCTTCATAGCGATCGTTGCCGGCACGGTCGTCGATCAACGACCAGCCAAGCAGGGCGCCGCCCGGTCCTTGGTCCGGAGTACCTGTGTAGAGATCGTCTCCCGCCAGATCGATCACGGCGCGGTTGCCTAGGTCCAGCTTGCTGGCGTAGTACTCGTCATTCCCTCCCAGGTCGATGACCAGATCGATGAGCGCCATGTCGTATCGATTCGGTCCTTCGCCCCCGATAACCACTCGAGACTGACTGAGCTCCCAGCCGAGAACCTCTCCCTCGATCCCCAGGGACTCGAGGGAAATCGAGGGTGAACGAAAGGACTCCAGGCCGGCCGAGACGTCTTCCTTGGTTATCCGGGCCAGCGTGTGCAGTGAGCCGAAGCCCTGCAGGAGTCCAGCCCAATCGAAATCCATGGAGTACCGGATGACCGACACGTGGTCCTTCGTATCGGGGCCGACCATGTAGAACGATCGACGTGGTACGCGCAGGAACGACAGGAAATCCTCGATGTAGTCGGTATCGCCGAAGTGGTCATGGACGTCGAACCAGAAGTCCTCGCCGGGCAGGACCGGCCACAAGACCCTCCGATTGAAAGTCGAGAGCCATTTATCGTCCTTCAGTCTGCCTGGACGTATGTCGAGATTAGCCGACAGCAGAGCCATTGCTGTCACGAAGGGATCCTCCGGAACCTCGTGGGTGGGATTCGTGACGATCTGTTCCAGCTCCGGGAGACTGAATGGGCTCTCGAACGGCGCCCTGACCCGGCTCAGGGAGTGGAAGTCGTCGTTCTCGGCGAGGTAGTCGGCGAAGACTCCGGTAAGGGTGTCGAGGGGCTCCTGTAGGTCGTGCTCGCGGATGGCTTTGCCGAGGTCGCTGTACGCGTCCTGGGGGCAGAGCAGGGGCTGGGTGATGAACGCGACTTGCCCCGCGTGTCCCCGCCCACGGTCGATCGTGCCCGTCCACTCGTCGCGCGACGCGAGCACGACCTCGAGCGTGCGCACCATCTCCTCGTGGTCGATACCGTCGGGGATCGTGCCTCCGCGACGGTTCGAACGGCGAACCTCGAGCGTCACCGTCGTGCCGGGGGAGAGGCTTCGCACGTAGTCGCGAAACGCGTCCGCGTTCAACGCCTTTCCGTCGATCGCCACGAGGAGATCCGGGCGCGCGAGGTCCGAGCCCGGGGCGGTGATGCCCTCACCCTGCAAGGGGCCGGGGAGGATCCAGCTCACCACCGAGTGCCCACTCGGGATGTCGCGCAGGGAGAGGCCGAGGTAGCCCTGCTCGGCGAGCGGCTTCTCCTGCACGTCGTCCTGGGCGTACGGAACTCCGGCGAGCGCGAGGCTCGCCACGGCAAGGAGATGTGCTGCCTGCATGATCAGTCCTCGTCCAGTCGCTCGAGCTCCCCGTCGAGCTTCAGCCGATAGCGCCCGGCTTCCACGCCCTCGAACACCTGCTTCGTCCCCTTCGCGTCCGGCCAGACGACGACGAGCTCCTCGGCCACGTCGGCGTGACCGATCCCGAGGTGCACGAGGAAGTCGTGCTGCTTGCCCGCGTGGCCCCCGATGCCGACGAGCTGGCGGCTCACGGTGAGCTCGTCGCTGATCCGCGCCCGCACGATCGCCCCCAGGGCGTCGCGGTTCACGCGCTTCCCGTCCCCCTCCAGGCGCAGGGTGATCGAGCCGTTCCCCCGGACGAGCTCGTTCAGGAACAAGCGGACCCGCGGGCTCCGCCCCTCCTTCATCTCCTTCGTGTAGCGCATGAAGGTCTGGCCCACGAGGATGTCCAGGTCGCCGTCCCGGTCCACGTCGGCGAGGCTGACCTGCTGGGAGCCGTCGTGCTCGAGCCCGAAGGAAGAGCTCATCTCCTCGAAGGCCCCCGTCTCGAGCTGGACGTAGAGGCGCAGCTTCTGCTCGTCCGGATAGTCCCCGGAGGACAGCAGCAGGTCGAGCCGTCCGTCCTGGTCGAGGTCGGCGAGCGCGCAGAACAGGTCCCCCTGGTTCCAGTTGTCCACCCCCGCGGGGACGCGATCGACGCACAGCTCGGAGTCGTACTCGAAGCGCAGCTCGTCGCTCTCGACGAGGCGATTGAGCAGGAACCGCGAGCGATCCGACGACTCCCCCGCCCAGCCGTGGGCGATCTCCGCCACGAACAGGTCGAAGTCCCCGTCGTTGTCCACGTCCCCCACCGAGGCGTCGAAGGAGTTGCCGTTGGCGCGGAAGGGCTTCTCCGCCTCGAGCTCGATCGGCGGCTCGCGGGCCGCCATCCGCTCGATCGCCCAGTCCGGATACTCCCCGTGCCGCACGTCGTCGCCGTCGAGCCCGAGCGCGGGCGCGAGGTCCGACCACACCCCGTCCTCTCCGCTCGACCAGCGCCACAGGCGGTTCCAGCGCCGGCCGTAGTTCAGCTCGAGCAGATCGGGCCGCTCGCCGCCCCCGAGAGCGGCGATCATCGCTCCGTAAGTGGGGCGGCCGTCGAGGTCGGTGTCCTCCTCGAGCTCCTCGTCCGCCCCGACAGGCAGCGCCTCGACCGTCCACGTCCCGTCCTTCCCCTGACGCACCAGCTCGCTCGGCCCCGCTACCAGCGACGCCCCGTAGTCGAGGTACCAGTTGCCGAGCCAGAGATCGAGCCGCCCGTCGCGATCCACGTCCGCCACCGCAACCGCGCTGGTGGTCGCGGGCCGGATGCCCTCGATCACCCGCGGCGCTTCGAAGGTCCCGTCACCCCGCCCCTTCTGCCAGGCGGTGCGGCGACCGTGGTCCTCCCAGCCCTCCTTCCGCCCGTCAACGTACTCGGGGACGATCGCGTCGAGCCGCCCATCCCCGTCGAGGTCCGCGAACACGACCAAGGTGCCCCGCACGGGCTCGCGCAGCCCCGTCTTCTCCGGCGGAACGGGCGCGAAGCGGCGGCCGATGGGCGTCTCCCGGTCCTCGACGTTGAGGAACACGAGGTGGCGGTCGATCACCACGTCCGGCCAGCCGTCGTCGTTCAGGTCCGCGAAGCACAGGCGGGAGACGCCGTCGGGCACCGCCTCCGAGCCCAGCCCCACGCTGTCCGTTACGTCGATCACCCCCTGCGGCGCGAGACACGCCGCGGCCACCAGGAAGAGAATGCTCACCATTCTCCCAGGATACGGTCTCCGCGACGGTCTTTCGCCCCCCGGGCGGTGGCCCCCGCCGAACCGCTACGGTATCCTCCTTCCCCAAAATCCCGGGACTGGGGCTCCCCCGTACAGCGCCCCCACTACGGGACCGGGGCTCCCCCGTCGAGCGCCCCACGAAGACACGGAGCACCATTCATGGCTTCCAAGCGAGTCATCATCATCGGCGCCGCCGGACGCGACTTTCACAACTTCCTCACGACCTACAAGGACAACAAGGACGTCGAGGTCGTGGCCTTCACCGCGGCCCAGATCCCGGGCATCGACGACCGCGGCTTCCCCGCCGAGCTGGCCGGCCCCCTCTATCCGGACGGCATCCCGATCTACCCCGAGGACGACCTCGAGCAGTTGATCGTGGACAAGAACGTCGACGAGTGCGTGTTCTCGTACAGCGACGTCTCCTACGACCACATGGGTCACGTGCTGGCGCGCGTGAACGCCGCCGGCGCCGACTTCCTCGTCCTCGGCCCGAAGGACACGATGGTCGAGAGCACCCGCCCCGTGGTCAGCGTCTGCGCCGTGCGCACCGGTTGCGGCAAGAGCGCCGCGAGCCGCGCCGTGGTCCGCACCCTGCGTGACGCCGGCCTGCGGGTCGTTGCCATCCGCCACCCCATGCCCTACGGGGACCTCGCCCGCCAGGACGTGCAGCGCTTCGCCACGATCGACGACCTGAAGAAGCACGAGTGCACGATCGAGGAGATGGAGGAGTACGAGCCGCACATCGACGCGGGGGGCATCATCTACTCTGGCGTGGATTACACCGCGATCGTGCGTGAGGCCGAGAAGGAAGCGGACGTCATCCTGTGGGACGGCGGCAACAACGACCTTCCCTTCTACAAGTCCGACTTCGAGATCGTCCTCGTCGATCCCCACCGTGCGGGCGACGAGATGCACTACGTCCCCGGCGAGACGAACCTGCGCCGGGCGGACGCGATCATCGTCAGCAAGAGCGACTCCGCGACGCCGGAGGGAATCGAGGCGGTCAAGAAGACCGCGGCCCGGGTGAATCCGAAGGCGACGATCCTGGACGGAACCCTCCCCCTGGTCGTCGAAGGAGGCATCGAGCAGATCGCGGGCAAGCGCGTCCTGTGCATCGAGGACGGCCCGACCCTGACCCACGGCGGGATGAAGTACGGAGCGGCGGTGCTCGCGGCCCAGAAGGCCGACGTGACGCTGGTCGACCCGAAGCCCTTCGCCGTCGGCGAGATCGCGGGCACCTTCCGGACGTACCCCGGAGTGGGCACTCTCCTGCCCGCCATGGGCTACGGCGATCAGCAGATGAAGGACCTGCAGGCCACGATCGACGCGGTCGACTGCGACCTCCTCGTGATCGGCACCCCCATCGACCTCGCCCGCGTCGTCGAGCTCTCCAAGCCCTCCGTACGCGTGCGCTACGACCTCGAGATCACCTCGAAGCCGGGCCTGGCGGAGGTCCTCGCCCCGATCATCGCGAGGGCGAAGAAGTAGACCCTCGGCGGGATCCGGGGGCCGTGCGTCACTCGATCCGGTGCGGATCGAAGGATCCGGTATAATTCGCTCCCCTCGCCGGGAAGCCCCTACAGACCGGCGGGCGGAGCGTTCGATCCTGGTACACCGGACGACGTCCGCCCCCGGCTCCCGACCCCCATGAAGGTAACGCTGACCTATCCTCCCAACCGCAACGTCCCGAGCTCTCCGTTCGGCGCCCTGCCCCTGCTCGCGGGCACGCTGACCGAGACGGGCCACGAGCACGGCATCGTCGACGTCAACCTGGAGGTCTTCGAACACCTGCTGCGCCGGGAGACCGTCGACGAGATGGAGCGGCAGTACCGCGCCGCCTGGGAGGGACTCCGCGCCAAGCCGACCCTGACCCGCGGAGAGCTGGAGATCCTGCAGGGGCTGGCCAGGCAGACCGCGGTGCCCTTCGATCGGCTGCGCGAGGCCGAGCACGCCGGCGCCGTCCTGCGTGATCCGGTGCTCTTCCGCGAGCCGGAGAACGTCAACCGCGCCTACGAGACGATCGCCAACCTGCTGCGCACGGTCTACCTGCTCAACCCCGTCTACTACCCGGAGTCGCCGGGAGCCCTGGACGCGTTCTACGGCCACCTCGAGTCGGACTACGTCAACCTGGTCAGCCGGATCGTCGACGACGTCGTCATCGACAAGGTGCTCGCCCAGAATCCCGACCTCGTCGCGGTCAGCATCCCCTTCAACGAGCAGCTCCTCGAGGCCTTCGCCTTCCTGAAGCAGCTCAAGGCCCGGGCGCCCGAGATCCGGACGGTGGTGGGCGGAGCGATCATGACCGCCTACTCCGACAAGTTCTGCCGCGATCCGCGTTTCTACCGGTATGCGGACCTGGGCATGCCGGGGGAGGCCGATCAGAGCTTCCCCGAGCTCGTGAACACCCTCGATCGGGGCGGCGATCTCGACGGCGTCGCCAACCTGTGGTGGCGGGACGGATCGGGTGAGATCCACGCCCCGACGCGGCGCGAGCTGCCCGATCTCGACGAAACCGCTCCTCCGGACTGGTCGGAGGTCGACGTGGGGCGCTACTTCCTGCCCGACACGATCGTCAACTACCAGACGTCGCGCGGCTGCTACTACGGCAAGTGCGTCTTCTGCTCGGACCAGCTCAAGAAGAACTTCCGCCACCGGCGGGCGGACCTCGTGGCCCGGGACGTGGAGCGCGTCCAGGAGCAGACCGGCCTGCGGCACTTCATCTTCTGGGATCCCCTGACTCCGCCCGCCCTGATGAAGGACATCGCCTCGTGGAACAAGGACCGGGGCGACCGCAAGATCTGGTGGGGCGCGGAGACGAAGTTCGAGAAGATGTTCGCCAGGCGCGAGACGATGGAGCTCCTCCGCGAGGGTGGAGCGCGGTTCCTGCAGTTCGGCTACGAGTCGAGTAGCCAGCGCATGCTCGACCGGATGCAGAAGGGCAACGACATGACTCTCGTGCCCAAGATCCTCGACACCTTGCGCGAGGCGCGGATCGCGGTCAGCGTGCAGTGGTTCATCGGCTTCCCCGGGGAGTCCGAGAAGGAGGCGAACGAGAGCTTCGGCTTCCTGCACCGTCACCGCGACGGCGTGCTGCTCTCCTCGTACATGGGTACGTTCACGCTCTCCCCGGACGACGAGTTCTTCCCCCGCGCCGGCGATCTGTTCGACATCGACATCTTCCAGGCCGAGAGCGGCTACTTCGACTACCGCGGGAAGGATGGGACTCCACACTACGACTTCGAGGAGCTGCACGCGGCCTACATGGCGCGCGGCGACATGGAGTCGGTCACCCGGATGGCCTTCTTCCTCTACCTCACCGATCAGCCCGAGCGCGCCCACGAGGTCACGAACTTCGACCGCGGGGGCCTCTTCCCCTCGTCATGGGACGACCTGCGGGCGGAGCGCCCTTCTCTTCCCGACGCGAACTACGTGGCGACCTACGACTTCGACGTCGTCACGCCCCCCGCGGAGCTCGGCATCCCGGAGGAAGGCGCGCCCCTGCCCGCGAAGGAGACGAGCGTCCTGTTCGTGACGCAGAGCCAGACCGTCCACTCCCTCACTCCCTTCGACGTGGAGATCGTGCGGCGCGCGGACGGGCGGCGGACGGCGGCGGAGATCGTCGAGGGCCTCGACGGGGACGCCGTCGAGGCTCGGGAGAAGCTCCTGGGCTTCGTGCGCCGCGGGCTTCTCTCGGTACCCCTTCCCCAGGGAACCCCCCGCTCGCGCCTGACGAACGTGGCCTGACGCGAGCGCCGGTCGCCCGGCCGCGACGATGGTGCTCGATTCAGCGGGCTCCTCGGTTCGCTTTCGCCCTCCGAGCGAAATGGACGACCAGGGCGAGGAGGATGAAGACCCCGACGAGCCCCATGCCGTACCAGTGCGCCTTCGACCAGACGGCGTACATGCTGCCGAAGCCGGTCCAGAGAATGGCGACCGCCATGAGCCCGTTCCAGGCGACCCGCTTGCCGCCCTTGGGCATGGCGTCGCCGAGCAGCTTCTTCTGGTTGATGAGCAGCAGGAACGTGCAGTAGGCGATCGGGATCAGCGTCATCCCGAAGACGGAGGTCGGAACGGCCAGCCAGAACTGCGCCTTCCCGCCCGTCCAGATGAATGGCGCGAGGGCCCCGATCGCGGGCATCATCGCCCCGATGCGATGGGGCCAGCCCTTCGGCTTGAATCCCAGGATCTCGCAGACCACGAAGCCGTTGATCAGCATCAGGATGATGATGCTCGAGATCGCCATCCCGACGACGCCGATCCCGAAGAGGTACTGGGCGAAGATGCTCCCGGTCAGCGGCGCCAGCGACTCGGCAAGGTCGAAGGCGTCGCGTTTGACGAGCATGGCGGCCATGCGGCGGTCCGCTTCGGGAAGAGCCTCGACCCGCTCCTTCTTCTCGGACGCGGTCAGGAGGCCGACCTCCTCCGGGCCGATCTCCTGCGTCACGCGGGCCAGCGCGATCTTCTCGTACTTCGCGACGATCGCCGGAGAAGGTTCGACCAGCTCGCCCGCCTCGTTCTGCTCGCCGAGGAGGCCGGGGGACGGCGTCGCATGGAAGCGCGAAGCGGAGGCGATGACGACGCAGCTCGTGGCCAGGATGAAGGGGATGAAGAGCCCGGTGCTGAGGTCGAAGGTCGCGAGCCCCCGGAAGTCCTTGCCCCAGCCCCGCCTCAGCATCGAGTAGGGAAGCAGGAACGTCATGTTGATCCCGACCGCCGTCGCGGTCACGGTGATCATCACGTCCCGCTGCTGGCCGACGATCATGTCGGTCCAGAACTCCTGGAACGCAGGAGCCACCCCCGCGATGACGGGACGGAAGGCATCCGCGGGCTGCGTCAGCATGCTGAAGTCGGGAATGAAGCCCCGGAGGATGCGGCCCCACTCGAGGCCTTCGCCGGAGAGGCTCATCTTGATCACGACGCCGAAGAAGCAGATGACGATGACCCCCACCATCGCCTTGAGCAGGTACTCGAAGATGCGGATGCCCTTCCTTCCGCTGTCGTAGAACCAGACCACGATCGCACAGATCACGAGGATGCCGCCGCACGCCACCAGCTTCCCGGTGGTGTCCGACATCGCCTCGGCCCCGAGGAGCCCGGGCACGAGGTTCTGGCGCAGGGCGGCCGCGCCGAGGCTGAACTGGGGAAGCGACCACACGAGGTTGGCCATCATGGTCGCGATCGCCCAACCCCAGCCGAGCACCGGGTTGACGTGGCGGTTGATCGCCTGGAACGGCCGCTCGCCGGTGGAGAGGGTGACGTAGCCGATCGCGCTCAGCATGATCACGCCGAGGATCATGGCCACGGGCTGCGCCCAGAGGAGCGCGGTTCCGCCCAGGACCCCGAGATAGAGGCTCCCCGCCAGCGATCCGCCGCCGAGCGTGATGGCGCTCTGGAGCCAGCCCGGCCCCGAGAGTCGCGTGTACGCTCCCAGCAGGGCGAGCCTTCCCTTCGGGCGCGCCTCGACGATCAGTCGACGCTCGGCTTCGACGCTCGGATTCGTGCCGTTCTCGTCAGCCATGCTTCACTCCCTCGCGGCCTCCAGGAAGGCCTCGATGTTCTCGGTCGACACCCCCGGGGGCATGCCGCCTCCGCAGGAGAGGAGGACCCGGCGGCGATCCGGCAGGCCATCGACCAGCTCTCTCACCGAACGGCGGACGTCGTCCGGCGTTCCCCCGGCCAGGACGTCCCGGGGCGGAATGTTCCCGATGAGGGCCATCTCGCCCCCCGTCCATTCCTTCATGTCCGCCATCGAGTGCTCGAACGCGAAGTTGAACAGGTTCACGCCCACTCCGGCCAGGTGCGGGGCGCTGACGCGACCCTTGGCATCGTTGTGGAAGAACCGGACCTTCGCGTCGATGGCCCCGAAGACGCGCTTCAGGTAGGGCCGGGCGAAGGCCAGGAAGTCGTTCTCGCCGAGGAAGCCCACCAGGTCGTCCAGGACGAGCACCCCGTCGATGGTGGGGATCGCCTCGGCCTGGTGCCGGATCCACTCCTCGAGGAACGTCGTGATCTTGTCGAGGATCGAATGCACCGCGTCCGGCTGCAGCTTCACGCCCATCAGCAGCTCGGTGTTGCCCGCGAGGAAGCCGGCGATGTTGAGCGGACCACGGGCCACCGCGAACCGGATCGAGTGTCCGGCGTCCTCGATCCGATCCCGGGCTCGGAGCAGCCGCTTCAGCACGAAGGGCGTGAGCCCGTCGGTGCGCGGATCGGGCACATCCATCGTCGCGAGCTGCTCGAGGTCTCCGGACACCTGCGCCGCGAAGGGAAACTCGTCCTCGTGCCACACGCACTTCGAGCCGAAGCTCGCGGGCTCGGTGCACATGCCCCACTCCGACCAGAATCCCGGCAGGAAGAGGATCGAGGGAAAGCGCTGGATCGCCCGGAGGTTGGCGTCGAACCACTCGGTCTCGCTCGCGTAGTAGTCGAGGATCGACATCCCCGCCCATTGCGGGAGCCAGGGGCTGTCGATGATGAAACCCACCGGAAGGGGATCGACCTCCCCTCCCTGGATGACCTCCAGCAGGATCTCCCATTGGTCTTCGGTCAATCGTCTTCTCCGGCTGCGCTCACGCGTCTTCGGGGGTGAAAGCGAGACACGCTCAGAACGTGCGAACGGGAACCTCGGCGCCTTTCCACTCCGCCGAGAGGTAGGCGCTGTAGATCGTCGAGATCGAGTCGGCGGCCAGGAGGCTCCCGCTCTCGACGGGATCGCCGTAGGCCACGGTGCGATAGAAGGCCTCGATCTCCTGAGGGTAGCCGGTGAACCAGTCCTCGTCCGGCGGGACGTTGGTCCACCCTTGCTTGGTCTCGATCTTCTCGACGGTGTAGACGTCCTCGAAGTTTGCGTCGCGCGGATTGTAGATCTGCATCGCCGTGTTCGGGTTGATGTTGCAGACCGTCCGGTGGTTGTTCGCTGCGACCTCCAGCCAGTTGTGGATGCCTCCCATGATGATGTCGGAGGCGAACACGGTGGCGATCGTGTCGTCCTCGAACACGACGTGCATCATCGAGAAGTCGTCGATGTCGTAGTAGTCGCGTCGGATGTGTCCCTCGTCCTGGAAGTTCTCCAGGCGCGTGAGGGCGTGAGTGCGCGCGGACACCGCCTTCGGCCGGATCGGATTCCCGTCTCGCGCCCGACCCTCGACGCGCTTCAGGTAGATCGCGGCGGTGAGGGGGTGGCACCCCTTGCCGATGAGCACGCCGCCGCCGGAGTGCTTCCAGTAGGCATAGGTGGGATTGTGGGAGCCCGAATGCGCCTCCTCGCCGTGGATCCACAGGATCTGCGACTTCGTCTTCTCGATCACCTCTCGCTCCTTCTGGATCGAAGGCGCGTAGACCCAGTTCTCGGCGTAGAGGATTCGTCCCTTGCTCTTCCGCTCGGCCTCGAGCATCCGCTCGACACTGGTCAGGCCGTGATCGAGCGCGTCCTGCTTCGGAAACCGGTCGCCGTGGAACTCGTCCGTCCCGTCGCCGAGGTAACCGGTGAGCGGCTTCTCCACGATCGCGAACTTGTCGCGCTCGAGCGCCTTGACCGCCACTTCCTCGTGACCGGCCACGAGAACGCAGCAGTGAATCACGTCCACGTCCTCGACGAGCGACTCGAGCGAATCGTAGGCCCGGATGTCCCGCTCTCGCGCGTACTCCGCCGCGTGCTCGGCATCGAGGTCATAGATGCCCTTCACGTCGACGTTCGTTCCGTAGACCCGCCGGATCGCTTCGAAGTGGAAGCGACCGGAGAAACCCGCCCCCACGATGCCGGCACGGACCGTCTTCTTGTTCATCCTGGACTCTCGCAGTGTTGGCTTCGCACAGGAGGTTCGAGGCGCCCACTTCGCGCCGAGTCCGGCCAACGTAGGGGGGCGCCATCCACACGTCAAGGAGGACGGCTGGCCCAAGCGTACGCTAGCCCAGCACGCTCCGCGTGCTCGCGTGGGCGCCGCGCCGGCGGGAGAAGAAGCCGACGTCCAGCTCGAAGCCGGTGCGCGGCAGGCGCATGCGCACCGGATCGCGGTCGTGATCGTGTCCCGCCTCGCATGCACCGATCAGCTCGGCCATGACCGCCCCGATCACCGGCGCGGTCTTGAAGGAGGAGCCGCTCGTGCCCATGGCCACGTACCAGCCGTCCTCGTCGGTGCGGTCGAGGATCGGGTTCCAGTCGAGCAGGGTCACGTCGTAGAGCGAGGCGATCCCACGCCGCTTCTCGAACCGGAGCTCGGGGAAGCGCTTCATGGCGCGCAGGAGATTGCGCTCGAAGCCCTCGACGCTGCAGTTCACGTCCATCGCGTCCGGATCGTCGATCCACTCCTTCTCGTCGCACTCGGGGTCGAGGGAGCCGAAGTCGAGGTCGTTGCCGCGGGGCTCGGGGAAGCAGAACGTGCCGGAGTCGATGTCCAGGAGCACCGGGACATCGGTGTCCTCGCCCTCCACGAAGCGCGGATTCGCCACCACCCCCACCTCGCGGCGCAGCGGGCGCACCTCGAGGGGCAGGCTCACTCCCGCCATCTCGTTCACCATCGTCGAGTGCGGTCCGGCGGCGTTCACGACGACGTCCGCGTCGAGCGTCGCGCCGTCCTCCAGGACGAGCCGGAAGCGCCGCGGCCCGCCTCCCTTCTCGATGGACGCGACGCCGCGCCCGAGGCGGAAGGTCGCGCCCGCCCGTTCGGCGGCGGCGCGCAGGTTGCTCGTGGCGAGCAGGGGAGTCACCACGTAACCCGCGTCGCGCTCGTGGATCGCGCCGTCGATGTCGCGCCCCGTGTCCTCGAAGAAGTCGTCGTCGCCGGGAGTTTTCACGGGCGACTGCGAGCGTACCTCGAGGAAGGGATACCGCCCCGCGACCTCGTCCCGGGACAGGTGCGCGACGTCCACGCCGTGCCCCTTCATGCGCTCGATCGTCTCCCGGATGCCGTCGTCGACCGCGGAGGGGATGAAGAGGATCCCGCAGCGTACGAAGCGCGCGACGTCCTCCTCTTCGCTCGCCGCCAAGTACGCTCGCCAGTCGTCGAAGATGCGCGCCCCCTCCTCGGCCACCGCGATCATCGTCTCGGTCGAGTAGAACCGTCGCACGAGCCCACACGACGCCGCGGTCGTCCCGTGCCCCACCTCGCCGAGCCGGTCCACGACGACCGACGGCACCCCGCGCCGCCCGAGCTCGAGCGCCGTCGCGCACCCGAGGATCCCGCCGCCGATGATGACGATTCCGCACTCCTGGTCGCTCATGGCTCCCCAGGGTAGCGGACGAGGGAGCGAATCAGCGGAGCTTTGCGAGGACGGAGGGGTAGGCCGCGGCGTCGGGGGCCAGCTCGATCGTCTCGAGCACCGTCCCGTCGTCGATCTCGACGGTGGTAGGCGGAAGGTGGTGAAAGGCACGCGGGGCCGAACGGCTCACCTGCCAGCGCACGGTCCAGACGCCGGGCTCCGGGAGAGCGAGCTCGAATTCCCGCTCGACGCCGAAGGTGTGCTGGAGCGCGCTCGAGCCGCCGAGACTCCCCGGAGCCGAGGGACCGGGGGTGGTAGGTTTGCCGCCGCCGGGCGGATGCAGGGCCAGACGCAGGGTCCACGGCTCGGGCGGCAGCTCCAGGTCCGCGGGCAGCACGAAGCGTCGCGGCAGCCCCCCTTCGAGGACGATCCGCTGCCCGTCTCGTACCTCCGCCACGGAGGTGGAGCGGAATCCCTTGGCCTCGATCTCGGCCCGATAGGCGCCGTGCATCAGCAGGTGCCGCGTCTTGCCGCCCGCGAAGAGCATCCGGCGACAGCACCGGGTTTCCTCCTTCACGGGGAACAAACGGATCCAGCCCAGGGGCACCGGTCGATCCAGCACGTCGACGACGCTCAATCCGAGCACTTGCACGTAGTCGTTCAAGTCGATCGCCTGGAGGCGAGGATCCACGGTCACCTCCCCGGGAATCACCTCCACGTCGCGGACCTCGAGCAGGAGCTCGTCCACGTAGGCGAGCGTGATCCGGAGGGTGTGGCGGCCGGCCGGGACGCGCCGGATCCGGAAGTGGCCCCCGAGATCCGGAGCTCCCGACTCGCAGCCGTAGCCCGGATCGACGATCTCGCGTGACCGTTCGTTCTCGTCGACGAGAGCGATAGAGAAGCGGAACGCGTCCACGGGATCGGGAAGGAGAACGGAGCCCACGATCGCTCCGCCGCGCTCGAGCCGGATCTCGAGGTCGTCGCCGCCGGCCTCGACGGGAACCTGGAGCGAGGGCTCGAAACCGGGCTTCGACGCCTGGAGCGTGTACCGTCCGTCCTCGCCCGGGAGCGAGACCTCGAACCGTCCCTCGGCGTCGGTCCTCGCGACATGGTCGCCGAGGGGGCGGTAGTCCATGCCGATGTAGCCGAGGCCGCGAAGCCCCCCGGCTCCCCCGGAGTCCGAGGGAGGTGTGTGCTCGCTGATCAGAATGCGAGCGGAGGGGATCCCCGCGCCGTCGGCGCCCATGACGCGTCCGACGATCCTGCGGGACGGCGCCGGGAGGTTCACGATCCCCACGGTCGTCGTGCCTTCCACGAGCTCCTGGGGCAGGGGGATCGTCCCCACCCTCGGAGCCAGACCCGGCGTACCCGCGAGGTGCACCTCCAGCTCGACGAGGTCCTCTGCGACGGTCTTCGACAGGAGGGAGAGCTCGAACCGCCCCTCGGCGTCCGTTTCCGACGGCACCCGATTCGTGATGCGCCGGCGTTCTCCCTTCTGAGCGTACAGTCGGAACTCGAGCTCCTGCGCCGCGAGGGGGCTGCCCTCCTCGTCCGCGAGAATCCCGGTGAGGCGTGGAGCCGGCCCGCGGACGGGGATCGTGACCGTCACCAGCTCGCCCGCGCGCTCGGGTCCCGTGAGCTCGATCTCCGGTCCCCGCGAATCGCGCGGGGCATCGAGCAGGCGCGCACTGGCCGTGAGCTGCAGGCCCGGGTCCACCTGCCACGAGACCGAAGGCCCCGCTACGACGGTCTCCTCGTCGAAGTGGAAATGCAGGGATGACTTCCCTTGCAACCGAACCAAAACCACACCGTGATGGGGATTCCCCTCCTCGTCTACCAGATTGCAGACGACGCGCCCCGAGGGTGGCAGCGTCAGTACCACGGGCTCGTCGGGAAGATGTTCAGGATCGAGCTCGACGGAAGGCGAACGGGCCTTGGACTCGAGGTGGGTCCTCAATGGCCAGCCAAGACCCGGCACACCGAAGGCCAACAGCTCCTCGACTCCATGGAACGTGGCGATTCCATGATCTCCCGCCGTGATCACCTCGTATCCACGGCCGCCAATACCCCAATGACGGCCGCTGATCCCGAGGGAGACCGGAACTCCCGAGGCCGGCTGTCCCTCGGAATCCCGCACTTGCACCGACAAGGAGCGCCGGAGGTAGATCCCGAGCTCGAAGGGTCCGAGGTCGTCGGGATAGAGCCACCTCGTGGCGCCGCGATCGCCCTTGCGCACCAGGACTCCCACCTGCTCGTCGGTAACGGGGATGCGGACCTCGCCGTTCGCGTCGCTCGTGCGCCGTCGACCGATCGAGGGAAGGAGGTCCTCGATCTCGCCTCCCTCGGGAAAGGCCGACAACGACTCCGTGTAGAGGACCTCCGCGCCCGCGACCGGCTCGCGGGTGAACACGTCGACGACGCGGAGAACGAGCTCTCGCCGCTCGCCGCCGGAGGCCGTCGACGCGACCGGGCCGCGCGCGTCGGCGACTTGCTCGATCGACGCTTCCTCGGGCTCGGCCTCGCCGACGAGCTCGCCCGGAGGCGGCGAGGCGGGAAGCTCCTGGGGCTCGGCGCCTCCGAAGCCCTTCCACCCCCACGCCGCGGCGAGAACGGCGAGCGACACCGCGCCGACGACCGCGATCACCGCGGTGGTCGAGAGGAGCGGGGCCGCGGGAGCCACCCCCGAGGGCTCTCCGTCGAGCAGAGGAACGAGCGCCGACAACCACGACCGTCCGTCGCCGCCCGCCTCGCGGTCGAGCCGCTCGCGCAGGAGCTCGAGCGCGCGGCGCAGGCGCGTCTTGATCGTGTCGAGGGGAATGCCGGTCTCGCGGGCGATGGCGCTCGGGGTCAGCTCGCGGTCGAAGCGCAGCAACACCGTCTCTCGATACGGCTCCTCCAGGGCGAGCACCGCGGCCACCACGCGCTGGCGGACCTCCATGCGCTCGACGAGCTCGTCCGCGCCGACGGGTCCTTGCCTCTTCCCCGGGGTCGCGGCGCGCTCGCGATCACGCCGGCGGCGCTCCGAGCGCCGTCGGTTCCCGGCTCTCGTCCGCAGCACGCGGGCCAGCCACCCGCGCGGATCGACGGCGGGTAGGGAGTCCCGGCTCAGCGCGGCGAGCCAGGCGTCCTGCTCGAGATCCTCGGCTTCGCACGCGTCGCGCACGAGCCGACGGGCCAGGGCTCTCACGAAGCTCGCGTGCTCCAGAAGGGCGCTTCGGGTGATGCTGCTCGCGGAATCGCTCATCGTGTCTCCGGACGTCCGGCCTCCACCCTGATACCTCCGTCGCGCCGAGGGGAGGGTTCGGGAATCCCGGAAAAGGGGCGAGGGGTATACTGGACGCTCCGAAAACCGCCTTGCCATCGCCGCCGTGTCCGCCCCACCCCTCCCTCCCGGATCCCCTCCCGAGCCGGATCCCTCCGCCGGCGAGGAAGCCGAGCCTCCCGAGATCTCCCGTCTGATCGAGCGCGCGCAGGCGGGGGACGAGGAGGCGATGGACGAGCTCGTACGGCACTATTCGGCGCGCCTGCTCGAGTCCGTGCGGTCCGAGCTCGGCGACCGCCTCCGCCAGAGGCTCGAGTCCCAGGACGTCATGCAGCAGGTCTACCTGGACGCCCTGCGCTCGATCGAGCAGTTCGCGGAGCAGGGGCGCGACAGCTTCTTCGCCTGGCTGCGACGGATCGCGGTGAACCGCATCTGCGACTTCGACCGCCGCGCCTTCCAGACCGCCAAGCGCGGGGCGGAGGTGCGCGCCGGAGATCTCGGGCGCGACGAGTCGATGGCGCGGCTGCTCGGGGACCTCTCGGGCTCGGTGACCAGCCCGAGCATGGCCGCCGACTTCCGGGACCGGGTCCGCCTGCTGGAGGAGGCGCTCGGTCGCCTGCCCGACGCCCAGCGCGCGGCCATCCAGCACCGCTACATGAACCACCTGAGCGTGGGCGAGACGGCCTCGAAGATGGGACGCTCCGAGCGGGCCGTGCGCAGCCTCTGCGTGCGCGCCCTCATCCGCCTGCGCGAGATCCTCGGCGATGCGATCTGACGGCGCGAACGACGAGCACTCCTCGGGCGACACGACGCTCGAGGGAATCCTGGACGACTACCTGAACGAGGTCGCCGAGGGTCATCAGCCCGACCAGCAGGCCTTCATCGACGCCCACCCCGAGCACGTCGAGGCCCGCCTCGGGATGGTCATCGCGATCAGCATGACCGGCGACTACGCCGAATCCTGGCGGCGGTTCGAGGCCATTCCCGAGGAGGACATCGACTCCGCGCTCGGCTGGATGCTCCACGGGAACATGCCCAGCATGACCCAGCGGAGCCACGCTTTCGAATCCTACGTGCGGGCGACGGAGCTGCATCCGGACTTCGTGCCCGCCATCGCCGCCCGGGGTCACTACCTCGGCTACCGCCTGCTGACCGAGGGGCGGCGCGAGGATCTCGAGCCCATGCTCGCCGACGGCCAGGCCCTGACCGTCTTCCGGCCGAGCTCGTCGCGCTCCTATGCGGTGCGCGGGCACGCCTGGCTCGACGCCGCGGCCTACGCCACCACGCAGCCGGACCTGGCGGATCGCCGGGAGGAATGGCTCGCGAACTGTCACGACGACCTGGCCACGGCGGTCTCGCTCTGCCGCGAGGACGATCCCCTGGCCTACGTGCAGCAGGGCACCTACTTCCGCTACGTCGGCGACTTCGAGGCCTCCGAGCGGGCCTTCGCCAACGCCCTGGCCGCCGACGCCCGCTCCCCGTGGGGCGGAGACCACGCGATCTTCTACAAGCACGCGGCGGTGCTCTGGGCCATGGGGGAGCTCGAGGCCGCCCTCGCGCAGGCCCGCAAGACCCAGGAGGTGGCGCCGGGCTTCTACCCCCCGATGATGGCGCAGCTCCTCGTCCTCGCCGAGCTGGGTCGCGTGGAGGAGGCACGTGACGTCTGCCGGGAGGTGATCCAACTCCAGATGACCCACGCCAACGCGCTCTTCATCGGAGTGGCGTTCATGGAGCTGCTCGGCTTCCCCGGCGAAGCGAGGGAGGCCATCCGGGAATTCGAGAGCACCGACGCCGCGACGATCACCGCCGAAGACGCGGACGACCTGTTCCTCACCCTGGCCCTCGGGTACCTCAACGATCGGGCGGACGAGGACATGCTCCTGGCGAGCTCGCGAGGTCGCCCGGGCATGCGGTGCGAGCTCGCCTTCCTCATCGCCCTCCGGCGCCTGGGCCGCGGCGATCGCGAGGGAGGGCTCGCCGCGCTGGAGATCGCTCGCGACACCCAGATCTTCCGCTTCTTCGAGCACCGCTTCGCCCAGATCCTGCTGACCCGCGCGGCCGCCGATCCCGAGTGGCCGCGGTGGCTCGACTGACGCGGCGCCCTTCGCGTTACTCGAGCAGGCCCTCTTCCTCGAGCAGCTCGAGCAGCGGACCCAGCACCGCCTCCTGCCCCACGGGGGACCAGTGGGTGTCGGCGGTCACGAAGCCGCTCTCGCCCCGCCGGGCCATCTCGACGAGGATGGGCGTCGCGGAGAAGTAGGCGATCTCCCGCTCTCGGCAGAACTCCTCGATGACCTCCTCGAGGGCTCCGTGGTTCGCGAGGGCTCGCGCGAGGAATTCCTCCGGCGCGAGCGGGGAGAGACCCGCCGAGCCGCGGGCGCCCGCGAGGTGCAGCAGCTCGGGATCCGGCACGGCCAAGGGCAGGTGGACCTGGGCCTTCGAGGGAAGGTAGACGAGGAGGAACCCGGCGCCGGCCGCGTTCACCTCGTCCCGCGCCCGCGCGAGGACGTCCAGCGCGACCTTCGTGGCCTCCTGGTTCAGCCACTGCTCCTTGGGGATGACGAGCTGGGAGAGGTAGCTCCCCAGGAACCAGTCGCTCCGCATGCGCTCCGCCCCGACGGGACCGAGGAAGGGCGGGAGGGGCTCGGATCGCTCCGGCGTATCGCGCAGGAGGAAGGAGACGAGGTCGGGGACCCGGAGAAACGGAGGACGGCGGTCCCCGAACAGATCGGCGTGGGTCTCGTAGCCCTTCTTCATGTACTCGAGGGTGACCCACGTGTCGGTCATGTCGTTGCCCCCGAAGAAGAACCAGATGACCAGCTCGGGTTGCAGCTCCAGGCCGACCTCGCGCAGGATCCACTCGCCGTGGATGGGCCCGATCCCGGAGATCCCCGTGTTGTAGACGCTGCGCCCCGTGGCCTCCCCGAGCCGGGCCGTGAGCCCGGGCGGATCGGTCACTCCCGCCCACACGAGGAAGGAGTCCCCCACCAGGACGATGTCCGCCTGCTCCGGTCTCTCCTCGTTGGGCAGGCCGAGCTCGTCGGCGGGCGTGGTGAACCGCGGGAACCGCCGGCGATCCTCCTCGATGCCGGAGGGCGCGATGCCGCGCTCGACGAGGTCCGCGGGCGGCGTCCCGGTATGGGCGATCACCATCACGGGCAGGGGCAACTCGTCGATCGGCACCTCGTCCAGGATCCCGGGCAGGGCGAGCTCGACGCCGTGCAGCGGATAGGACTCGCGGTAGGAGGGAGGCAGGACCTCCGGGAACTGGCGCAGCGCGACCTCGAGCAGCACGTAGAAGACCGCGAGGGAGATGGCGAGACGGATGCCGATGCGGCGGAGGTTCTTGCGAGGGGGATCGCTTCGGGGAGTCGGGTCGTTCATCGGCCCCGTGAGCATACGGAACGCGCGTCGCTCTGCGAAGCCGGGGGATCAATGCGGGCGGAAGCGGAGGACGACGTCCCGCATACAACCCCAGTCCTCGTCCCATCCCACCCCGCTGTCGTCGACGCCGTCCGCGCCCACGGACCACAAGACGACGGTCCCGTCCTCGTCCACGCGATGGCGCAGGGGGGACCCGTCGAACGGATCGGTCCGAGCGTCGATCCACGCGAGCCCCGCCTCGAGGCCCTCCCGCCGGACGATCAGGGCGCCTCGTGCGAAGAGGATCGAGGCTTCCAGAGAACGGGCGAACTCGTCGTCGACGTCCGACATGGGGACCAACATGCTCGACAGAGGGGCCCATCGGGGAGAGGGCTCGATCCGCGCGCGCCAGCAGTCCCGAGCTCTGAGGACCTCGTGGGGAGGGGATTCCGCGAGCTGGATCGCGTCCCGCATCAGCTCTAGGTAGATCGCGTGATCCCGAGCGAAGAACATCCCGGCGAGGAGGCGGGAGAGCTGGCCCTCGGAGAATGGTCCGCTTCCGCCGGCATGCGCGCGAAACGACGCAAAGACCCGGTTCCCGAGCGCCCTCTCCCCCCTCATGGCGCGCACCAGGTTCGCGCGCGGATCGAGCTCGGCCAGGCGCGCCTCGATCGCGCCGAGGTCCGTTCCCGGAGGAAGGCCCGCGGCGGTGGGCACGACGGCCTGGACCGCGCTGGACGCGAGAAGCAGCCAAAGATCGTGGCCGACGTAGAGCCAGGGCACATCCTCGCATAGTTCGGCGGCGCGGAGGGCCAGCTCCAGACGATCCAACGCCTCGTCTGCGCGGCCCTGGTGGGCCGCGACGACGGCCAGACCACCCAGATCCGTCAGGACGAGGAGGCCGGTGGGTAGCGCCGGGTGGATGTCGGTCGGCTGCTCGGTCGCGGCGAAGTCGAGATCCTCCAGGATGCCCTCGAGCAGTCGAGCCATGTCCAACCGCACCCCGGTGCGGAGGGTGTCGAGATCCTCGGGGTGGATTCGTGCCCCCACCTCGATGGCACGAAGGACGGTGCACTCCTGTCGGGTGAACGAGGCGTCGGAGTCATTGTGCTTGGTGCGAAACCCGGTCCAGAACCGATCGATCGCCTCCTGATTGCCTCCCAGCTCATCGTGGAGGAGACGGATCTCGTCCAGGAGGGCGATGTGCTCCGCAGGCACCTCGCTCTCTCTCACTTCCTCCATGAGCAGCTCGAACTGCTCAACGTCCCGGAGGTGGTCCTCGATCCAGGTGATACGGCTCGCTCTCGCCTCTTCGAGGGCCGCGAGCCACGCGAGCGCGTCCTCTCCCTCGCCCGGATCCGGCACGACGAGGTCCTCGGGGAGCACGGGATCCCCCGCGGCGCGGATCCGCTCGAGCTCGTCCTCGACCCGACCCCGGTACATCCCCACGAGGAGGCTCCTCCCGCCGAGGACGAGGAGGACGAAGACGACGAGCCCGGCGAGGATCCACGCCAGCGCGCGCGGGACGCGGGGACGCTTCCGACCCGCCTTCGCCTCCAGGCTTGCGTCCATGCCCCTCATGCTGGGGAGCGGAACGCCCCTCCGCGAGGCGCGTCCTTCTCCCGGGAATCAACCCTGCTCACAACCCATTGCTCGGCAAGGGATTAGGGAAGTCATCGGAAAGAACCGTGACCCGCGCCAACATTTGGTCTATGGGTGTAGTACTAGCGGCATAGACGACCGGGACGCCACCCGGAGGAGGAAGCCACTTGCGTCGATCCATCCAGCTCGGGGAGCTGCAGCTCGCGATCCTGCAGGAGCTCATTCGCGGAGGAGAGGTCTCGGCCTCGGAGCTGCACGCGCGCCTGCAGCCCTCCCTCGGCCTGGCCCGCACCACGATCGCCACCGTCTTGGCGAAGCTCGAGAAGAAGGGCCTCGTCGAGCACCGCACCGAGGGGCGGCAGTTCGTCTACCGCGCCACCCTCGTGGAGGAGGAGCTGCGGCGCTCGCTGGTGGGCGACCTGGTGGAGCGTCTCTTCCGCGGGGACGCCGCCGAGCTCGTCAACCACCTCCTGGGCGAGCGCGACCTCGGCGAGGACGAGCTGGCGAAGCTCAAGGCGCTGATCGCGGCCGCGGAGCGGCGGGGGGAGACCGATGGCGATTGACGTCGGGTCCTTCTCCCCCATCGAGACGACCGCGGGGGCCTGGCTGCTGACCTACCTCGTCCACGGCACCCTGCTGTTCGCGGCGGTGGCGCTGGTGACCCGGTGGCGTCGGCTGCGCTCGGACGCCCTGCGCGAGACGCTGTGGAAGTTCGCCCTGTTCGGGGGCGCGCTCACCGCGACGGTGCAGCTCGCGCTCGGACCGAGGCTGCCCGGCGGGAGCTGGACCCTCGTCGCCGGTACGGAGGCGTCGATCGACGTCGCGTCGTCGCGGCCAGCCCTCGACCTCCTCGGCCTCGAGGGGGAGGAGAGCCCGGGCACGATCGTCGGCGACGAGACGACGACGTGGCTGCCCTCGAGTGATGAGGCGCCGCATCGAGCGCTCCCGCGTTCGGTCGAGGAAGGGGCCGCGGCCGGCGCGATGGCCGCCTCCCTCCCCGCGGAAATGGATGCGGTCGAGGCGAGGAGCCGACAACGGCTGGCGCTCGGGCTGCTCCTGGGCCTGCCCGTCCTCCTCGGGCTCGTGGTCCTCGTGTGGCGCTGGCGACGGTTCCTGCACGCGATCGCGAGCCGGCGGCCCCTGACGTCGAAGGACGCTTTCCTCACCCTGGAGCGGATGCGACGCCGCGCGGGTCTGCGTCGTTCCGTGCGCCTCACGATCAGCGACGCGATCACCGTCCCCGTGGCCCTGGGGATCCTCCGACCGGAGATCTGCGTGCCGGCGCGGGCGGTGCGCGAGCTGGACGCGCGCGCGCTCGAGAGCCTGCTCGCCCACGAGCTCGCCCACCACGTTCGCCGCGATCCTTTGTGGCTCGCGGTGTGGCGGCTCGTCGAGGCGGTGCTGTTCGTGCAACCCCTCAACCGCTGGGCGCGGCGGCGCTGGCAGGAGCTGGCGGAGTACCGCTGCGACGCCGCCGCCGCGCACCTCGTGGGCGACGGCCTCCCGCTGGCCCGCTGCCTGACGGAGGTGGCCGCGTGGATGGTCGAGGCGCGACGTTCGCGAGACGCCACGCTGGCCCCGAGCATGGCCGAGCGGCGCTCGAGCCTGGAGCGGCGGATCCTCCGCCTCTGCGCGAGCACGGGGAGGACTCGTCCCGACGCCCACCGCTCGTGGCACGCGGGGCTGGGTGCGGGTCTCCTGCTCCTGGCCGCGGCCGCGGCGCCCGGGTTCTCGGCGGACGCGCGCTCGAGCGCCGCAGAAGGGGTGGAGTCCCCCGCGACTTCGCTCGGCGATCCGACGTCCGCGGAGATGGAACGACTTCCGCTGCCCGAGGCTCTCGGCGCGCTCGTCGGCGAGCTCGAGGCCCTGGACGCGGAGGTGGAGGCCTTGCGAAGCGAGCTGCGCGCTCGCGGCGAGGTCCCGGAATGGAACGACTTGCTCGACGAGATCGCCGCGCGCGGCCGGGAGCTGCGCGCGCGACGGGTCGGGCTGCAGGAATCGAACACGAACCATGAGCGCTCGCGCGGCGGGCGATGATCACGAGGAGAATCCCATGATCCGACACACACTACTGGGGGCCGCCCTCCTGACCGGCATCGGCCTTCCGTTCGCGACGCAGGACGAGGAGGTCACGGAGCACGTCGAGAAGCTCGAGGCGCTCGGCTACGCCGAGAGCGAGGTGATACTCGTGGACGAGGAGGTCGACGAGACCCACGAGGCGCTCCGCGCCCTGGGCTACGTCGAATACGCGACCGACGAGGACGACGAGCGCCACGCGCGCGCCGACGAGATTCGGCGCAAGATCGAGGAGATTCGCGCCCTGGTGCAAAAGCTCGAGCAGCAGGGACGCGTCGAGAAGGCCGCGGAGCTACGCCGGAAGGCGGAGGAGCTGGCGGCGAAGCTGCACGAGGCCGCGGCGAGGGCCGCCGAGCGCGAGCAGAAGGCGCGGGTCGACTACGAGAAGGCCCGCCAGTTCCTCGAGAGCCAGAAGGGCGTGGACGTCAAGGTGCTTTTGCGCGGCGGCTTCACGTACGGGTCCGAGCATGAAGGCGAGGCGCCCGGGCCTCGCTCCAAGTACGAGGAGTACCTGGAGAAGGCACGGCAGGCCCAGCATCAAGGCGACCTCGAGGCGGCGCAGGACCTCTGGCGGAAGGTCGCGGAGCTGCAGGCGCAGCACGGGGTCGACTACGCCCGGCTCGCCGAGCAGTACCGCCAGCACGGGGTCGACTACGTCAAGCTCGCCGAGGGGTACCGCAGTCACGCGGAGGAGTACGCGAAGGCCAAGGACGCCTACCGCCAGTACGACGATGCGTTCCGCGCGCTTCCGACTCTCCAGGAGGTCTTCGAGCGCAACGAGCCGGCCCGGATCCACGAGAAGGAAGCCCAGGACCTCGAGTGGCGGATCCACCACCTGCACGCCGCGGCCGAGGACCTGCACGCGGGGGGCTTCCCCGAGCGCGCCCAGGAGCTCGAGCACGAGGCGCAGCAGCTCCACGCCCACCTCGAGGACGTGATGCGCGACCGGTCGCATGAAGGCGGCGGCGATCTCGGCCACCGGATCGCGGTCCTCGAGGACGAGGTCCACCAGCTCCGCCACGAGGTGCACGAGCTGCGCGGGCTGGTCGAGGAGCTCCGGAAGCACATCAAGAGGAACGTGCACACGAAGGACGGCACCTCGGTCATCTTCGGGAGCTTCTGAAGCCTCGCACCCTGTCGACCACCGCGACGCCCCACGACCCCACCTCGGGTCGAGGGGCGTCGAGCGTGTACGGGTGGCCTCAGCGCCGTTCGTCCATCCGCTCAAGCTCTCGCCAGGTCCTCGGGTAGAGGTGGGGCGGCGGCTCGTAGCCTTCCTTGCGCTTCACCGGCCACGGGCGCACGTGGCAGCGCGCGGCCCAGGCGTCGTAGAGGGCGACCAGCTCGTCGCGGAGCTCGGGATTCGCGGAGGCCACGTCGTGCAGCTCCGTGCGGTCGGCGTCGAGGTCGTAGAGCTCCCATTCGCCCTTGTGCACCCCGACGAGCTTCCACTTCCCGCGGCGCACCGCGCGGTTGCCCTCGTGCTCCCAGAAGAGGGGGCGATCCCCGAGGGCCTCGCCCGCGAATGCGGGCCGCAGCGAGACGCCCTCCATCGGCTCGATCTCGTTCCCGGCGTGCATCTGCGGGTAGCGCGCCCCGGACACGTCGACGAGGGTGGCCATCACGTCGACCAGGTGGCACGGATCGTGGCGCAGCTCGCCGCGCGCTTCGATGGCGGCCGGCCAGTGGACGATCAGGGGCGAGGAGATGCCTCCCTCGTGCACCCAGTGCTTGTAGCGGCGGAAGGGCGTGTTCGACGCGTTCGCCCAGCCGCGGCCGTAGGACAGCCAGTAGCCCTCGCGCGTGCCGACCATCTCCGGCTCGCCCCCGCCGAGCTCGCCTCCCTCCGCGCAGCCGCCGTTGTCGTCGAGGAAGAGGAGCAGGGTGTCGTCGAGGACGTCGAGCTCTTCGAGGACCGCCACGAACCGGCCGACGTTCCAGTCGACCCGGTCGACCTGGGCGGCGTAGATCGCCATGCGGTGGTCGAGCAGATCCCGCTCCCCGTCGGTGAGCTCCTCCCAGGCCCGCGCGTCGCGCGCGGTGAGCCCCCACTCCTCCTCGATGATGCCCAGCTCGATCATGCGCGCGAGCCGCGCCTCGCGCACCTCGTCCCATCCGCCGCGGTACTCGCCGCGGTACTTCGCCACCACCTCGTCGGGCGCGTGCAGGGGCCAGTGGGGCGCGGTGTAGGCGAGGTACAGGAGGAAGGGCTCCTCGTCGTCTCGTACGGACTCGCGCACGTACTCGATCGCGGCATCCGTGAACGCGTCGGAGGTGTAGAAGTCCTCTCCCGGTTTCACCGGCGTGCGGTCGCGGGCGAGGAGCTTGTCGGGGCCGGGCTTCCAGTGGTTGCTCGCCCCGCGGATCAGCCCGAAGTACTCGTCGAAGCCGCGGTCCGGAGGCCACATGCCGTCGAAGGTGCCGACGTGCCACTTCCCGCTCATCAGCGTGCGGTAGCCCGCGGCCCCGAGCACCTCGGCGAAGGTCACGCACCGGCGATTCAAGTTCCCGCGGTAGCCGGGATACCCCGTGTCGCAGCCCTGCTTCGCGTTCTCGTTCGTCATGTGCCCGACGCCGGTCTGGTGCGGATACAGCCCGGTGAGCAGGGAGGCGCGCGTCGGACAGCACCGCGCTCCGTTGTAGAACTGCGTGAAGCGCAGCCCGTTGGCGGCGAGGCGATCGATGTTCGGGGTCTCGATCTCCCCTCCGTAGCAGCCGATGTCGGAGTAGCCCATGTCGTCGACCATGATGACGACGACGTTGGGCCGGGGAGCGGGAGCTTCGTCCTGAGCCGTGCCGACCCAGCTCAGGAGGACCATCACGAGCGAGAAGGCGACGAAGGGCTTCATCGGTCAGGGAGAGCGTTCATCTGCGGAGCCGTGCACCATACCGTCGTCCCGCGTGTCATCGCGGTGGGCGCGCAGCCCCTGGAAGAGCTCGCGCAGGTTGCGGAAGCCGCCGATCGTGAACCAGATCATGATCACGACACCGGTGAACAGCACGAACCACGTCCAGCCCCGCCACCAGGCGAGCCAGGTCTCGTCGGAGACGTCGACGAGCACGTTGTAGATCGTGCCCACGAGGAAGATCACCGTCCACACGAGCGGCCAGGAGATCGTGATGATCGTGATCCACTTGTCGGTCCCGGTGAACTCGGGGACGAAGCCGAGCTTGCGGAGCCAGGCCGCGTGTTCGGTCTTCTTCCCGACGCGGTCCTCCTCCAGCTCGTACTTGCCGCGGTGCAGGAGCTTGTCGAGGTCGAAGTCCGTGCGCGGGCCGAGGAGCGAGACGAGGACGTAGGCGGTGACGGACGTCGCGATGGCCACGAAGGTGAGCACCTGCCCGCTGATCCACGCGTTCTCGTGAAGGCTCAGCATCGGCGAAGCGAGGAATCCCCACCAGGCGTCGAGATTGTTGCGCAGCACGTCTGCGACGAAGCTCTGCTTGACGATGATGCCGAAGGCGCTGAGCACGAGCCCGAGGATCATCGCCGTCCACGCCGCGGCCGCCGTTCCCCGCTTCCAGTAGAGCCCACCGATGATCGCGGACCCCGCACCTCCGACGAAGATGGCGCCGGTCAGGGCGAGGTACATCGCGATGTACTGGCTCGGCTCGTAGTAGAAGCTGAAGAAGACCGCGAAGACCGCCACCCCGAAGATCGCGGTTCGCAGTAGCAGCAGGTGGGCCTTCGGCGACAGGGGCTTCTTGCGGAAGGGCAGAATCACGTCCTGAACGAAGATCGCCGCCCACGAGTGCAGATACGTGTCGTTCGTGCTGATGAACGCCCCCATCATGGCCGCGCAGAACAACCCGAGGAGCCCGACGGGCAAGAGCACCGCCACGGAATACGGGGTGCGCATCTCGGCCTGCAGCTCGGGCGTCGCGAGCGGGGCGAGGGCCTCGTTGACCGCGGCCGCCTGATCCACGTAGGCGGGGTGGTGCATCATCACGCGGATCGCGAGCGGCAGCACGATGGTGATCAGCATCAGGACCCGGAAGCGCCACCCGTTGAGGATGTTCGCCATCTTCGCCTCGTGGGCGGTCTTGGCGGCGGCGTTGTAGCCCTGATCGCCCTGCCAGGCCCGCATCCCGTAGAACAGCACGACGACGCTGATGATCCAGTACCAGACGTTGAAGTTCTCCTCCCCTTGCAGCTTGAAGGGGTGGATCATCGACTTGCCTTCCGGAGGGACGTTCCCGAGCTCCGCGGAGACGGGCGCTCCCTCCCACACGCGCTGCAGGAGCGTGTCGGCCATGTGCTCCCACGGGATCGAGAGCAGCACGAAGAAGATGATGACGATGAAGACGAGGTTGCTGAAGACGCCCTGCAGGAAGTCGGTCACCATGACCGCGATCTGGCCGCCGAGGAACACGAAGGTCAGGGCGATCCCCATGAGCAGGATCATCAGGGCGGGGAAGGTGTCGATGGTCAGCCCCGCCAGCTCGAACGACTCCGGCAGCCCGCACAGGGCAATGAAGAACCGCGCCGCCACTCCGGGGAAGATCCCGTAGTTGATGATGCCCCCGATGAACGCCACGAGCCCCGCGAACACGCGGAAGCTCCGGCTGTAGCGCTGCTCGAAGAACTGCGCCAGGGTCAGGGCCCGCGTGCGGCGGAAGCGGTAGATCACC